>CALKAI010000191.1 GCA_937983275.1 uncultured Trueperaceae bacterium | reverse complement strand
CCGCCTCGACGAGGGCGACGCGGGCCTCGCGCAGGCCGGGATCGGCCCGGACGACTACCGTGTCGGGCCGGCCGTCCGCGTCACGGTGGTTGTAGTAGGAGTTCCAGGCGGTGGCCAGCTCCAGGGCGTACTGCGCGACCGCGTGCGGCGCCAGCTCCCGGGCGGCGTCCTCGACCACTTCGCCGTAGCGGGCGATCTCCTGGGCGAGTTTCACCTCGACCGTGCCGAGCTTCGACCAGTCGGCATTGGCAGTGTCGAGGCCGGCTGCCTGCGCGGCCCGCAGGATCGAGCTGGCCCGGGCGTGCGCGTACTGCACGTAGGGAGCACTGTCTCCCTGCAGCGAGAGCGCCTGCTCCCAGCGGAAGTCGATGATCTTGCGCGCCTCGCTCTTGAGCATGCCGAAGCGCAGTGCGCCCACGCCTACCTGGCGGGCGACCCGGTCGACCGCTTCGAGATCGGGGTTCTTCTCCTCGACCACGGCCCGGGCGCGGCGGGTCGCCTCCTCCACCACCTCATCGATGGAGAGGGTGATGCCACGGCGGCCGCTCATCGCCTGCCCCTCGAGAGTCACCACCTCGTAGGCGAGGTGATGACTCTGGTCGTAGCCATGACCCGTGTCGGTCAGCTTCAGGGCGGCTTTCACGATCGCCTGGGGGTGCGACTGGCGCACGTCGATCACGTTGATGACCTCGTCACCCTTTGCGAAGGTGCGGCCGTCCGGCTGCTCCTCACCCTCCGGGGCGCTGGTGTAGAGGGTGTCGCCCGACGGCTGTGTGTCGAACGGCTGGAACCTGAGCCCGCCGAAGAGGCCCACCTTCCAGAACTGGTAGCCCACGTCCTTGGCGACGTACATGGCGTTGCCGTCGCTGCGCACGAGCACGACCAGGGGCTCCTCGAGGCCGGGTAGGAATTCGCTCACGTCCATCACCAGGGCGCCGGCGTACTTCCCCTCCGTTGCCCGGTAGACGTGCGGGCTTTGCTCGAGAATCGCCAGTCCCTGCGCGAGGAAGCCGGAGTTGACCACGTCCGACTCCCACACGAGCAGGTCGTACTGCGTCCCCAGCTTGTAGTAGGTCTCCAGCTGGGCGCGCACCACCTTTTCGACATCTTCGCGCAGCTCGCCGCGTTCGAGGCGGTGCATGATCGCCGAGACGCCCTCTTCGATCGCCTCGCCGTCCTCCTCCTTCGCCTGGCCCAGCTTCACGTAGAGTTCGCCCAGCCAGTGGTCGTACTTCTTCGAGCCGTCGTAGCGGGCGTCGAAGTAGTTGATGGCGAAGAGGCTTTCGGCGGCCTGGCGGCCGGTGTCGTCGATGTAGTTCTGGACCTCGACCTCGTAGCCCGCCTCGCGCAGGATGCGGGCGCAGGCGTCGCCCAGCACGATGTTGCGCAGGTGGCCCACGTGGGCCTCCTTGTTGGGGTTAACGGAGGTGTGCTCGACCACGACCTTCCGGTTCCTGACCGGGGATCCGGGCGAGGCGCTGACCACGCCGCGAACGTAGGCGGCCGGGTCGAGGAAGAAGTTGATGTAGGGTCCTGCCGCCTCGACTCTTGCGACACCGTCGGGCAGTTGCAGGCGCTCTATTATGTCGGTAGCGATATGGGCCGGGTTGCGGCGCAGTTCGCGGGCAAGCCCGAACGCCACCGGCGATCCGAAATCGCCGGGTTTGTTTTCAGGCACAGGCTGGATGATGATGTCGATTGCTTTGGCGCCCAGCGCCGCCACCGCTTCTTGCAGGGCATTCTCGAGCTGCCGCTTCACGTCTAGCATTCCTGACAAGCTATCACGCCAGGCCACGCCCTATAATGTCCGGACCGGGAAAGCAAAATGTCCTGGGCTCGTTGACTGAAGCGGAACGACTAACGTATAACGCGAGGCCAAGCAGAGCCTGCCGGTAGAGTACACTTGATAAGTGCGGACTCAGATTTTCAGGCAGTTCAAAACTCAATGCATCTCACTTGTCCAGGTTAGGAGCGAGTGATGTCAGATAACCAAGATATCAACCAGGACTTTCTGAACCCGGTACCGGTATGCCCGGTGCGCGGGTCGGTCCTCTACCCCACCATGGTCATGCCCATCGATGCTGGCCGTGCGATCAGCATCAGGGCAATCAACGCCGCCCTGGACCGTGACCGCACGATCGTCATCGTGAGCCAGAAGGACCGGGAGGTCGAGGAGCCCACTCCCGACGATCTCTTCGAAGTAGGCACGGCCTGCAACATCATGCGCATGAAGAAGAACCCCGACGGCTCCATCCAGATGCTCGTCCGGGCGTTCGCTCGCGTGCGCATAGACAACTATCAGGTCTCCGGCGGTCTCATCGAGGCCAACGTCGAACCGCTCGACGTTCCCGACGGCGACACCGTCGTCCTCGAAGCTGCCTTCCGGGAGCTGAAGGACAAGTTCACCGACATCGTCGAGCACGGTCGCGGCATCCAGCAGGAGGTCGCCCAGTTCATCATGAACCTGGAAGACCCCGGCCAGTTTGCCGACTACGTCGCCTACCACCTCGACTTCAAGCTCGAGGACAAGCAGGACGTCCTCGAGGCCAACTCGATCGCCGAACGCATCCGCAAGGTGCTCGTACTCATCGACACGGAAATCGAGCTGCAGGAGACCCAGCGCCGCCTCCAGAAGGAGGTCAAGGAGGAGATCGACCGCAACCAGCGGGAGTACTTCCTGCGCGAGCAGATCAAGGCCCTGCAGAAGGAGCTCTCCGGCAACGACGACGACGAGGACGAGATCGAGGAGTTCCGCGAAAAGCTCGAGGAGCTCGACCTGCCCGAGGAAGCCATGAAGGAAGCGCAGCGGGAGCTCAACCGGCTTGCCCGCATGCACCCCGACTCGGCCGAGGCCTCGGTGATCCGCACCTACCTCACCACCATCGTCGAACTCCCCTGGAACGAACGCTCCGACGACAGCCTCGACGTCGAACGGGCCGCGCAGATCCTCGAAGAGGACCACTACGGGCTCGAAAAGGTGAAGGACCGCGTCCTCGAGTACCTGGCCGTGCGCCGCCTGAAGGCTGAACAGGCTCAGAAGGGCGAGATCGACGAGAACGAAGTCAACAAGGGACCCATCCTGCTCTTCGTCGGACCTCCCGGGGTCGGCAAGACCTCGATCGCCCAGTCCGTCGCCAAGGCGCTGGGCCGCGAGTATGTACGCATCTCGCTGGGCGGCGCCCGCGACGAGTCGGACATCCGCGGTCACCGCCGCACCTACATAGGCTCCATGCCGGGCCGCATCATCCAGGGCATACGCCAGGCCGGCACCAAGAACCCCGTCTTCCTCCTCGACGAGGTGGACAAGCTGGGGGTGTCGTACCAGGGGGATCCTTCCTCTGCCCTGCTCGAGGTGCTCGACCCGGCCCAGAACAACGCCTTCGTCGACCACTACCTGGGCGTCCCGTTCGACCTCTCCGAGGTGCTCTTCGTAGCCACCGCCAACTACGTCCAGCAGATCCCCGAGGCGCTCCTCGACCGCATGGAGGTAATCGAGTTCTCCTCCTACATCGAGCAGGAGAAGCTGGAGATCGCCAAGCGTTACCTCGTTCCCCGGCAAATACGCGAGAACGGCCTGGTCGCACGGCAAATCAACTTCAGTGACGGCGCCCTCGCCAAGCTCATCACCTCGTACACCCGCGAAGCCGGCGTCCGTAACCTCGAACGCACCATCGGCACCGTGGCCCGCAAGGCCGCCCGGCGCATTGCCGAGGGCGACGCCAAGCGCGTGCGGGTTGGCGAGCGCAGCCTCGAAAGCTACCTGGGGCCGGAGCGCTTCACTCCGGAGAGTGAGGCCGAGGACAACCTGGTCGGCGTCGCCACCGGCATGTACTTCACGCCCGTGGGCGGCGACATCCTCTTCGTCGAGACGAGCATCACCCCCGGCAAGGGCGGCCTCGTCCTCACGGGACAGCTGGGTGACGTCATGAAGGAATCGGCCCGGGCGGCGCTCACCTACGCGAAGAGCAACGCCAAGCGGTTCGGCATCAAGCAGGAGACGCTCGACGAGAGCGAGATCCACATCCACGTGCCGGCGGGTGCCACGCCCAAGGAAGGTCCCTCGGCCGGTATCGCCCTCGCCACCTCGCTCATCAGCGCGCTCACCAACGTGCCGGTGCGCAAGGACGTAGCAATGACCGGTGAGGTCACCCTGCGGGGTCGCGTGCTGCCGATCGGCGGGCTCAAGGAGAAGATCCTGGGCGCCAAGCGGGCCGGCATCAAGCACATCGTCTACCCGGCGAAGAACGAACCGGACATGCGCGAGATCGCCGGGCACCTGAAGAAGAGCCTCGTCTCCCACGCCGTCGAAGAGCTCGACCAGGTGCTGGACATCGCCCTCGTTGGCGGCCTGGAGGCCCTGGAGGCTTCAGGCGGAGACAAGGGTCCCAAGCGGCAGCGCCGCAAGCGCGACAGCAACGAACCGGCCGCGCGCGCCTGAGTCAGGACCGCGGCTGGCCATTGCCCAGTAAAAAGTTACGAATCTTTGAGGCGGGTCGGGTTTCCGACCCGCCTCCGTTATGCTTGCAGCCATGAGACGACCCCTGATCGCAGGAAACTGGAAGATGAACAAGCTGCCCAGCGAGAGCGGGCGCTTCCTGGACGAGCTGAGGCCCCGCCTCGGTGATGTGCCGGAAGACCGCGACCTGCTGCTTGCCGTCCCCGCCACCCACCTGGTGCCCATGGCGGCTGCAGCGGGCGGGACGCGCGTGCGCCTGGCCGGCCAGGACCTGAGCGCCCACCAGTCGGGGGCCTACACCGGCGAGGTGTCGGGGGCGATGCTGCGCGACGCCGGTGCGACCTTCGTCCTGGTGGGCCACTCCGAGCGGCGCGAATATCACGCTGAGGGCGACGAGCTCCTGGCCGCCAAGGTGGCCGCCGCGCTGGAGAACGACCTCATCCCCATCCTGTGCGTTGGCGAGCGCGAGGAGGAACGCGACGCGGGCCGCGCCCGGGAGGTGGTGCTGAACCAGCTCAGGAGGGCGACGGAAGGCCTGCGTCTCGCCTCACCCGACCACCTGGTGGTCGCCTACGAGCCCGTGTGGGCGATCGGAACCGGCCGCACTGCCACGGCGGCCGACGCCCAGGAGATGAGCGCCGCGATCAGGAACCAGCTTGGGGAGCTCTTCCCCGAGCACGCCAGCCAGATGCGCATCCTCTACGGCGGCTCCATGAAACCGGGCAACGCCGCCGAGCTGCTCGGGCAACCCGACATCGACGGCGGCCTCATCGGCGGTGCCTCCCTCGATCCGGACGACTTCCTGGCTATCGCAACGGCCGGGGTGAGCCAGTGATGAGCGAAACACAGGCCCGCCAGCTGCTTGCCGGGCTGGGCGTCGACGCCCTGCTCGTCACCGCGCCACCCAACGTCCGCTACCTCTCCAACTTCTCCACGCCGGCCGACGGCCGGGTGCTCGTCACCACCAATGGCAGCCTGCTCATCACCGACGGCCGCTACGACGCTCAGGCGGCCGAGGAGTCGACGATTCCCGTCGCCATCACCCGCGAGTGGCAGGCCCTGGTGGCAGAACGGGCCGCCGGCCTGCGCCTGGGCGTGGAGGCCGATGCCCTGACTCTCGCCCAGTACCAGGACCTGCAGGCCGGATTCGACGGGGAGCTCGTGACCGTGCGGCAACTGCTGCGTGCCGAGCGCATGGTCAAGGATGACGCCGCGCAGGCGAGCCTGCGGGAGGCCGCCCGCATCACCGACGCAGCCTTCGGACGGGCGCGGCAGGTCATCAGGGCCGGCATGAGCGAGGTCGAGGTCGCGCTGGAGATCGAGGCGCACATGCGCAAGGCGGGTGCCGAGGCACTGAGTTTCGACACCGTCGTCGCTTCCGGACCCCGCTCGGCCATGGCCCACGGTGTCGCCACCGGCCGCATCATCGAGGAGGGTGACATCGTCACGCTCGACTTCGGCGCGGTCTACGGGGGGTATCACGCCGACATGACCCGCACGGTCGCTGTGGGCGACCCCGGTGAGGAGATGACGCGCGTTTATCACGCCGTGCTCGAGGCGCAACTGCGCGCCCTGGACGTGATACGCGCCGGCGTGAACGCCCGGGATGTCGACGCTGCAGCCCGCACGGTACTGGAAGGGCACGGCCTGGCAGAGTACTTCGTGCACAGCCTGGGCCACGGCGTTGGCCTCGTCATCCACGAGGGGCCCACCCTGTCGCCCCGCTCCGAGGATGTGCTGGAGCCGGGCATGGCCGTGACCGTCGAGCCGGGCGTCTACCTGCCCGGAACCGGCGGAGTGCGCATCGAAGAGCTGGTTATCGTCACCGAGTCCGGCTACGAGCTGCTGTCGCACTCCCCCAAGGAGCTGCTAAGGCTCTAACCCTGCACGAACCTTTGTGCCTGGGCGAGGATGCTGCCCACGGCCTGCGGATCGGGAGCCTCTGCATACACCCGCAGCAGGGGCTCCGTTCCGGAGGGCCGGAAGAGCAGCCAGGAGTCCTCGCCCAGGTTCAGCTTCACGCCATCCCGCCGCTCGACCGACGAGACCTCCAGGCCCGCGAAGCTGCTGGGCGGATCCTCCAGCCGGCCCAGCAGCCGGTCCACCAGCGAGCGGTCCTCGAGTTCGAGGTCGGCACGGTCGTAGGCGTGCCGCCAGCTTGCCTCCCGCTCCAGCGCGGCGAACAGCTCGGGCAGCGGCACCCCTGCGCACGCCACTGCCTCGACCAGGAGCAGCGCGCACAATATTCCGTCGCGCTCCGGCAGGTGACCCTGCACGCCGATGCCGCCCGACTCCTCCCCGGCGATGAGCACGTCGCCCTTGAGCATCTCCTCGACGATGTACTTGAAGCCCACGGGCGTCTCGCACACCTCGAGGCCGCGGCTGCGCGCGAGGCGCTCCACCAGCCGCGACACGGTGAAGGTCTTGACGACCCTGCCGCGGCCGCCCCGGCCGGCGAGCAGGTCGAGCAGCACCGCAAAGATCTGGTGGCTGTTGAAGAAACTGCCGTCCGGAAGGACAACGCCGATCCGGTCGCCATCCCCGTCGGTGGCCGCGATGAACGCCAGGTCGCCCTGGCGGGCCCGCTCTGCGGAAACCCCCAGGTTGGGCGGCAGCGGCTCCGGGTTGACGCCGTGGAAGAGTGGGTCCGGCTGCTTGCGCAGCTGCTCGACGCGCAGGGGCAGGTCGCTGTAGCGCACGAAGGAGGCCAGCCAGCCGGCCGCGGCGCCACCCATCGGATCGTGGCCAATAGCGAAGGATGCGTCCTGCAGTGCATCCAGGTTCACCACCCGGCGCAGGGCCTCGAAGTAGCCGGGACGGAAGTCGAGACGGTTTACTCTGCCTCCTGCTCCCGAATCGCGCACGTCGCCGGGACCGATCCGGGCCACCCGCCTGGCCACGTCGTCGTAGATCTTGCCGGTGGCGCTGCCGCCGTAGGGGCCCTTGATCTTGAAGCCGTTGTAGGCCGGCGGGTTGTGCGAGGCGGTGAGCATGACCGCGCCGCCCGCCCCGTACTGCGTCACGGCGTGGGATACCGCCGGCGTGGGCACGAAGGTCGCCGAGAGCAGGACGTCCAAGCCGTTGGCCGCCAGAACATTCGCCACCGCAGCCGCGAAGGCCTCGCCGCCGAAGCGCGTGTCGAAGCCGACCACGACGCTCTCGCTGCCCTCGTCGAGCAGATGCTCGGCGTACGCCTGGGCGCAGCGACGCACATTGGCAAAAGTGAATCGGTCAGCGATGATGTCGCGCCAACCATCCGTTCCGAACCTGAGCTGCTCCATCTTCTCCTTCTTCAGGCCGCTTGGGCGCAGGGAAATCGTTAGTTCAACCTTAGCAGGAGCCGGGTAAACTTGCCCTTATGCCGTTCGTTGTCAAGTATGGGGGAAATGCCATGACCGAGCCCGCTATTCGGCGCGCGGTCGCCGGAGTCATCAGGGAGTGGGCACAGGCCGGGGAGGAGCCCGTCGTGGTGCATGGCGGCGGCCCGTTCATCAAGGCAGAGCTCGACAGGCGCGGGGTCTCCAGCTCCTTCGTGCGCGGACTGAGGGTCACAACCGAAGCCGTCCTGGAAGCGGCAGAGGCCGCACTTACCCTGCTCGGCAAGGATCTCGCCCAGGAGATAGGCGACGCCGTGGCACTGACCGGCCGGGACTCGGCCACGCTGCTGGCCACCGTCAAGGACCCGGAGCTGGGCCGGGTGGGGAGCATGGTGGGCGTCAATGAGCACCTGCTGTGGACCCTGCTTGCGGCCGGCTTCACGCCCGTCATCGCCTGCCTCGCGGTTGACGGGGACGGCCACGCCCTCAACGTCAACGCCGACGAGGTAGCGGGTTATGTCGCTGGCGCCCTTACGTCCCCCGTGCTCTTCATGACCGACGTGCCCGGCGTCCTCGACGACCCGGCCAACCCCGCCTCACTGCTGGCGACCCTGGACGACACGGAGGTGCGGCAACGGATAAGCGACGGCCGCATTGCCGGCGGCATGATCCCCAAGGTCGAGGCTGCCCTCGCGGCGCTCGATGCCGGGGCCAGCTGGGCGCGCATAACTGACGGACGAGATGTAGAGGCAATCAGGGCTTCCCGCTCAGGAGGGGCAGGAACCCTAATAAAGCGAGCCTGATTACGGAATGGTTATTGAAGGTTCCGAGCGCAAGTGACAACTGTACTCTCATCAAGGTACGCAGTGAGCTGAGTAGCTGGAAGTTTCATGAAATAATTGCCAAGCGCTCACGTTTCGCTTACACTAGCCAGGATGCGTTCGCAACGGCGTCTTCTCCTCCTGTCGGTCCTGACGGGCGCTGTCCTTTTCGGCAGCACCCATGCCCAACAAGTAACCGTACGACCCGGTGACACGTTATGGGACATTGCGCGCAGGCACGGGACGAGTGTCGAAGCAATTCAGCAGGTAAACGGGCTGGCGGGGCACTCCCTCCAGCCCGGGGTAGTTTTGAACCTGCCCACCGGCTCGGACGCAACACCCGCCACCTACACGGTAAAAGCCGGCGACACGCTCTACGACATCTCGGTAGCCTTCGGGATGTCGGTTGACGACCTGATCGCCTTCAACAATCTCGACGGCAACACGATCCGGCCCGGTCAGGTGCTCACCCTCAACGCTCCCGCGGTGACGCCGGAGCCCCTCCGGGTGACGGTGAACCGTGGCGATAGCCTGTGGAGCATCGCCAACCGGCACGAGGTGAACCTCCAGGAACTGGCGGCGGCCAACGGTATTACGGCCGGCACCGTGCTGCAGCCAGGTCACGTGCTCGTAGTGCCCGGTCGGTACGCGGGCAGCACGCCCGCCCAGGGTGGCGCCGCCGCGCCCGTCATCACCGTGCAGCCGGGCGACAGCCTCTGGTCGATTTCACGCCGTTACAACACCGACATAACCACCATCATGGCCGCCAACGACATGAGTCACACCCACATTCAGGCGGGCCAGCAGCTGAAGATCATTCCGCAGGCCGATGTCGTGCGCGCCAGCGAACCGGCGGTGCCGCCCCCCTCCGACGATGTCATGGTGTGGCCCCTCAACGGTGCCCTGACCTCATACTTCGGGTACCGCCAGCTCCGCATTGGCGGCACCAACCAGCACCACGGCATCGACATCAACGGCGACGTCGGTGATCCGATCCGTGCCGCCCTGGGCGGTGTCGTCACCTTCAGCGGTTGGCGCGGCGGTTTCGGCAACCTGGTGATCATCCAGAACGGCGACAGCGAGTACTACTACGCTCATGCCAACGAGCTCTACGTGCACGAGGGCCAGACCGTCAATACGGGGGACGTCATAGCGACGGTCGGCACGACCGGCCGCGTGACCGGGGCCCACCTCCACTTCGAGGTAAGGGTCAACGGCACACCGGTCGACCCGCTCCCCCTCCTGGAGGCCCGCGCTCAGCGGTAACAGCAACACACCAGACAGCCAGGAACGCAGGAGCGCCGGTACCGGCAAGATCCTTGCGATCGGCTTCGGCTTCCTGGCGATTACTCTCGCCTGGGCCGTCTACAACGCCTACATGCCCCTGCTCCTGGGCGAGTTCATCGAGAGCCGCGGGTTGCGCGGCGCGATCATGGGTCTCGACAATGCCCTGGCCCTGCTCCTCATCCCTGTAATCGGCACCTGGTCCGACCGGGTAAACACGCCACTGGGCTCGCGGCTGCCATTCATCGTGGTGGCGCTGCCGCTCGCCGCTGTCTTCCTGGCCCTGCTCCCCGTGGCGGGAACGACGCTTTCCCTGCTGATCGCCGCCGACATCGTGTTCCTCCTGGCCATGACGGTCCTGCGCGCACCGATCATCTCGCTCATGCCCGACCATGTAGCGCCACCGCGGCGATCGGCCGCCAACGGCCTCATCAACCTGATGGGCGGGATTGGCGGCCTCATGGCGTTCTTCGTGCTGGCACCGCTATGGGACCTCAACCAGATCTACCCGTTCCTGCTGGGCGGGGCGATCCTGCTGCTGGTCCTGCCTATCCTGGTGCTGGCAGTCGACCGCAGGCCGCCCTTCGCCGAACCGGTAACGGCTCAGGAGGCCACGCCCCTGGGCTCCCTGCTCAGCGGCGTCCGCTCGCTCCTCGAGCCGCAACACCGCCGCGCCCTCGCGCTGCTGAGCGCCATCGCCCTCTACACCATCGGCTTTGCGGCCGTCGAAGCGCAGTTCACCGTTTACGCCACCGAGAGCCTGGGCATCACCGGCGGCACGGCCGGACTGCTGCTCGGCGTCTTCAGCCTCGCCTTCGTAATCGCCGCGGTTCCCGCCGGGTACGTGGGCTCCCGCCTCGGCAAGAGCCGGGCGATGCAGCTGGGGCTGCTGGGCATGCCGTTGGGCTTGCTGGGGGCGGCGTTCTCTGCCTCAGTGGTACCGCTGGGCATAAGCCTGGCCTTCGCCGGGTTCGGCTGGGCGCTCATCAACGTCCAGGCCTACCCCTGGGTGGCCGACCTGGGCGGTACGGAACGGATCGGGTTCTTCACCGGCCTCTACTACCTGTTCACGATGAGCGCTTCCGTCGTGGCGCCCACGTTCGCGGGGACGCTGATGGACCTCTTCGGGGACGTTTCCCTCTTCGCGCTCGTCATCGGCGCACTCCTCACCGGCTTCCTGCTCCTGCCCAAGCGGGACGAGGCGCCGCCGGCGCAGGCCGGCTAGGCGCCCTCACCTCATCGCGACCTGCGATGATTGCGGCACGAACGACACCCACAGCTTGAACGGGTCCAGGTCGTAGCTGTCGCCCGCGTCGCTCACGAAACCCACCCCGTTGCCCTGCCCGATCGTCCAGCTGCCGCTGATGATCCTGCCGTCCAGCAGCAGGTCGGCGTCACCACCGGCAAGGCGTATGTACAGCCTGCCCGCGGGGTCGTCGGGAATTTCCCGCGCCTGGATGCTTGCCAGAAGGACCGCGTCGACATGGACGGGCGCGCCACCCGAGTCCCGGGCGGGGGAACCGCCCCTTAGCCACTCGTACTGGTTGGACTCGGGCACGTAGCGGAAGCTGCTCTCGTAGGCTCCGCTGAAGCGCACCGTGGCGCCGGCTGCCTGTGCGGCCTCCTGGGGAGCGGTGGGCACCACTCCCAGGATCTCCACGATGCGGCCCAGGTTCATCTCCTGCACGGCCTGCCTTAGCCCCCTGCCGGCTGCGTAGAGGTTGTAGGGGGCCTGGCGGCCCGTGTCACGCGAAAACAGACCTCCCGCCGTGTAGGCGTTGAGGGTCGGGAAGGGCGAACGCTCGATGAGCTGCAGGGCGGTGGGCGAGCCCCCGTCGTGAACGAGGACACCCTCGTACGCCTGCGCGAGGTCCACGAAGTAGTCGCGTGCGCTGCGCACCGGACCCACCATGTCCGGATCGGTCCGGTCGTAGAAGGTCATGAGGCGGGTAAGCCCACCCTCGACCGGCATCTCGGCAATGACTGACGCCTCGCGCAGCCCCGACTGGGGGTAGCCGTTGACGTTGTCGATGACCACGGCGAGCGGACGCATGATCTCTTCCCTGTAGGGCAGGGGGGTCCGCGGACTCTGCGCCCCCGTGGAGTCCCCTTCCTCTCCCTGAGCCCTGCCCAGGGCATCTGCACTCGCCTGCTCGTCGGGGGTGTCCTGGCCCGCCCGGGCCGCGTTGCCGCCGGGGCTGCGGTCATCCAGCCGGTTGCTGGGGTTCTGGGCCGACCCCTCTGGGGCGGCACCCGCCATCTGGGCCCCCGGGACAACCTCTTCCCCCTCCTCCTGGGCAGCAACCTGCGGTTCGGCCTGCGGAACCGGCCTGTTCACGGTCACCTGCGGTTCGACGGCAACATCACGCGTTGCGCCGGTCACCGCTACGGCACCGGGCAGCGGCAGCTCCCGCGCGCCGGCCACCGAGGCGGTGGCGCTGGGGGCGGGTACCGGCGTTGCGCCCGTGACGGCGGTGGAAACCTGCGGCACGGGCACCGCCTGCGCCTGGGCCACCTCGGTCTGTACCTGGGGAGTGGGGATGGTGCTGCTCGCGCTCACGTTCACGGAAGCCTCGGGACGGGGCACGACCTCGGACTGCTCGACGCGCGCCTGCGCTTCAGGCTGAGGAATCTGTTCGCTCGACTCGACCTGCGCCTGCACCGAAGGCAGCGGCACCTCCTGCGCCTGGCTCACTCTTGCGGTGGGTTCGACGCTGACGTTGCGGCTCTCCGGCAGCACGGCCGCGGATTGCGGCTGCGGAATCTCGAGCGGCTGCTCGCTGGGCTGAGGTTCGACAAGCACCTCATCCACCTCCGGCAGAACGCTGGCGGGGACTGCTTCGGGCAGGTCGGCAGCGACCGACTCAGGCATGGGCTCCTGGAGTTGCGGCGTGGGCGCGGCCGGTGGTGTTTCCTGGGCCTGCGCCTGCTCCGGTTCAGGCTCGGTGGCCTGGGCCACCTCCTCCTGGGGGGCGGCCGGCGGCACCTCCTGGGCCTCCTGGGCCTCGACAGGCTGCCGGGCGGCCTCGGCGGGCTCCGGTGCCGGCGGTTGCTCGGTCGTGACCTCCGGCTCGGGGGCGGTCGTCACCTCCTCCTGGGCAGTGCGGGCCTGCGGCTCCCCTGTCTCCGTGTCGGCAACCTGGGGTGTGGGGGCGGCGGGTGCCGGATCGTCGACCGTAGGGGCCGTTACCGCCTCCTGGGAGGGAGCCGGCGAACCCAAATCGAGCACGATGAACTGCTCGAGTTCCACGGGCGCGGGTCTGGTGATCCACAGCATGAGACCCAGCAGGAAGCAGAGGTGCAGAACGATCGAGAGCATGAAGGCGCGCCGGCGGTCCGGGTCACCCCACAGCTCCTTCACTCGGGCGCGGATGCTTTCCACTCAGCCACCCGTGGCTATCTGTACCCTTTGTGCTCCCGCCTGCTTGATCAGGTCCATGACCCGAACGGCTACGCCGTGCGGCACCGCCTGGTCGGCGCGAAGCACGACAGCGCCCTGGCCGCTTGCCTCCAGCTGGGCGCGCAGTACCTGGACGAGCTCGGACTCGGCCACCTGGGAGCCACCCAGGAAGATCGCCTGTTCACTCGTAATCGAGACGGTGGGAACCTCGGTGGATTGCGCCTGGGCACTCGCTGCCTGCGGCAGGTCGACCGGCAGGCCCGACTCCAGGGTGATGAAGGTCGTGGAGACCATGAAGAAGATGATCAGCAGGAAGACGACATCGACCATGGGCGTCATGTCCAGGGTCGTGGGCCGCCAGACTGCGTCCCTTCTGCGCCTCATATTTCCGGTGACGCCTGCGCCGTGTGGGGCCGCAGCTCCTCCGAGCGGCGCGGTTCGATCGGTCGCTCCTCGCGACGGGATGCAACCACCTGTACGACGTTACCCATCAGCTCCTCGCGGCGCCGGTCGATCTCCAGCATTATGTTGTCAACGCGATTGGCCAGGTAGTTGGCGCCTATGAGGGCGGGAATGGCAACGATGAGCCCGGCGGCCGTCGTGACGAGCGCCTGCCCGATGCCCTCGGCGAGCACGGAAGGGTTGCCCGTGCCGGCCTGGGAGATCTCGCCGAAGGCGATGATCATCCCGGTGACCGTGCCCAGCAGACCCATGAGGGGAGAGATTTGCGCGATCGTCGAGAGGGCGCGAAGGCCCCTGGAGAGCTGCTGCTCTTCCTGGAGAGTAGCCTCCTGGAAGGCCGCCTCGACCGCTGCCCGGCCGTAGGGCAGGCGCCGCAGCGCACTCTGGATGACCCGTGCAACAGGGCCACCATGGCGCTCGCACGCCGCGAGAGCCAACTCCAGGTCCCGGTCGCGTACTGCGGCATTTACACGCGTCATCAGGGCGTCGGCCTCGAGACGCTCCTTGGAAAGCTTGAAGAACCGCTCGAAGAAGATGTAGACGCCATAGAGTGAAGCGAGCAGGATGGCGACGAGAACAGGGCCGCCGCTTAGCAGTAGATCCACCATTATCTCCTAACCAACACCCCGGTCATCGTATCCACGCAAATCGTGAGGGCACATGAGAGGTTTCTTTTCATGTCTTAACCGGCTAGTCCGGGTGAGTGGCGCTCCACTGGATGCGCTCGATGGACGTAGCCCTGCCACCTTCAGTTGTGATGCTAACAGCACACAGGGTACCGGGACGGTCGGCCGGGCGGAACCTTTTGGGACGCTTCGCCGTGAACCGGTAGTGGACCTCTTCGAAGTCCATGCCTATCGAGGAATTCTGAACTCCTGTCATGCCGACGTCAGTGATATAGGCAGTGCCCTGGGAGATCATCTCGTCAGCCGTCTGCACATGGGTGTGGGTACCGATCACGGCCGCGGCACTGCCCCTGAAGTGATACCCCATCACTTTCTTCTCGGATGTCGCCTCGGCGTGGAAATCGACGATTAGCGTCTCCCCCGGTGCCGTCCTGGATATGAGGTCATCGGCCGCCCGGAACGGGTCGTCGTACGGCTCCATGAACACCCGTCCGATAAGCTGCGCGACGGTGATCCGCTCGCCGTTCCGTGCCGTATAACTGGCGAAGCCCAGCCCGGGAGAGCCCGGGGGGTAGTTCAGCGGGCGAATGAGCCTGCTGCTCTCCTCCAGAAGCTCTTCCGTTTCCTTCTGGTCCCAGGTGTGGTTCCCCATGGTCACGACATCGATCCCGGCGTCCAGCATCTGTTCGAAATGCTTGCGGGTGATGCCGAAACCGCCGGCGGCGTTCTCCCCGTTGGCGATTATGAAGTCAAAGTCGTCCCGGTGTTCATCGAGGTATTGCTTCATGACCCTCAGGCCGGGCCTGGCGAAGATATCCCCGATGAAGAGCAGACGCATGAGAACAAGGGTACCAGTTGGCGGCCGCGCCGCGCACCGGAATGGGCGTCCTACTGCTGGGGAATAAGCGCTTCCCGGAACCACGCGGGCAGCCTCTTCGACTGCCGGCGCAGGAAGGCCGGGAAGTCGGCATCCAGCAGGTAGGTAACCGCATGATCGTCGCGGCTGCGGATCGACCGGCCGTACGCCTGCACCACCGTGAGGCAGGTGCGCCACTGGTACCAGTCACCGTCCAGTTCGGTGCGCCGCCGCACTTGCGGGTCGCCCAGGAAGGGGTAGGGGATCTTCACTATCACCTGGAAGCGGGAGAGGTCGCCGGAGAGATCGATCCCCTCCGTCATCGAAGGCGTGAGCAGGACCGTCGGTGCGCTGCTGGTGAGGTGGCTGGTGAGGGCGGCGTCGCGCTCGCCGGCGCTGCCGTGGGTGATGATCCTGGTCCCGTGCTCCTCGCGCAGCGCAGTGGCCAGGAACCCTGCGATCCGGTAGGAGTGCGCGTGCACGATCCCCTTCTCGTACGGGTGTTCATCGAGGATGCGGCTCACCTCCCGGGCCAGTCTGGGCAGTTCCCGGTCGAGGTGCTGCCTCGTCAGCTTTGCTGTCGGCTTGACGTAGATGGGCCGCGACTGCGCGGGAAAATCCGATTCGACCGTTATCACCTGGGCCTCCCCGGGATCGATGTCCAGGGAGGCGAGGAAGGTTTCCGCATCGAGGATGGTGGCCGAGAGCATCAGCACCCTGTCGGCATGCGCAAAGAGCAGCGGTTCGCTGAACCGGTTGACGAGCACCGGCTTGAAGGTGAGCGTCTGGCCTGCCGATCCGGAGGTCCGTTCCACGGTCCACTCTGCCAGGTCGTCGTCGACGCTGTCGAGGAGCAGGCGCAGGCGGCCGCTCAGGTTGTCGAGCCACTGCTTGTTCCGTAGCTGGCTAAGCTCGATGTCGCCACTGCGGGTCTTGCCCGACTTGAGCTCGTCCTCCAGGCTTTGCGCCTTTGCGCGCACGACGGGGAGCAGCTCCTCCACGAAATCCAGGTACTCGTAATCTTCCGAGGCGTAGGGGATGCGGGTGCTGATGCCGGCGCGGGTCAGCGCGACCTCCGAGACGGTGACCTGCACGAAGCCCATGAGGGCGCCCTCGATGTTGTGCGCCTCGTCCAGGACCAGCAGGTCGCGGTGGCCAAAGCCGCCCGAATAGTTGAGCTCGGCCAGGAAGTAGGCGTAGTTCATCGTCGCCACGTTGGCGGCGATCGCTTCACCCTTGGCTGTGAAGTAGGGGCAGGCGTCGCACTCGGGGAAACGCTTCCCGGCTATGCAGGGTGCAGCGGCAGCATGGGTAGGCCGCACTAGGCAGTCGTAGTTCGAGCGCCCCTTCATGAGGGCCAGGTCGGGAAAGTCGGTGACGTACTGGTCCTGGAGGATCTTCTGGGCAGTGAGCACGAACGCGCTGTTCGCCTCGCGGGCCAGCGTCACTCCGATTGCCGATTTGCCGGAGCCTGTGGGCGCCTCGATGACCACGAAACGCTTGCCAGCGGCAAAGGCGTCCCGGGCTGCCTCGATCGCCTCCCTTTGCCCCCTTCTGTAGGAGCTGAAAGGAAAGGCAGAGGAAGTCACACCAGAGGCTACCACGCCCCCTTCCCCCTGCAGGTCTGAGCCTGGGCAGGGGCCAAGCAACGGCCTGGGCCAGTCGGGATAAAGAAAAACGCCGGCTCGAAAGCCGGCGTGCTCTGGTGCCGAGGAGGGGACTTGAACCCCTACGCCCTAAACGGGCACTAGCCCCTCAAGCTAGCGCGTCTACCGATTCCGCCACCTCGGCACGAGATGCCCGTGAAGACGCGAAGAGAATGATAAGTCGCCCCCGGCCTACTGTCAAGGCGTACGCGGACGGCCCGGCTGCCCACACAGCGGCCCCCGCTACCATTGCAAACTGAGCCCGGATTCCACCCGGCCGCGAAGGGTATTCTTTGCGGGTGAAAGCCAGCCGCTACAACAAGATTGTCCAGGTACTCCGCAAACGGCAACCAGATCTTGCGGTTGTAGCTCAGGATGTGCACAAGCCCCACAATCTCTCGGCCATACTGCGCAGCTGTGACGCCGTGGGCGTAGGCAGGGTGTATGCAACCAACCCCACCGGCGGCGTCCCCACCTTCAACGAAACGAGCGCAAGCGCCGACAAGTGGGTGCAACTGGAGGTGCACGAGAGCAGCGCCGAACTGATCGGGACGTTGCGCGGGCAGGGGCTGCAGGTTCTCGCTGCCCACCTCTCGGACGTCGCAGTCGACTATCGCGAGCCCGACTACACGCGCCCCACCGCGATACTGGTGGGCAACGAGAAGTGGGGAGTGAGCGAAGAGGCGGCGAGCCTTGCCACGAGCCACATCATTATCCCGATGCTGGGCATGGTCCAGTCGCTGAACGTCTCCGTGGCGGCAGCGGCCATCCTCTTCGAGGCGCAGCGGCAGCGGCTCAATGCGGGCTTCTATGACGAACCGCGCCTTAGCGAGCGGGAGATCAACGACCAGGCTTTCCGCTGGCTCTACCCGCGTGAAGCGAGTGTGTTCGAAGCGAACCGGCTCGACTTCCCCTGGCTCGATACGAACGGCACCTGGGAACCCGACAGCGTCCACTGACGGCGGGACCGGTTGGCCGCGAAAGCGTTATGCAGCGCATGCAGCGCTATGCAAAAAGGGGCCGCACGCCGGAACGTGCGGCCCCTGCTCCTTACATTCGAACCTGCCGGCTGAAAGCCGCCGCTACAGGGCCTGGGCCTTGTCCCGGCCCTGTACCGTGCGCTCGTGGTTGGCAATGCAGCGGCGGATGAGCTCATGGGCCGCGTCGATGTCCCGCCAGTCACCCACCTGGGTGACCTTGTTCTCCAGGTCCTTGTAGGTCCTGAAGAAGTGGACGATCTCCTGCAGGCGGTGCGGCTCCACGTCGTCCAGCGTCGTGTAGCCGCCGTAGCGGGGGTCGTGGACGGGAACGCACAGCAGCTTCTCGTCGACGCCCTTCTCGTCGCTCATCTCCAGGTAGCCAAGCGGCCGGACAGTGACGACCACGCCCGGGAAGGTGGGCTGCTCCATGAGCACCACTGCGTCGAGGGGATCGCCGTCATCGGCGAGCGTGCCCGGCATGAAGCCGTAGTCCCCCGGGTAGTACATGGGACTGTAGAGCACGCGGTCGAGGCGAATTATGCCCAGATCCGGGTCGTACTCGTACTTGTTGGAACTGCCTTTCGGCACTTCGACAACGATATCTATTTCCGCTGGTGAGTTGGGGTTTGGTTTCAGTTGATAGAGGTTGCTCACTACACTAGCCTACCGTTCTGGCCGGGCCGGGAAATCTACCCCAGCGACCAAGCTGACGCTCTGCGCAGTCGCAGGTTACACCTTTCGCGGCAACGACCGGGATGATGCGGATGCCCTATACGGCCCTACGGCACGGTGCGGCGCACGCCGCTGAACAGATCGTCCAGCTCATCCGGCGCCACCTCCCTGATCTCCACGAACTCGAACGGCGTTTGCGCGTTCGCCCGCTCTCCGGTCCGGCTGTCGAGCGCGACACTTATCGTGATCGGCTCTCCCCGCGACGCGGCGTTCAGGTCGTTGTTGGAGCTGAACGCAGCCCGGACACCGCTGCTGCTGGGCGCCCCCGTGCGGAGGTCGATCGTGTGGAACTCGATCCCCTCCGGAACGCTGAACTCGCTCTCGATCGAGCGGCCCCGCAGGGCGTTGCCGACAAAGTCACGCCACACGTAGATGGGGTGCCTGGAGGAGTTGACCGTGCGCTGCTCTGGATCCTGGGCCTCCATGCGGGTCGGCAGCGACGTGTCGTCGTCGTTCCCTATCCAGGCCGAGGCAACCATCCCCGGCGTCGCACCCACAAACCACAGGTCGCGGTCCTCGTTGGAGGTGCCCGTCTTGCCGGCAATCCAGCGGCCGGCCATCTCCTCCTGACCGGCCCGCCACGAGTAACCCGTGATGGGACCACGATCGGCGACGTTGCCGTGCAGCATGTCCAGCATGATGTAGGCGGTCTCCTCGCTCCAGACGCGCACCTCTCGCGGGTTCGCCTCGAACAGCACGTTCCCTTCGCTGTCCTCGACGCGTTCCACCAGGTACGGCTCGATCCACACACCGCCCTGGGCGAAGGCCGCGAACGCGGCCGTATGGGCAAGCGGAGTCGTGACGAAGGAGCCCAGCGCCAGCGAGTAGTAAGGTTCCACGTTCGTGTAACCCAGCTCCCGCGAGCGTTGCGCTACCGCCTCGGGTCCTGCCGCTTCGAGCGCCTTCACCGCCGGGATGTTGCGGGAGGTGTCCAGGTGGTAGCGGACGGTGGCCGGGCCAACGAAAGTGTTGTCCGAGTTGCGCGGCTCGTACGGCGGCTGCCCGCGCTGCTCGAAGGAGGCCGGCTCGTCGACCAGTACCGTCGCCTGGGTGAAGCCCTGCTCGATCGCCGCAGCGAAGACGATGGGCTTGAAGGATGAACCTGGCTGGCGCAGCGCCTGGGTAACGCGGTTGAACTCGTTCCGGTAGCTGCCGTCAGCAGCCAGCTTCTCGCCCACCATGGCAAGGATGCGTCCGGTGCCCGGCTCGAGCCCGACCATGGCCAGCTGCGCCCCGGGCGGGACGACCGCGCGGGCGCTGGCCTCATTGGCCGCCTCCTGCATGCTCGAATCGATCGTCGTGTAGACCCGCAACCCCCCGGCGTCGAACACGCGGCTCTCGCCGTAACGGTCGGTGAGCCAGTTGCGTACCGAGATCACCACGTGCGGGGAGAGGTCCGAGGAGACGCTGGTGCGGATCACCGGCTGCTCGCCGGTCTCGCTGGCACTCACTATGTTGCCCTGGCCGTCGTACTCGATCTCCCAGCCGCGCGGCTGGATGGGTTCGCGCCAGGCGACGTTGGCCTGCGCCTCGGTGATCATGCCCCGCTCGACCATGCGGTCGAGCACCCGGCGCATGGAGGTCCGGGTCCCCTCGATATCGTGGTGACGATTGTTGGGCGACGGGATGAGCCGGGCGAGGTAGAGACCCTCGGCGAGGCTAAGCTCGATGGGTTCCTTGTCGAAGTACGCCTGTGCGGCCGAGCGGATCCCGTAAACGTTCCCGCCCCAGAACACGACGTTGATGTAGTGCTGGAGGATCTCCTCCTTGGTGAGGCGCCTCTCCAGCTCCACGGCCAGCATGAGCTCCTTCACCTTCCGCTCCAGCGAGCGGTCGGAACGGATGTCCTGCAGCACCGTGTTCTTCACGACCTGGGTGGTGATGGTAGAGCCACCCCGGCTGGCATCGCCAAAGAACTCCTCGTAGGTAGCCACGATCAGGCCCGGGATGTCGAAGCCGTAGTGCCTGAAGAACTGGTCATCCTCGTAGGCGACAATCGCCGCGATCGCGGCCGGCGACACCTCATCGAGCGCAACCGGGATGCGGTTGGTGGTCTCGCGCCCCTCGCCCGCCCGCGGGATTATCTCGCCAATGAGGCGGCCATCCCGGGAGAACACCTGCGAGGTGGCGGTGTAGTTGAGGGCGTCGAGCTGGTCCAGCTCGGGCAGCTCTCCGGCCCACTTCAGGGCACTGGCAGTCAGGAGAGACGCGACAGACAGCACCCCCGCGAGGAGGACCACCAGCAACGTCTGAAGCAGTTTCACAGGGTCATTCTATCCGAGGTGCAGTCCCGCCCTGGCGCGAACGGCTTACCCCTGGTCCGGTTCCTGCGTGAACGCCACGAACTCCTCCAGCTTGCGGGCGGCCGCACCGGACTCCAGCAGTTCGCTGGCCAGCACGACGCCATCCCGGATGGTGGCCGCGACATCTGCCAGGTAGAGGGCGGCGCCGGCGTTGAAGAGGACGACGTCGCGCTTGGCTCCGCCTGTCCTGCCCGTGAGGATCTCGCGGGTGTGCCGGGCGTTCTCCAGCGGGTCGCCGCCCAGCAGCTCCTCCTTCGCGTAACGGCCCAGCCCCACATCCTCGGGGGCGAGAGTGTACTCGTCGATGCTCCCGTCGGCGGCAAGCTCGGCGACGACGGTCTCGCCGGTCACCGTGAAATCATCGAGCCCATCCCCATGCACGAGCAGAGCGCGCTCGACGCCCAGGCCGCGCAGCACCTGCGCCAGCTGGCGCGTCAATCCGGCAGAGAACACACCCAGCAGCTGCCGCGACGCATTCGCCGGATTGGTGAGCGGGCCCAGGTTGTTGAAGATCGTGCGCGCCTGGAGATCGGCCCTGATGGGCGCCACGAACTTCATCGAGGGGTGGTGGTTGCGTGCGTAGATGAACGCCAGGCCCACCTCCTCGATCGCCTGCTCGACGCGGCGCTGCGGCAGGTCGAGGTTGACGCCCAGAGCCTCGAGGAGATCGGCCGAGCCGGAGCGTTTGGTCACGCCATTGTTGCCGTGCTTGGCCACCTTGGCGCCAGCGGCCGCAGCGATGAAAGCAGCGGTGGTCGAAACGTTGATGCTGTTGAAGCCGGTCCCGCCCGTCCCGCAGGTGTCCACGAGCGGCGAGGTCACGGCCGGTGCCACCCGGACCGCCCGTTCACGCATCGCCTGGGCGAAACCGATGATCTCCTCAACCGTCTCGCCGCGCGTGCGTATCGCTGCGAGGAGCGCGGCCGCCTGCATTTGCGACAGCTTGCCGTCCATCAGCTGGCCCATCACCTCGCGCGACTCGTCACGACCCAGGGTGTGCCCGTCGAAAACCATGCCGAGGGTACGGCCTATGCTGAACTCCTGCGCAGTGACACTACTCATGATCCTTCTCCCCTAGCCTGTGGGCTATCTGCTGTGCAATCCGCCGCGCCGCGCCGGGTTCCCCCATCGCCCGGATCCCCGCCTCACGTGCCGCCGCCTGCACCTGTGGACTTGCCAGTATGCAACGAACGGCTTCAGAAATCGACACGGGATCGGCTTCACACAGGGTCAGCGCGTCGCCGAGCGCCCGCTTCTGCGCGGCGGCAAACTCTTTCGTGTACTGGGGGCCACCGGTCGGAAAGGCGACCAGTGGAACGCCGTAACCCGCTGCCTGCTCGGCCGCGGTGCCCGAGGTCGAGATAGCCACCGCGGCGCCCCGCAGCGCCGCCCCGAACGCCTGCTGCACGAGATAAACCTCGTTCCCGGAGGCGTCCCGGAAGGTGTGCGTCACCCCCCGGCTCCTGCCGCTCGGCTCGCAGCTCCAGCCGGGCGTCCCGATGGCGCCGGGATCTCCGCCTGCCCAGGCGATCACCGGCGTGAGCCCCGAGCCTGCGAGCTTACCTGCTGCCTCGAGCATGAGCGGCAGGCTATCCGCCACGTCGCCACGGGTTCCCGGCAACAGCAGCAGATACGGCTCCGGCAGCTCGAGCGGCCCTTCGTCGAAGAGGGCGTCCAGCATCGGGTTGCCGGCGAACGTCGCGTGCGGCACGCCGCGCTGCTGAAGCCAGGTTGTGCTGGCGGCGTCGCGCGGCCATACCTCCTTCGCCTGCCGCATGAGGAGGCGCTCGAGCGGACCGAACGGCTGCCGCCAGGCCGGCATGTCCTGCGGCCAGGCGAGGACGGATACCGCCGGCTGCAGGTGGAACAGCGGCCTTGGTCCGAACAGCGTCGCGGCCAGCAAGGCGTACCAGTCACCGACGGCCAGGACGGCGCGGCTCCCGCGGGCCGCGGCGGCGATGGTGCGCCACTGCCCCACCAGGCTGCCCAGCAGGCCGGCACGCAGGTCTTTGCGCAGCAGGCCCCCGCCCTGGTAGAGGAAGCCCCCGGAGGGCAGCTCCTTGCGCGGCCCCAGCACGGGAACGCCCAGTCGTTCATAGGTGTCGCCCCGGCCCACGAGTGGGACCGCACGCGGTTCGAAGCCCTGCTCCCGCAGGGCAAGCGCCAGGGCTGCGCCGATGACGTCCTCGCCGTGGCCGTTTGACACGAGCAGGACCTGCCTCGAGGTGCTCCTGAGCGCCCGCCACTCCTCGTGTGCGCCCCGCGCGTAGGCGAACTCGCCGCGCAATCTGCGGGGGACGCGGGGAAGGAGGCGCTCGAAGAGCAGTTCGGCCCGCAGCAGCAGCGGCTGTACGCCCAGCCGTCCTGCGAGCTCCGGGTGCAGTACCGCAATCCGCACCGCATTGCGGCCCGCCGCCCGGGATTTGCCGAGATCGACGCCGGATTGCGGGTCGGGGCCCAGGTGGGTGGTGGCGGCGCCCTCCAGCCGGGCGATCGACAGCCCCGCGCGTTTCAGCAGGTAACCGAGCAGGATGTCCTCACCGCCGTAGCCCGTCAGACGCCCGTCGAACCCGCCCACCTTCCGGAACGACCCGGCAGGCAGGCTGGTATTGGCACCATTTACGTTCCAGTAGTTAACCGCCGCGGGGCGCCAGCTGCTCACCGTCGTCCCCTCAACCTCGAAGTCGATCCCGCCCACGTACACCGCCGGCGACGCCAGCTGCGCTTCGAGGTGCCGCTGCAAGGTGGCCGGCGCCGGCAGGCAGTCGTCGTCGGAGAGGTAGAGGTACGTGCCGCGCGCCCGGGCTGCGGCCGCGTTTCTGGCGGCTCCCGGACCCTGCGGCTGCTCCAGCTCGAGCAGCTCTACAGCGAAGGGCGGGGACGCTGCGCGAATGGCGGCCAGTTCGTCCCCGGCCGGGCCGTCGCTGCAGATGATCCACTCGAAGTCGCGGTACGGCAGTGTTTGCCGCCGCAACGCCTCCAGCTTCAGGAGGAGCTCCCGCGGGCGCCCCCTGGTGGCCGTGATGACGCTGAGCTGCGGCGCGGTCATCCTGGCAGCGTATCGCTCACCGCAAGGCGAGGAAGTTGTCGAGCATCTCGCGGCCCTGCTCGGAGAGGATGCTCTCCGGGTGGAACTGCACGCCCCAGACCGGGTGCTCCCTGTGCCGCAAACCCATGACCACCCGCTGGCCGTCGTCCTCGGTCCAGGCGTTGACGCTCAGCTCATCAGGGATGTCCTCGGTCACCAGCGAATGGTAGCGGGTGACCGTCACGGGCGAGGGGATGCCCGCGAAGATGCCGCTGCCGTCGTGCTGGACGGCGCTGGTCCGGCCGTGCATTACCTGCCCGGCCGGCACTACGCTGCCGCCGTAGACCTGGGCGATCGCCTGGTGGCCCAGGCACACACCCAGGATCGGAATGCGGGAACCGAACCGGCGGATGACCTCCATGGTGTTGCCGGCCTGTGCGGGCGTACCCGGTCCGGGCGAGATCACGATCGCCTCGGGTGCCAACTCCTCCACGTCGCTCATGGCGAACTTGTCGTTGCGCCAGACGGTCGTCTCCGTGCCCAGTTCCCCCAGGTACTGGACGATGTTGTAGGTGAACGAGTCGTAATTGTCGATGAGCAGCAGTTTCTCGTGCTTCCGCATGCGACTCCTAACCGAGCCCCTCGGTGGCCATCTCGACCGCCCGGCGCAGGGCGGCGATCTTGTTGAGCGACTCCTGGTGCTCCAGCTCGGGGTCGGAGTCGATCACCACTCCGCCACCCGCCTGGAGGTGGACGCGGCCGTTCGCCACTACGACCGTGCGGAGGGTAAGCGCCATGTCCATCGCACCCGAAGCCGCGACGTAGCCGAACGCCCCCGCGTAGGGGCCGCGCTTCACCGGTTCGAGCTCGTCAATGATCTGGATCGCCCGCAGCTTGGGCGCCCCGGATGCCGTGCCCATGGGCAGCGTCGAGGCGAGCGCGTCAAGGGGCGTGAGGCCATCCTGCAGCTCCCCACGTACCGTCGAGACGATGTGCATGACATGGCTGTACCGCTCGATGGTCATCAGGTCGCTCACCCTGACGCTGCCCGGCTTGCACACCCGGCCCAGGTCGTTGCGGCCCAGGTCGACGAGCATGATGTGCTCTGCCCGCTCCTTGGGGTCTCCCAGGAGCTCCTTGGCCAGGGCCTCGTCCTCCTGGGGCGTCGCTCCACGCTTGCGCGTGCCGGCGATGGGCCGGGTCTCGACGGTCCCGCCGTCGCTGCGCACCAGACTCTCGGGGCTGGAGGCGACGAGCGTGACCGGACCCAGGTCCAGGTAGCCCAGGTAGGGGCTGGGGTTGATCGTGCGCAGGGCGCGGTAGATGGCGAACGGGTGGACGCCCAGGTCGGCAGAGAGCCGCTGGCTGGGCACCACCTGGAACACATCCCCCTTGCGCACGTAGTCGATCGCCTTGCCGACCGCCTCGCGGAACCCTTCGGGCGTGAAGTTGCTCTCGAACTCCGTGCGCCTGCCCGCGCGGTCACCGGGCACGCCGGGCAGGGGTCCGCGCAGCCGCTCGTAAACCTCGTCAACCCGCTGGCGGGCCAGCGCCTCCTGAGCCTCGTCCCCCACCTGGGCGGGCGCCACGATGTAGAGCTTGCGCATGAGGTGGTCGAAGATGATGAGCACCTCGGGCTGGACGAAGAGCATGTCGGGGATTCCGAGCTCGTCGGGGTTCGGCTCGGGCAGCTCCTCGTAGAGGCGCACGATGTCGAAGGAGGCGTAGCCGACGGAGCCCGCCCAGAATGGCGGCAGGACCGGATGCGGCTCCGCGGGTTGCACGGTGTGCTCCCAGAGCACGGCGAGGGGATCGTCCGATTCGAACGTCCGGACCCCCTCCCCTTCCGTGACCGTCACGGTCGTGCCGCGCGCCTCGATCCTGCGGCGCTCCCCCGTGCCTATGAACGAGTAGCGGGAGACGCGCTGCCCCTGTTCGACGCTCTCGAGCATGAACGAGGGGTGGCCGGCCACCTTCAGGTAGGCGGTCAGAGGCGTCTCCAGGTCGGCAAGAACCTCGCGCCACACGGGTCTTATGGCGGGCTGAGGCACGCGGCCAGTTCCTACTGGGCCTGCTCGGGCAGGAACATCCCGATCCTGTTGAAGCCAGCGTCGACGTAGAGCGTCTCGCCGGTGATGCCGCCACCCAGCTCGTCCGAGATGAGCGCCAGCGCGGCGCCGGCCACCTCGTCCTGCGTGATGTTGCGGCGCAGCATCGAGAGCTTCCCGCCCTCGCCGTACATGCTACCGAAGCCGGCGATGGAGCGGGCGGCCACGGTGCGCAGGGGACCGGCCGAGATCGCGTTGACCCGAACGCCCTGCTCGCCCAGCTCGTAGGCCAGGTAGCGCATGCTCGCCTCGAGGGCAGCCTTGGCGACACCCATCATGTTGTAGTGCGGCACGACACGCTCGGCCGCGAGGTAGGAAAGCGTGACTATCGAGCCACCCTCCTTCATGAGCGGAGCGGCCCGCTTCGCGACGGCTACCAGCGAGTAGGCGCTGATGTCCATGGCGGTTTGCCAGTCGCTGCGGCTGGTCTCCCTGAAGGGGTTGGCAAATGTTTCGGTTGGCGCGAAGGCGACCGAGTGGATGACGAAATCCAGGCTGCCGAACTCCTGCTCGACCTCCCTGAAGAGGTCGTCGAGCTGCTGGTCGCTGGTGACGTCACACTCGGCCAGCAGCGCTCCCTCCTGATCGGCAGTCAGCTTCTCGAGCGTGGGCCGCAGTCTCTCACCCTGGTACGAGTAGGCCATACGGGCGCCGGCCTGCGAGAGCTTCTGTGCAATTCCCCAACCTATCGAGCGCTGGTTCGTGACACCCAGAACCAGTCCGTTCTTACCAGTCAGATCGATGGCGTACATGGCAAAAATCTCCTATCAAAACGCGCAATTCGCGAAGGCAGTCTAACTCAGCAGCAGTTCGAAGCGCTCCATCACCTCGCGGGCCCGCGTCGCCTCGCCCCGCCTGGACCAGCAGCTGGCCAGCCCCTGCCAGCCGATTTCGCTGTACGGTTCATGCTCGGTGATGGCGTGAAAGAGTCTGGTCGCCTCCTCCAGCCGTCCGGCCGCGAGCGCGCTCTCGGCGCCCGACTGCAGCAGCAGGAGGTGCTCCTCGTGCAGCGACTCCCGCAGGCCAACCAGCCAGTCGCTCTCGAACCCGGTCAGGAAATCGCCGCGATACAGCTTGGCGGCGCGTTCGAACCCGCGCGGATCCGGTTCCGTGCGCAGCGCTCCGGCGAGCGACCGGTACTCGTCCAGGTCGTAACGGATGCGGAAGCCCGCCCCCGGATAGTAGCGGCGGTTCGCCGCCTCCACGACGCCGCTGCCCAGCTGCTTGCGCAGCCGGTAGAGGGTGACGTGGAAGGAGCTGGAGGCGCGGCGCTCGCTCTTGCCGGGCCACAGGGCCTCGGCCACCTCGAAGCTGGTCGCGCCATCCGGGTGCTCGAGCAGGTAGAAGAGCAGCTCCATCGCCTTGAGGGACTCCCAGTCGAGCCTGGACCCGTCCCGGTAGATGACCGGGTGGCCAAGGCCGCACACCCGCAACTCGCCGCCCGCCGGGCTTCGCAGCTGCTCGACACGCTCGATGCGGCTGCGTACCGCCTCCACGAGCTCGCCGCGCTCGAACGGCTTGGTCAGGTAGTCGTCGGCCCCCAGCGTCATTCCCTTGCGGAACTGGCTGCGCTCGTCGTAGGCGGTCAGGAAGAGAAAGGGCACCGCCCGCAGCCGGGCGATGCTGCGTACCCGCTCGAAGAACAGGAAACCGTCGAGCGCCGGCATGGAGATATCCGAGACGATCGCATCCGGCTGCAGGCCCTCCTCGAGGCGGGCCAGGGCCTCGTTGGGGTCGTCGAAGGGCAGGACCCTGAAGCCGGCGCCGCCGAGCGACAGCTCGATCAGGCGCAGTGCGGCGGGCTCGTCATCGACGACCATCACCAGAGTTGCAGGCATTGCGGTAATGGTAACGCAGCGGCAGCTGGGGGATACTCGGAGCATGAGCATCATCCGCCCTCCAGAGATTGCTACGGCTGGCGCCACCTGGCTCAACACCTCGCGGCCCCTGTCGCTGCGGGAACTGCGGGGCAAGCTGGTGGTGCTCGACTTCTGGACCCTGGGCTGCATCAACTGCGTCCACGTGATTCCCACCTTGCGCCGGGTTGAACGCGCCTTTCCCGAGGACGTCGTCGTCATCGGCATCCATAGCCCCAAGTTCACGGCCGAGCAGGACCCGGAGCGGGTAGGACAGGCGGTGTCCCGCCTGGGGATCACCCACCCGGTGCTGCTCGACAACGACATGCGCCTGTGGGAGGAGTATGCGGTGAGCGGCTGGCCCACGCTCGTGATCATCGAGCCAACGGGGCGCATTGGCCGTGTAATACGGGGTGAGCCCGACCCGGACGGGTTCTTCCGCTACATGGAGGGCGCCGTGGAGGGCTGGGGCGAGATGGGCCTGCTGACCGGCGCTGCTCCGCTGGGCGCCCCGCCTGAGGCCGAGAGGCCAGCGCCCGGGGCAGGCTTCTCCTTTCCCGCCCGTCTGGATTTCGCCGCGGGCCGTCTCTTCGTCGCCGACTCCGGCAACAATCAGGTCGCGCTTTGCCTGGCCGACGGGACAGTGCTGCAGAGGATCGGCGGCGGCAGCCAGGGTTTCGTGGACGGGGAGCCGGGGGAAGCGCTCTTCGACCGACCGGAGGGTATCGCCGTCGACGATAGCTACCTCTACGTTGCGGATACCGGCAACCATGCGATCAGGGCAGTAAGCCTCGACGATTACACAGTCTCCACACTCGCCGGTGCCGGTGAGCGTGGCGGCCTGCTGCCCTTCGGACCTTCCTTTAGTGTGGAACTGGCTTCACCCGCTGACCTCGCCATACATGGCAGCAGCCTCTACTTCTCCAACTCCGGCACACATCAGCTGGGGGTGCTCGACCTGACGTCGGGGCAGGTGCGGGCGGTCGCCGGGCAGGGCGCAGAAAATATGGTCGACGGACCTGCCGCCCGGGCACTGCTTGCCCAGCCGACGGGGATGTCGCTCGACAGGGAGAAGGGGCTGCTCTACTTCCTCGACAGCGAGTCCTCGGCCGTGCGCTGCCTCCAGCTCACCGGCGAGCCGA
>CALKAI010000190.1 GCA_937983275.1 uncultured Trueperaceae bacterium | reverse complement strand
GAAATCCCGCTTTTTCCCGGCGAACCCTGCGACCTGGGCGCAATCAACCTTGCGGCCTACGTAAGCAATCCCAATGTCGGTCTGAGCGGCTTCGACTGGGAGTCCTTCCGCACAGACGTCCGCACTGCCATCCGCTTCCTCGACAACGTCCTCGACGTCAACAAGTTTGCCCTTGAGGACAACCGCAAGATGAGCCACTACCTGCGGCGCCTGGGCCTGGGCATCATGGGCCTCGCCGACGCGCTCATCCTGATGGGCTTCCGCTACGACAGCGAGGAGGGCCGTGCCGCGGTGGAGGAGATGATCACCGGGCTCAGGGAGGAAGCGACCGCTGCCAGTGAAGAGCTCGCCGCCGAGCGCGGCGCCTTCCCCGGCTTCGCAGAGAGCAGCCTCGAGCGCGAGCGCCGCAACATCGCCCTGCTGACGGTCGCACCCACCGGCACGACCTCGATGCTCATGGGCGTCTCCTCCGGCGTCGAGCCGATCTTCGCGCCCTTCATCTACCGCAAGATAGGCGACTCGTACGCCGCGCTAATCGCGCCGCTCTTCAAGGAGCTGCTCGAGCAGCACCAGCCCCACCCCGACTTCAACCGTGGCGGCGAGTGGGACTGGGACAAGGTCGTCGAAGAGGTCCAGGCCAACCACGGCAGCGTGCAGGGGCTGGAGTTCATCCCCCAGGAGATCCGCGACGTCCTCGTGTGCGCCCACGACATCGCCCCTGAAGACCACGTGCGGATGCAGGGCGTGGTCCAGCGCGCCTTCGACGGCGGCAACCAGCTGGTCGCCAACAGCATCTCCAAGACCATCAACCTTCCCAACCAGGCGAGCGTCCAGGACGTCTTCGACGCCTACAGCCTGGCGTTCGATATCGGCTGCAAGGGGATCACCGTCTACCGCGACGGCTCCAGGCAGTTCCAGGTTCTCTCCACCAGCAAGAAGAAGGAGGATGAGGTGAAGGAACAGAAGAGCGCAGCAACTGCCGTCACCCGCCCCGAGCCGGCAGCGGGCAGCGGCACTGCGGCATCGACACCCGTCGCCGTCCAGGCGCCGCTGGTAGCCACCAGCAGCAAGCCCCGTGAGGCCAGCTCCTACACCCCCGCCGCGGCACTGCCGGGAGAGAAACTCCTCGACCGCCCCGGCCGCCTGAGCGGGTTCACGGACAAGATCAAGCTCACCATGCCCAGCGGAGGCCAGCGCGGCTTCTACGTGACGGTAAACAAGCAGAACGGCCTGCCCGCCGAAGTGTTCATCAACAGCGGCAAGGCCGGTGACGAAGCGAACGCCGACTCCGAGGCGCTGGGTCGCATGGTCTCGCTCGCCCTCCAGTACGGAGTTCCGGCAGAGGCAATCGTCCACACCCTCCGCGGCATCAACGGCGGCATGTACGGCTCCTACCAGGGACGCATGGTCGCTTCAAAGGCCGATCTCATCGCGGTTGCCCTCGAAACGGCCGGCGTCGAGAACCCCGCCAACAAAGGCGCGGCCTGCCCCGATTGCGGAGCGCCGCTCCAGTTCGAGGAAGGCTGCATGAACTGCCCCGGGTGCGGCTTCTC
>CALKAI010000189.1 GCA_937983275.1 uncultured Trueperaceae bacterium | reverse complement strand
CCCCCGTGCACATCGGGCAGGGCTCGAGGGTCACGTAGAGGGTGGCGCCCTGGAGCCGCCAGTCACCCTGGCTGGCGGCTGCCCGGCGAATGGCGAGCAGCTCCGCGTGAGCGGTCGGGTCGTTGCTGGCCTCAGTCTCGTTGTGGGCCACGCCCAGCGGCTCGCCGTCCCTCACCAGCACGGCCCCTACCGGCAGTTCACCCTTCCTTCCCGCCTCGCGCGCCTGGGCGAGCGCAAGCCGCATGAACCGCTCGTCGCCATGTGACCCGGCCGCCGGCTCCCTGATCGCATAGGGGGCGGCCGGCCCGATCCGTTCGGCCCACACGACCTGGCTGCCGCTCGCCAGGACCCGCAGGGTGTCGCGCTCCTCCCGGGGGATCTTGCGGTCGACGAGGAGGCGGGAGAGCTTCTTCGTGCCGCCTGGCAGCCGCATCCGGTCGCCGGGCTCGCGCGCCCGGTAGACGAGCCCGTCGAGCTGCAACGCCTCCTCCGCCACGCCGGGCGGCAGCTGGGCAGCATCGGTTACCGGCGTCCTTGCCCCGGCAGCAGGCCTGGCCCTCCCCTCCCGGACGACCCCGACGCGCGCATAGGCGATGCGCAGCGTAAGCCCGGGTGCGAGGCTCATGCGGTAGGGATGCCTGTCCCCCAGGCGCTTGCGCACCTCCTCGATCCGGCGCAGGTCGGGCATCTGGCCGCCGTCGCGCGCAATAAGCTGCGCCAGCGCCTCCCGCTGCAGCGCCGGGTGGGCTGCGAGGAGCCGATCCGTCGAAGCTCCGCTCCCATCGAGCAGGCGCCCGCCGCTCTCCCGCATGAAGTCGGCGATGTCGGCCTGGACGCCGGCGTGCCGGGCAAGCGCCGTCGTTGCCTGCGGGACCCGCTCCTCGAGAAGGGGCAGCACCTCGTGGCGCAACCAGGCGCGCCGGTAGCTGCGGTCCTGGTTGCTGGCATCCTCGCGCCAGCCGATCTCCTGCTCCCGCAGGTAGTCGCGCAGCTCGCTGCTGCGCACCTCCAGCAACGGCCTGATCACGTTGCGCTGCACGGGCCTCATTCCCGTGACGTAGGCGGCGCCTCTGAGGAGTTGCAGCAGGACGGTCTCTGCCTGATCATCGCGGGTGTGGGCCGTCAGCACCGCCTGACAGCCGTTCCGTTTCGCCGCCCGGGCCAGAAAGGCGTACCTGACGCGGCGCGCGGCGTCCTCCACGTTCCAGCCGCGCTCCTTCGCCACTGCGCCGACATCGATGCGCTCCGTCACGAACTCAGCACCAAGCCGGGCGGCCAGGTCGCGCGTGAACCGGGCGTCCTGTCCGGAGTCAGGGCGCAGCGCGTGATCGAGGTGCCCTACCACCAGCTCGAACTCCCGGCTGGCGGCCAGCGCATGGAGCAGTGCCACCGAGTCGCCTCCGCCGGAGACCGCGACGAGCAGCCGCCTGCTCTCCGGGGCCAGTTCGCGCACCCGGGCGGCGACGTATGCGGGCAATTCCTTCACACCCCGATTATGACGCGCTTCCGGTTGCGGTAATCTGCATGCGTGACTCCTCCTCCGGCCATCAGGGTGCAGGCATTGAGCAAGCGGTACGGGGCGGCCCAGGCGCTCGACTCTGTTGACCTCGAGGTTGCGCGCGGCGAGATCTTCGGTTTTCTGGGTCCCAACGGCGCCGGCAAGTCGACCCTGATCCGTATCCTGATGGGTTTCCTGGGACTCTTTGGGCCGGCAGTCATTGGTTACACTGGGATACACGGAGGTTTAACATGGCAACTTCGACCAAGACAGCCCAGTTCAGGACCGCCATCACGATTGGCGAGGATGCCCGGCGCGAGCTTGTCGAGCTCCTCAACGAGTCGCTGGCGACGAACTTCGACCTCTACTCGCAAACGAAGCAGGCGCACTGGAACGTGAAGGGCATACACTTCTTCGAACTGCACAAGATGTTCGATGAGATCGCAGAGATGATCGAGCCCTACACCGATGCGCTGGCCGAGCGGGCCACCACCCTGGGCGGCGTCGCCTTCGGCACCGTCCGCATGGCGGGCAGCTCGTCAATACTGGAGGAGTTCCCCACCGAGCCGTACGACGGAAAGGCGTACCTGCAGGCGCTGGCCGCCCGGTACGCGAAGTACGGCGGTCAGCTGCGTGACGCCGCCGTCCGCGCCGAGGAGCTGGGCGACCTCTCCACCAACGACCTGTTCGTGGAGGTAAGCCGCGCGGTCGATCAGGGCCTCTACTTCATCGAGGCGCACCTGCAGGGTCAATAGACTGCAGCGAAGGCCTGACGCGAAGTTTCAGCAGAGGGGAAGGCGGGCAATTGCCCGCCTTCCCCTCATTAATTGCGCCTGCCCCCCAACGGTACGCGGCATAAACTGAGACATGACTGTCACGATCATCGTCCTGGATTCCGTCGGCGTGGGCAGCCAACCCGATGCCGCCTCCTTTGGAGACGCCGGCTCGCACACGCTGGACCACACCCTGCGCGAAGCGCCCGTCGAGCTGCCCAACCTGCAGGCGCTTGGCCTGGGCAACATAGAAGGCGTCCGGTCTGTCCCTGACGTTGCGGCGCCGGCGGGCGCCTTCGGCAGGATGGCGCAGTCCTCTGCCGGAAAGGACACCACCACCGGACACTGGGAGTTCATGGGCGTCGTGCTGGACGAGCCCTTCCAGACGTTCGAGCGCTTCCCCGGTGCCGTCATGGACGCGTTCGATGAGGCGACCGGACGCGGCCACCTGGGCAACCTGCCCGCCTCGGGCACCGAGATCATCGCCCGGCTGGGCGAGGAGCACCTGCAGACGGGTATGCCGATCGTCTACACGAGTGCCGACAGCGTCTTCCAGGTGGCCGCCCACGTCGATGTCGTCCCGCTGGAGACCCTCTACGAATGGTGCCTGGCGGCGCGGCAGATTCTCACGGGCCAATACTCGGTCGCCCGGGTAATCGCCAGGCCCTTCGACGGGGAGCCGGGGGCATTCCGCAGGCTGGGCGACAAGCGGCGGGACTACTCCGTGAGCCCGCCCAGCCCCAATGTCCTCACCGCCATCGCCGCTGCCGGCCGGGAAGTGATCGGTGTCGGCAAGATCGCCGACATCTACGACCGGGTCGGCATCACCCGCGAGGTTCCCAGCAGCAGCAACGACGACGGAGTCGACAGGACGCTGGCCGTCATGCGCGAGCGTCCCGAGGGCCTGATCTTCTGCAACCTGGTCGAGTTCGACTCGCTGTACGGCCACCGCCGTGACCCCGCCGGCTACTCCCGGGCATTGCAGGAGTTCGACGAACGCCTGCCTGAGCTGCTGGACAGCCTGCAGGGCGACGACGTGCTCTTCCTGGTGAGCGACCACGGTAACGACCCCACCTGGAGCGGGACCGACCATACCCGCGAGTACGGGATGCTGCTGGCGACCGGACCGCAGGTCACGGCAACGGCGCTGGGAACCCGCGACAGTTTCGCGGACCTGGGCGCTACCGTCGCCGCGCTGCTGGAGATCCCCTGGAGTGGTCACGGAAGGAGTTTCGCCGCGGCTTTGCGGTCTGATATCGTCTAGGTCAAATGCCCCGCACCCTGCCCCCGCATGCGGCGCGCCCATGGCGGCGCGCACGAACACTCCTGCCTGTACTGTTCGCCCTCCTGATCACGTCCGGAACGGCTCTCGCCCAGCAGCTGTGCGAACCCGAACTGAGGGCCGCGGTTCCTGCCGCCGGCACGGACACCGAGATAGCCACGGCGCTGGCCCGCGCCGTGGTCGAAGCCATCGAGCCGGCCCTGCCCCGGGGACGCGAGGCCAGCAACGGACTGGTCGAACCGAACGCCCGCTGGCTGTCGGAGCGCCACTTCCTGCCTGGCGGCTGGAAGGACAGCGAACCGCTGACACCCCAGGCGTGGGCCTCCCTCCTGGCCGGCCTGCAGGCGCCCTACAAGGTGAAACCGCTGGAGCTGTCCGGCAATCTGGACACGGAGACCCTGATCCATGAGGCGGGCCTGACCCTGGAATCGATAGCGGATTCCCTGCGGCCGCTGGCCATGATCGCCACCAGCAAGCACGACCGCAGCCGCGTGGAGCTGGCGGGCGTCGCCTGGAACTGGACCCCCTGGCCGCGCCTGCTCCTCTTCGATCCCGAGAACCTGCCGGCGTCCCAGGGCGACCTCGAAGGCGTCCTGGCCAGCATCGGCACCTGCGCCTGGCAACCCACGGCCTACGTGAGCACCAACTCCGCGGCGGCGGCCGACTACTACCTGGGGAGCGCCGACGCGTCGGCGACGATCCTGGCAACCGACCGGTCGCCTACAGGTGCCGTGGTTCCCAAGGAGCTGGAGGAGGCCGTACTTACCTTCAAGGCCGACCTGCTGGGTGGCGCGTCGGTAGCCGCAATCGGCTTCGAGGGGTCCGGTCCCTCGGTCGGTCAGCTTACCGGCCTGCTGTTCCGGGCCAGGACGAACGTGGGGATGTTCGACCTGCTCTACTACCTCGCCCTGCCCTGAGCCCCCGCGGGTCCCGTCACCTGCCACTCTTCAACCAGTCAACAAAAAGAGTGTGGCCGGCTGTCTACGCCGGCCACACTCTTTTTACTTCGGTTATACGCTTTGCCGCTTACGCTTCGTCGTAGTTGACGAGTTCGATCAGCGCCTCCTGCGTGGCGTCACCACGACGGGTACCGAGGCGGTAGATGCGGGTGTAGCCACCCGGGCGCTCGGCGAAAGCCGGACCGATCTCCTCCATGAGCTTGCTCACGACCTCGCGGTCGTGGATCTCACGGGCGACGAGACGACGAGCGTGCAGGTCGCCACCGCGGGCAGTGGTGATGAGCTTCTCCACGTACGGCTGCAGGTTCTTGGCCTTCGTCAGGGTCGTCTTGATGCGCCCGTGGCGAAGGAGGGCGGTGGCCTGGTTACGGGCCAGCGCAATGCGGTGGCTGCTGTGCCGGTTGAGTTTGCGGCCGCTAGATAAGTGCCTCATGACTTACTCCTTGAGGGCCAGCCCGCGGGCGGCCAGCTGTTCCTTGATTTCTTCCAGCGACTTCTCGCCTACGCCGCCAACCTTCTTGAGGTCCCGCTCGGACAGGGCCAGCAGGGCGTTGACGGAGTCGATGCCCTCCTCCTGCAGCGAGTGGAGCACCCGCGAGGAGAGCTCGAGGCTTTCCAGGCTCATGTTCTGAATCTGATCGGCAGCCGAGCTGCCCTCCTCCGGTTCGCGGGACGGAATGGTCATCACCGGAACCTGCTCCTCACCGTCGATGCCCTCCTCAGAGAACACCCCAAGCTGTCCACGCAAGATGTCGACGGCCTGGTCGAGTGCGGTGCGGGGGTCTATCGACCCGTCCGTCCAGAGACGGAGCACCAGCCGGTCGAGTTCCGTGTTCTGACCTACACGCGTGTCCTCGACGCGGTAGGCGACCCGGCGAACCGGGGAGAAGACGGCGTCAACCGGGATCGAGTTGATCCGGTCCTTCGTGCCGTGGATCTCGGCCGGGACGTAACCGACACCGGGCTGCACCCGCACTTCCATGACAAGCCGGCCGCCTTTCGCCAGGGTGGCGATGTAGAGGTCTGGGTTGACTATTTCGACGTTCATGGGAACGTCGAAGTTGGCGGCGGTAACGGGACCCTCTTCCTCGGCCCTCAGGGTCAGGGTGATCGGGTCGTCATCGTGGAGTTTGACCACGAGCTCCTTGAGGTTGAGGATGATCTGCATCACATCCTCCTTGACCCCTTCGATGGTGGAGAACTCGTGCAGCACGTCCTCGATGTAGACGCTCGTTACTGCCGTACCGGGAATGGCCGAGAGGAGGATGCGCCGCAGCGGATTGCCCAGCGTTACCCCGAAGCCTCGTGCCAGCGGCTCGACGACAAACTCACCGTAGTTCTCTGTCGTGTTCGCCTTGAATTCTGGAATTATCTGCATCGTCCTACTTCACCCGCCTTGTGCTCCCGCATGCCAAAGCACACGGGGGAATAGCTCCTTTACGCCGCCATGGCCAGGGGCCGTGACGCCCCTGGCCAGGAACGCTTACCTCGAGTAGTACTCGATGACCTGGAGCTCGTTGACGGGAACGACAATGTCCTCACGCGCAGGCACGTGCTTGAAGGTGCCCTTGAGGTTCTCCGCGTCGAACTCCAGCCACGGCAACGTCTTGCCGCGCTTACGCTCTTCGACGTTCGCGCGAATCAGCTCGTTGGACCGTGCGCGGGGCGCCACCGAAATCTCATCGCCGGGCTGGACCCGGTATGAGGGGACATCCACGCGCTTGCCGTTGACCATGATGTGGCCGTGGCCAACGAACTGGCGGGCCTGACGGCGGGTGTGCGCGATACCCAGGCGAAATACGACGTTGTCGAGCCTGGATTCGAGCAGCTGCAGGAATACAGCACCCGTCGCGCCTTCGGCACGTGTTGCCTCTTCGAAGAGGTTGGCGAACTGCTTTTCGCTCATGTTGTAGAGGAAGCGCAGCTTCTGCTTCTCACGGAGACGCACACCGTAGTCGCTGGGACGGCGGCGACGGCGCTGGCCGTGCTGCCCCGGCGGGTAGGGGTGGCGCTCCATGTACTTCTGTACCTTCGGCGTCTCGACGAGGTTTACGCCCTCACGCCTGCAGATTTTTACTATCGGTCCTGTGTAACGACCCATATCTCTCCTAATTCAGAAACAGCAGTACGAAGCGAGTGCTTCGACCTGGCCGCGGTCTCCCGCGGCGGGACTACATCCGCTTGCGCTTGCGAGGGCGGCAACCGTTGTGCGGCGTGGGCGTGTCATCGACGATGGAGCGCACGTTTACACCGGTGGCCTGAATGGACCGGATTGCCTGCTCACGGCCCGAACCGGTGCCACGAATGACGATATCCAGCTGGCTCAAACCCAGGTTCTGGGCCTTGCGGGTTGCGTCGGCGGCAGCAAGCTGGGCGGCGTAGGGCGTGCCCTTCTTGGAGCCCTTGTAACCGATCGAACCGGCGCTGGACCAGGCAACGGTGTTGCCGTCCGGATCGGTGATCGTGACGATGGTGTTGTTGTAGGTGGCGTGGATGAACGCCTTGCCCTCAGCCAAAGTGCGCCTGGTGCGCTTCTTGCTGCTGCTCTTCGCGGTACTCTTGGTAGCCACTCTTTACCCCAATCCCTTACTTCTTGGGCGCCTTCTTCTTGCCGGCGACGGTGCGACGAGGACCCTTGCGAGTACGCGCGTTGGTCTTGCTCGACTGGCCACGGACCGGGAGGCCCCGGCGGTGACGCAGGCCACGGTAGGAACCGATATCCATGAGCCGCTTGATGTTCAGCTGGACTTCACGGCGAAGGTCGCCTTCGACCTTGTACTCGGCCTCGACAATGCTGCGAATGCGTACAACTTCATCCTCGGCAAGGTCCTTGACCCGGGTGTCCGGATCAACGTTTGCCTTTTCGAGGATCATGCGCGAGCGGGTGGCGCCAATGCCGTAGATGTACGGCAGCGCAGCCTCGACGCGCTTCTCTCTGGGAAGATCGACCCCTGCGACTCTAGCCATACCTCAACCCTGCCTTTGCTTGTGCTTGGGGTTCACGGAGCAAATGACGTAAACCTTGCCGTGACGCCTCACGACCTTGCACTTGTCACACATCGGCTTTACGGAAGCCCGTACCTTCATCTCGACTCCTACTTTCGATAGACGATCCGGCCTTTTTCCGGATCGTACGTGCTGATTTCGACGACCACGCGATCGCCGGGAAGAATACGGATGTAGTGGCGTCTCATCTTGCCGCCTACATGCGCGAGGATCTCCGGACCAGCGTCCAACTGGACGAGGAACGTCGTATTCGGCCTGGCCTCGAGGACCACTCCTTCCGTGCGGATGGTGTCCTGCGTGGTTTCTTCGGCGCGGTTACGTCCCTTGGGGGGTCCCGATGATCTCCTACGCGCCATGTACTCCTCCTTTGGTGCCGCCGCCGGGGAAACTCTCAGTCTCCCCTTCCTTACGCGGCTGCGTGTCTACTGCAGTCAAGACCCGCGGTCCATCCTCGTGGATGGCCACAGTATGTTCGAAGTGCGCAGCGAGAGAACCGTCCGCGGTGGGTGCGGTCCAGCCGTCGTCAAGGATCTTCACCCTGGTGCGGTTGACCGTCACCATGGGCTCGATCGCCAGTACGAGGCCGGGGCGTAGAACGGGCCCAGTGCCTGCGCGTCCAAAATTGGGCAGCTCGGGTGGCTCGTGAAATTCACGACCTATGCCGTGACCCACGAACTCCCTCACAACCCAGAAACCTGCTGCCTCGATGACGCCCTGAATTGCCGCGGAAACGTCACCAAGCCTGTTACCAGCCTGCGCAGCCCGGATCCCCGCCCACAGCGAGTCCTCGGTAACCTGCAACAGGCGCCTTGCCTCGGCCGAAATCTCACCAACGGCGAACGTGCGAGCCATATCGGCTGCGTAACCGCCATAGAAGGTACCGATGTCGATCGAGACTATATCCCCTTCGGTCAACGGCTTCCTGTCAGGAAACCCGTGGACAACCACCTCGTTGACCGAAGTGCACAGCGTGGCAGGAAAGCCATTATAGCCCTTGAAGGCGGGCTTTCCACCACGCGAGAGAATAGCATCTTCAGCAATGTCATTCAACTCGGCAGTTGACACGCCGGGTCGAACATGCTTGGCGACCTCAGCTAGCGCTTCACGATTGATGACAGCAGCTTCTATCATCGTATCGATCTCGCCGGGACGCTTCAGATTCAATTCAATACCTCGACGATCCGCTCGGTGACCTGGTCGATCTCACCGATTCCGTCGACGGTATGCAGCTTGCCCTGCCCACGGTAGTAGTCGAGGAGGGGCCGGGTTTCGCTCTGGTAAACCTCGAGGCGCTTGCGGACGACCTCTTCGCTGTCGTCGGAACGCCCCTCCTCCTGACCCCGCTGCTGCAGTCGTTTCACGACCTCCTCGACATCAACGTCGAGCGCAATGGCTGCCTTTACCCCCGTGCCCAGATCGGCGAGAAGCGCATCGAGCGCTGCGGCCTGGCTGGCGGTGCGCGGGAAACCGTCGAGCAGCAGGCGAACCCGCTGCTGGTCCTCGATTTCGTTCCTGACCATGGCGATGATCAAGTCATCGGGGACCAGCTCGCCGGCCTCCATGTAGCTCTTCGCCTTCTCGCCCAGCTCCGTGCCCTCCTTGACGTGGGCACGGAGCATGTCACCGGTCGAGAGCTTGACGAGCCCCCGGTCGTGTGCGAGGCGGTTTGCCTGAGTTCCCTTGCCCGCTCCGGGAGGGCCCATGAGCAGGAGTACCTCATGATCCATCAGAAGCGCCTCCCGCGACCGCGGATGCGCCCCTTGCTGACGAAGCCTTCGTAGTGGCGCATCATGAGCTGCGACTCCAGCTGACGCAGGAAGTCCAGCGCGACACCCACCACGATGAGCAGGCCAATGCCCGAGAAGACGAACGACAGCTGGCCCGTCCCGGTGACCCAGGCGAGCAGCTGCGGGAGTGCGTTCACGGCACCCAGGAAGAGGGCGCCCCACAGCGTGATGCGTCCGGTGATGCGGGTCAGGTAGTCGGTGGTCGGCTGGCCGGGGCGTACGCCCGGGACGAAGCCGCCGTACTCGCGCAGGTTATCGGAGATGCGCCGCGGGTCGAACGAGATCTGGGTGTAGAAGTAGGTGAAGCCCACGATCAGCAGGGTGCTGGTGAGCAGGCCCTGCCAGGTGGTCGTGTTGAACCAGAGGCCTACGGCCTGCAGCCAGCCCACCTCGGGGAACGCTCCGATGATCGTGGCGGGCAGGATGAGGATCGAGACCGCGAAGATGATGGGGATTACCCCGGCGGCGTTGAGGCGCAGCGGGATGTAGGTGCTCTGACCACCCATGACGCGGCGGCCTACCACCTTGCGGGCGTACTGGACGGGGATGCGTCTCTCCGCCTGCTGAATGAGGACCATACCTGCGAGCGCGACGATGAGCAGCAGGAAGAAGAACAGGAGGCCAAAGACGTTACCTTCGCCCTGCCCGATAAGTGCAAACTGCTGGCCAAGTGCGCCGGGGTAGGCGGCGACGATACCCGCGTAGATGATCAGTGAGATGCCGTTACCGATGCCGTACTCGCTGATCTTCTCACCCAGCCAGATGACGAGAGCGACACCGGCAGTCTGGGTCACCAGGACGACGAACCAGAAGAACGGTCCGTTCGACCAGCCGACCTTCAGTGCGCCCGAGGGCCCAAGCAGCGCGATGGCAAGGAACAGCGCCTGGATGGCACCGAGCGCCACGGCTCCGAGGCGGGTGTACTGGGTGATCTTGCGGCGGCCCTCCTCGCCCTGGCGGGAGAGCTCCTGGAGCGGCTTGTAGGTCGACGTGAGCAGCTGGATGATGATGCTCGCGGTGATATAGGGAATGACGCCCAGAGCGGCGATCGAGAAGACCTCGAAGTTACCACCGGAGATGAAGTTGAGCAGGGTGAAGACGTCACCCTGCCCAAAATTGCCAGCCTGCAACGCATCGATATCGATCCCCGGAGTGGGGATGAATACCATCAACCGATAAATTGCGAGGATTCCCAGCGTAATGAGAATCTTGTTCCGCAGGTCGGGGATGATCAGGGCGTTGCGAAAGGCGGCTAGCATCAGGCCTGCTCCTCTGTGCTGCTCTCCCCTTGCTCGTCAGAGCCGGCATCCTGTGCCGCGGCAGCGGCCACGGTTACGGAGCCGCCCTTCTCTTCCACTGCCTTGATGGCGTTGGCGCTGGCGAAGTTCACGCTGATCTGCAGGTTGCTGACCTCCAGGTCACCGCGGCCCAGCAGCTTGACGGGAACGCCCGCCTTGCGGATGAGGCTGCGACTGGCCAGAGCCTGCGCGTCGACGGTGGCACCGTCCTCGAACACGTTGAGCTGCTCGAGGTTGACCAGCTGCAGCGGGTCCTTCACGCGGTTGAAGCCGCGCTTGGGCAGGCGCATGATCAGGCGGGAGCGTCCGCCTTCGAATCCGGCGCCGGCGCTGAAACCGCTGCGGCTCTTCTGACCCTTGTGTCCACGACCGGCGGTCTTACCGCGGCCGCTGCCTACGCCGCGACCCAGCCGCCGGCGTGCCTTCTTTGCGCCCGGTGCGGGCTTCAGATCGTTGAGTTTCATTTGCTCTGTCCTTCGATCTTCAGGAGGTGCTGGACCTTGCGGACCATGCCTTGCAGATCCGGGGTCTGGGCGACCTCCCGAGTGTCACCAATCTTCTTGAGGCCCAGGGCCCGCAGCGTGTCCTTCTGGTCCTTGGACGCACCGATGTAGGAGCGGACCAGCGTCACTTTCACTGGGCCACCTCCTTCTCGCGCTTCGCTTCCTCGAAGGTCTTGAGCTGCTTCAGGCCCTCGATCACCGCGTAGGCGACGTTGAGCTGGTTGCGTGAGCCCAGGACTTTCGTGAGCAGGTTGCGGTAGCCGGCGAGCTCCACGATCGCGCGGGGCACGGAGCCGGCGATTACACCGGTACCGGGACCGGCCGGCTTCAGCATCACGCGGGAGGTGCCGTGCTCACCGATGACCTCGTGAGGGATCGTTCCTGCTCCCTCCATGGGTACCTCGATGAGGTTGCGGCGCGCCACATACTGGCCCTTCTGTACGGCCACGGGAACCTCCTTGGCCTTGCCAAGCCCGATTCCCACGCGGCCGTTGCGGTCGCCAATGACCACCATGGCGCCGAAGCGGAAGCGGCGGCCACCCTGGTACGTCTTCGCCGTACGGCGAATGAAAATTACCTTATCTTCGAAATCCGTATCGGCCATTAGAACTCCAGGCCCCCTTCCCTTGCACCATCGGCCAGGGCCTTCACACGTCCGTGGTAACGGTACGGGCCGCGGTCGAAGACTACCTTCCTGACACCCTGGGCCAGCGCGCGTTCGGCAAGTGCCTTGCCGACAGCCTGCGCCTGTTCGGTCTTGTTTCCGCTGACTTCAAGGGCCTTGGAGTTGGCCTCGGCAACGGTGTGACCCCGTTCGTCGTCGATGATCTGCGCGTATATGTATCTGGCGCTCCGGAACACGCTGAGCCGCAGGCGATCGGTCGCGACGGGGCGACGGATGCGATTGCGGGTGCGGAACGTGCGGCGCTCTGTGCTGGTCAATCTCTTCATGAGAAAATCCTCTTACTAGCGCCCTGCGGCCTTACCGGCCTTGAGCCGGACTTCTTCACCCTCGTAACGAACACCCTTGCCGTGGTAGCTGTCGGGAGGGCGCACCGCACGGATGTCGGCGGCGACCTGTCCCACCAGCTGCTTGTCAATCCCACTGACGGTGATCTTCGTTGCTTCGGGTGCAGCGATGGTGATTCCTTCGGGCGGAGTAATCGTTACCGTGTGCGAGTAGCCCACGTTCAGTTCGAGGTCCTTGCCCTTCATCTGGCAGCGGAAACCTACGCCGCGGATCTCGAGGTTCCGCTGGTAACCGTCCGTCACGCCCTGGATAGCGTTGGCGATCAGCGTGCGGGCGAGGCCGTGCTGGCCACGGTCGCTCCGGTGGTCCGACGGGCGCTCGATGCGGATGACGCCGTCATCCATCGAGACGGTCAGGCGCTCGTTGTAGGGGACGGTCAGCTGCCCCTTGGGGCCCTTCACATCCACGAGGCCGGTACCGATCTTGACGTCGACACCGCTGGGGATCTGGATCGGTGCGTTACCGATGCGGGACATTACCAGACCTCGCAAACGACTTCGCCGCCAACGCGCTTGCGGCGCGCTTCGCGGTCGACCATCAGTCCCTGGGAGGTGCTGATTACGGCGATGCCGAGGCCGCCCCGGACGACCGGGATGTGCTGGACGCCGGTGTAGGTGCGCCTGCCGGGCCGGGAGACCCGCTTCAGCGAGTTGATGATGGGGCTCCTGCGGGGACCGTACTTGAGTCCCACGCGCAGGACGGGCTTGCCGTCGTTGTCGAGCTGCTCGACGCTGCGCAGGTAGCCTTCGCGCACCAGCAGTTCGGCCAGTGCCCGCTTGAATTTGCTCGCCGGGATCTCGACCGTTTCGGTACCGGTCGAACCGGCGGTACGGATCCGATTCAGCATGTCAGCAATTGGATCACTGAGCATTTCCGCCTTCTTTCGCGAGGCCGGTATCAGCGCAAGCGCGCTGACCGTAGCCTCTTTCATATGACTTATCTTTTGTCGTCATCTGCTTCTCTCGTTTATCGGTTTGAGGCGACTCTTGCCGGTATTACCAGCTGGACTTGGTTACGCCCGGCAGGTGCCCGGCGTGTGCCAGTTCCCGCATGCAGATGCGGCACAGGCCAAAGTCGCGGAGGAACCCGCGGGTGCGACCGCAACGCTGGCAGCGGTTGACGCCCCTGCTGGAGAACTTCGGAGTGCGCCTGCTCTTGGCGATCTGGGCCTTCGTGGCCATAATCCTCTCCTTACTACTTCCGGAACGGCATTCCCAGGAACTCGAGGAGGCTGCGTGCTTCCTCGTCCGTCTGGGCGCTCGTCACTATGGTGATGTCCATGCCGCGTATGCCTTCGGACTGGTCGAAGGTCACTTCGGGGAACACGATCTGTTCGCGGATTCCCAGGCTGTAGTTGCCGCGGCCGTCGAACGAGTTGCCGGGCACACCACGGAAGTCACGAACGCGCGGGAGGGCGATGTTGATGAGCTTGTCGAGGAAGGCCCACATGCGCACTCCGCGCAGGGTGACCTTGAGCCCGATGGGCATGCCGGTGCGCAGCTTGAAGTTTGAAACGCTCTTCTTGGCGCGCGTGATGATGGGTCGCTGCAGTGCGATCTGGGACAGTTCGCGCTGGGCCTTTTCGAGGACTTTCGAGTCGTCGCGGGCTTCACCGAGACCCATGTTGATGACGATCTTTTCGATCTTCGGGACCGCCATGGGATTCGTGTAGCCGTGACGCTCGGAGAGAGGCTTGACGCTCTCCTGGTAGCGCTGCTTGATCGGTAGGTTTACCTGTTCCACACTCAATCCACTCACTCGTCGAGCTGCGCGCCGCTCTTGCGGGCGACACGGACCTTGCGGCCGTCGTCCAGGAACTTCATCCCGACCCGGGTGGGTTCCCCGGTCTTGGGATCGATGATCATCACGTTGGAGGCGTGAATCGGCATCTCCTGTTCGCGGTAGCCGCCGCGGGGATTCTCCTGCGTCGGACGCTGCGCCTTGCGGATGACGTTGACGTTCTCGACGACAACGCGGTTCTCCTCGCGCAGTACCCGGATGACGCGCCCCTCCTTGCCCTTTTCGGGTCCGCTTATGACGCGTACCCGGTCTTCACGCTTGATCCTCATCTTCGGCATTACAGAACCTCCGGAGCGAGGGAAACGATCCTCATGAACCGCTTCTCGCGCAGTTCGCGTGCTACCGGTCCGAAGACGCGGGTGCCGCGCGGCTCGTTCTGCTGGTTGAGGATGACGGCGGCGTTCGAATCGAAGCGAATGGACGAGCCGTCCTTGCGGTTCACTTCTTTCCTGGTGCGCACGATGACAGCACGCACTACGTCGCCCTTCTTGACGTCGGAACGCGGCAGGGCGTCCTTAACCGATGCAACGATAACGTCACCAACGCTGCCGACCCACTGCTGACCGGTTCCCAGGACGCGGATGCACTGAATGCGCCGCGCGCCGGAGTTGTCGGCAACATCGAGGTATGTCTCTTGCTGAATCACCTGTAACTCAGCCTCTCGCCTTCTCGAGCAGCTTGCGCACCACGAACCGCTTGCGGCGGCTTATGGGCCGGCTGGCAGCGATCTCGACGAGATCGCCGACGTTGTACTCGTTATTCTCATCGTGGACCAGGTACTTCTTGGAGGAGGTCACGACCTTCCCGTAGAGCGGGTGCTTGAAGCGCCGCTCGACCAGGACACTCACGGTCTTGTTGGCCTTGTCGGAAACCACGCGGCCCTGCAAAGTCTTCTTCATTTAGCCTGCTTCTCCTTGGCGATGGTAAGGAGACGGGCGATCTCACGCTTGGCCGTACGGATTCGCCGCGGGTTGGATGCCTGTCCAACCGCCGCCTGGAACCGCAGGTCGAGGAGCTCCTCGCGGCGTCTGTCGACGTGCGCCTGGATCTCGTCTAGCTCGAGATTGCGAATCTCATTGGGCTTCATCGTAGACCTCACGCTTTACCATCTTGGTCTTGATTGGCAACTTGTGGCTGGCGAGGCGGAAGGCTTCCTTCGCCTGCTCCTCGGTCACGTTGGCGACCTCGAAGAGCACGCGCCCGGGCTTCACGACCGACACCCAGTACTCCACGGCGCCCTTACCCTTACCCATTCGGACTTCCTGGGGCTTCTTGGTAACCGGCTTGTCCGGGAAGATGCGGATGTAGATCTTACCGCCACGGCGAAAGTGCCGGCTCATCGTGATCCGGCAGGCCTCGATCTGGTTCGACTTGATCCAGGCCGGCTCCAACGCGACGAGGCCGTAATCACCAAAGGCTACGTAATCGCCACCCTTGGTGTCGCCCTTCATGCGCCCGCGCATCTGCTTGCGGTACTTGACTCGCTTCGGCAGCAGCATCTTATCTCTCCCTCTTCACCCGTGCACGACCGGGGCGTCCACCATCGCGGTCATCACGACCGGCACGGCGGGCCTGAGGACGGCGGCGCCTGCGGCGGTCATCTTCCTTGGGAGGACGCGGCAGCACGGCAGCACGGCGCTGGCGGTCGCCCACGATTTCGCCGTGGAAGACCCACACCTTGACGCCGATGACGCCGTAGGTGGTCTGTGCCCTTGCCGTGCCGTAATCAATGTCCGCCCGCAAAGTCTGGAGCGGAACGCGACCGTCAGAATACCACTCCGGGCGCGCCTGTTCGGATCCTCCGAGACGGCCGGAGCAGCGGATCTTGACGCCCTTGGCGCCGGATTCCATAACGCGCTGGACGGCCTGCTTCATCGCCCTGCGGAAGGCGAAGCGGCGTTCCAGCTGCTCGGCGATGCGCTGGGCTACCAGCTCGGCGTTGGTGTTCGGGTTAGGCACCTCCTGGACGTTCACGGCGACGGTGCCACCGATCTCCTTGTCCAGGCGGGCGCGCAGGGCCTTGATCGACTCGCCGCCGCGGCCAATCACGACGCCGGGCTTGGCGGTGTGGATGGTCACGTTGACGTTGTGTGCGGCGCGGTCGATGTCGATGCGGGCGATGCCGGCGCGACCAACGTCATCGTAGATGGCCTTGCGGATCTTCTCGTCCTGACCCAGCAGCTCCGGGTACTCCTTCGGAGAGGCGTACCAGTTGGCCGAGGGAACCTTGTTTACACCGAGGCGAAAGCCCCGGGGGTTGATCTTGTTACCCACGTTTCTCCTCCAATGTGATGGTGATGTGGCAGGTGCGCTTGCGCATGAGGTCCGCGCGCCCGCGGGCACGAGGGAGGATCCGCTTCAGCGTGGGCCCCTCGTTCACCATGATGGTGGAGACGAAGAGACTGTCCTCGAACATGTCGTGGTTGTTGACAGCGTTCGCCTTGGCGCTCTGCAACAGCTTGAGGATCGGCTTGGCCGCGCGCTTGTCGGTGTAGCGCAGGATGTTCTCGGCCTCACTGACCTCCTTGCCACGAATCAGGTCCGCAACAAGTCTGGTCTTGCGGGGCGTGGAGCGCAGCATCTTGAGGGTGGCCTTGGCTTCCATGCTCAATCCCTCTTGCCGCCGCTGTGCCCGCGGTAGTTCCTGGTCGGGGCGAACTCGCCCAGCTTATGGCCCACCATGTTCTCCTGCACGAATACAGGCACGTGCTGGCGGCCGTTGTACACGCCGATCGTATGTCCGACCATCTCCGGAACGATCGTGCTGCGCCTGCTCCAGGTGCGGATGACCCGACGGTCATTCGCCTGGTTGGCCGCGTCGACCTTGTCCAGAAGATGCTCGTCCACGAACGGCCCCTTCTTCAAGCTACGAGGCATCTACTTCTTCCCCTTCCGACGCCGAACGATGAAGTTCGAGCTGGTCTTGCGGCGGTTGCGCGTCTTGAGGCCCTTGGCCTGCTGACCCCAGGGGCTAACCGGAGGACGTCCGCTGGAGGAACGACCTTCACCGCCACCGTGCGGGTGGTCGACCGGGTTCATGGCGCGACCGCGCTGGTGAGGCTTGCGGCCCAGCCAGCGGCTGCGCCCTGCCTTGCCCAGGACGATGTTCTTGTGGTCGTGGTTACCCACGGTGCCGACAGTGGCGTAGCACTCGCCATGGACCCGGCGCAGCTCGCCGCTGGGCAGGCGCAGGGTGACGTAGTTGCCGTCACGGCCCTGGATCTGGATGCCGGTTCCGGCGGAACGCGCGAGTTGGGCGCCACGGCCGGGAACGAGCTCCACGGAGTGGACGATGCTGCCGATCGGAATGAAGCGCAGCGGCAGGGCGTTCCCTACATCAGGCTCGGCTTCCGGTCCGGCGACGATCTTGGTGCCCACTTCCAGGCCCTGCGGCGCGATGATGTAGCGCTTCTCGCCGTCGAAGTAGTTGAGCAGCGCGATGTTGGCGCTCCGGTTGGGGTCGTATTCGATCCCGGCGACCTTGGCAGGAATGCCTTCCTTGTCACGGCGGCGGAAATCGATGATGCGGTAGCGCCGCTTGTGGCCACCACCGCGGAAGCGCGTGGTGATCCGGCCGCGGTTGTTGCGACCGCCCGACTTCTTCATTGGCGCCAGCAGGGACTTCTCGGGTTCCTTCTTGGTGATCTCCGAGAAATCCGACGTGGTCATGAAGCGCCGGGAGGGCGTATATGGACGGTACTTCTTGGTAGGCATGATCCCTCCCTTAGGTGAGCCCTTCAAGCTGCTGGATCGTCTGTCCAGGCTTGAGGGTGACTATGGCCTTCTTGCGGTCCTTGTCGCGGCCTTCGAAGCGGCCAATGCGGCGTACCTTGCCGCGGACCTTTATCAGGTTGACCTTCACGACATCCACGTTGAAAACCTTCTGGACCGCTTCCTTGATCTGGGTCCGGTTGGCGTTCGGGTGGACGTAGAAGGTGTAGCGGCTGTTCCCGATCTGGGCCACGGCCTTCTCGGAGAGGACCGGAGCCTGGATGACGTCGTACGGGCTCACTCTGCTGCCTCCTCGCTGAACATGTCGGCGTCGATTACGAGGCGCTCGTGACGCAGGATGTCGTAGACGTTGAGGCCGGCCGGCTGCAGCACGTTGACCCAGGGAAGGTTGCGGGCGGCACGGCGTGCCAGCTCGTCATTGGTGACGAGCAGTACGCGTTCGCTGCCGTCGAAGCCGTTCTCCCTGGCCCAGGCCACGAACTCCTTCGTCTTGCCGTTCACGCCGAACGATTCGACCAGCGTGAGCTTGCCGCTGTTGGCGCGGTCGGCGAGGGCCATGTGCAGGCCCAGGCGACGTACCTTCTTGGGCAGCGTGTAGCTGTAGTCGCGCGGCTGCGGACCGAAGGTGGTGCCGCCGCCCACGAAGATCGGGGCCTTGCGGCTGCCGTGGCGGGCGCGCCCGGTGCCCTTCTGCGGGTAGATCTTGGCGGTCGAACCGCGTACGAGGCCGCGGGTCTTGGTTGCTGCCGTGCCCCGGCGGCGCTTGGAGAGCTGCCAGGTCACGACCTCGTGAAGCACCGCCGCCTTCGGCTCGGGAAGGTCAAGCGTGACCTTCCGGTCGCTTCCGATGACGTCCAGGGTAACTGTCATCAGGCCCTGCCTTTCCGGGCGCCGCGTACGACCACCAGGCCACCGTTGGGGCCGGGTACTGCACCTTTGATGAGGAGCACGTTGTCGTCGCTGCGCACGCCGAGCAGCTCCAGGTTCTGAGTGGTTACCCGCTCATTGCCCATGCGCCCGGCCATCTTCTTGCCCTTGAACACGCGGCTGGCTGCCTTGCGCTGGCCGATGGAGCCACCGTGCCGGTGCTTCTTCTTGGTGCCGTGGCTGGCGGGCATGCCACCGAAACCCCAGCGCTTCATGACGCCGGCGGTGCCGCGGCCCTTGCTCACGCCGGTAACGTCGACCTTCTCGCCTTCGGCGAAGATTTCGACGGTAACGGCATCCCCTTCGGGATCGTAGTCACGGAGCTCCACGAGGTGGCGCAGCGGGTCGACACCGGCCTTCTTGAAGTGGCCCTGTTCAGGCTTGTTGGTAGCCTTCTGGCCCTTCTCTTCCCAGCCGAGCTGGACGGCGCTGTAGCCGTCGCTCTCGGGTGTCTTGCGCTGCACCACGGGGCAGGGACCGGCGAGCACAACGGTCACCGGCACGAGCCGTCCGTCCTGCCACACTTGGGTCATGCCCACTTTGGTGCCGAGAATTCCTTTCACTGTTAGCGTCCTCCGACAGTCTTGATCTCGATGTCCACCCCGGTGGGGAGGTCGAGGTGCATGAGGCTGTCGATAGTGCTCTTGGTGGGCGACTTGATATCGATCAGCCGGTTATGGGTACGGATTTCGAAGTGCTCGCGGCTGTCCTTGTCGGCGAAGGGCCCACGCAGAACGCAGAAGCGGCGGGTGCGGGTGGGCAGCGGAACGGGTCCCGCGACCTTCGCGCCGGTACGACGCACGGTGTCCACGATCTTGGTGGCGCTGGAGTCGAGCGAGCGGTGATCGAACGCCTTGAGCTTGATTCTGATGCGGGGGGTTGCCATGGTTACTTCAGCACCTGGGTGACGACGCCCGCACCAACAGTACGACCGCCCTCACGA
>CALKAI010000188.1 GCA_937983275.1 uncultured Trueperaceae bacterium | reverse complement strand
TGTTCTCGCATATGTCGACGCAGGCCGTGCCGTCGGCAGCCTCTTCGTCCTCCAGGTAGATGTAGAGCGAGCGCCCTTCACCGTCGACCAGGTGCGGACCCCAGCCGCTGCTCTCCTCCACGGCCACCTGGGCCGTGCCCTGCGCCTGATCGTTCGCCTGTGCGACGACCACCGTTACGGTTAGCGCGGCCAGAAGGGCGAGCCACGTAACCCTGCCCAGAACTCGGTTCATTTACTTACCTCCAGTGCATACTTTTGTCCTGCAAAGCATCCTTTCCGCTTCCTGACGCATTCGAAGCCAAAAAGGGCCGCAGCTGCAGCTTTAGTGAATTCAACCTCAATGGATTGACCAATAGGAAGAATCACTACGTTTGCCTGTCGAGTATACGTCAAATGGGACATACGTCCCGTAGGTGAGCTTCCTTTGTGGAATGCCGAGTGCCAGGTTGATTTTTTTTGTGGAAGGTAAAAGGGCCGCCGCTAACCTGCGACTTACCGGCAGTGGGTACGATTGCGGCTCGAGACGGGATTTTGGAGGTCGTATGAGGTATTTGCTGATTCCGCTAGTCACGCTTGCTTCCATGTTCTTGGCAGGCTCCGCAGCCCAGGACCAGGCACAGGAGTCCTTTCCGATCGCCATAGGCATCATCCTGCCACCAGCCCAGAGCGGCGGGGTTAGCGAGCAGATCGACGCTTACGTCCGTGAATCGGCGGATATGGGCGTGGAGATGGCCATCGAGGAGTTGGGCTTCAACGCCCAGATCCTGGGCTACGAGCTCATGGTTGAAGTCGAAGAGGCAGCGGATGCAGAGGCTGCCGCCGCTGCCGCACGGAAACTGACTGAGGAGGGGGCGATGGCGCTGGCAGGCGGTTACGGCCCCGGCGTGGCGGCGGCGATCGCAGCGCAGGCGCAGGAAGCGGGCGTTCCGTTCCTGAACATCGGCTCGCCGTCTCCGCTGTTGCGGAATGAGCAGTGCTCTGCCTGGATGTTCCACATCGAACCGAGCGGCGGCATGTATCTGGATGCTCTCGCCGGCTGGTATGTGGGTTCCGGCTTCCGTAACTGGCATCTGATCACCGGCGAAGGCGCCGCGGACGACATTCTGGTCGAACGCCTGGAACGTGCACTTCGCGATAGGCACTTTGGAGCGCGCGTGTCGGGTCGCAGCACCGTAGATGGAAGCGAGGAGTCGTACGTGACGGCACTGGAAGAGGGTTCGGAGGCCGATGTAATCGTGCTCTTCCCCCGGGGCGACGTGCAACTGGAGATCCTCGCTGTGGCCGAGGCCGCGGATGTCGATGTGGAGTTGACCGCGTTCCCCTGGCCCGAGACCCAGACCCGCGAGTACTACCGGGAGGCGCTGGAGGCGGCCCCGGGACGCGCCACACACCGTACGAGCGCCTGGGAGCCCACCCTGGACGCATACGGTGCCCGAGAGCTCAACGCCCGGTTCGAGGGCAAGTTCAACGTGCCGATGGATGCTCCTGCGTGGGCTGCCTACCAGGCGGTCAAGCTCGTCTTCGAGGCTGTCAGCTTCGGTGGCGTGCGCGATGAAGCTGCGCTCAGGGATCACTTTGCAGACGAGGATGCCGTCTTCGACGTCTGGAAGGGGATCGGGGTTACTTTCCGGCCCTGGAACAACCAGATGCGGCAAACCCTCTTCCTGGTGGAGCTGGTGCCCGAAGCGGAATCACCGCGCGACAGGGCGCTCCTGGTGGGCGAACTGCCCGCCATCTACATGCCGCAAACCGATCCGGTAGAGCGCCTCGACCAGCTGGGTGACCTAAGGAACGCGACGGCCTGTCAATTCTGAGGTCGCCTGCTCAGTCGGCCCGCTGAAATGAGTTCGTACCCCGGTTTCTGTCAGGCGCAACCACCACGGGGAGGGTCAACGTTGCATTCAGGCCCTCCCCGGTATTCCGCAGCTCGAATGTTCCACCCAGTGAAGTGGCGATCTGCGTAACAAGCGAAAGTCCCAGTCCGTGTCCCGGTGAGCTATCGTCGCTCCTCGCTGCGCTTCGACGCTGAAGTACCTCGTCGGAAAGTCCCGGGCCCTCGTCGAGGAGCTCCACGCGCAGCACCTTGCCCTCAAGAGCGAGCGTAATGGTTACTGCCCCTTCCGTATGCCTGAGCGCGTTGTCGAGCAGGTTTGTGATGGCCTGCTGCACCAGCCGCGCATCCGTAACCACAACCGTGCGGTGCTCCCCGTTGAGGGTTACCCGCGCACGCTCGTCGCCGGGCAGGGCGCGCAGGATCTCACTCATTAGCGGTGAGAGCGGCATCGGGTCCTCGTCCCGGTCTTGGGAGCGCGACAGGGAGAGGAGGGCGGTTACAATCCCCTCCATCCGCCGGACATTCCGTTCGAGGGCAGGCAGGATCTGCGCCGGCTCTGCAAGCCCGGACTGTGCGCTTTCCACCTGCGCCCGCAGCGAGGCGAGAGGCGTGCGCAGCTCGTGCGAGGCGTAACGGGTGAAGCTGCGCTCGCGTTCGAGGTAGCCGTGAATCGACTTGCTCATGTTATTGAAGGAGGTCGCCATCCGGGTCAGCTCGTCTCCGCCTGCCGGAACGGCAAGGGGTTCCGGAAACTCCTGCTCGGAGAGTTGCTCCGAGGCAACGGTCAGTTCGTGGATAGGCCGGATGATCGCGCGCGAGAGGAGCCAGGAGATGAAGAAGGCCAATCCCAGGAAGATCGGCAGATCGGCCAGGTCGACCAGCAGTTCATTGGCCAGGAACCGTTCGAAAGGCGACCTTTCCAGCGCTACCTCGAGGGTCATGTTCGCCATGAGCGACCGGCTCGCTGTGATCCACGCAGCGTTTGTTTCCGGGAACTGCCGCCGTTCGCCGTGAATCACCTGGTTGTCCCGAACGATTCGGTAGCGGGTCTCTCGGAACGCGTAGTCGGGCAGGGGGCGTACACCCGAGAGCACGGGCACCTCGCCGCGCAGTTCTATGGCGGCGGCCAGAGCGTTCGCCGTCTCCTCCACCTCGCTGACACTGCGCGCCGCCATAACGGTACGCGCCCTGTTGGCCAATAAATCAAGTGAACCCTCGAGGAGTGCGGTGATCATGACCATCGCCGCAAGGGAGAGGAAGATCTTCATTCTGAACTTCATTACGGACCCAACCGGTAACCGCCGGGAACGGTGACGAGCAGCTCTTCGGAAACCTTTTTGCGAAGCTGCCAAATGTAGACGCGAACCACCTGCGAGCCGGAATCTGCGTCGGGAAAGAAGCGGTCGCGCAATGTAGCAGCCGAATAGACCTTCTCTGGGTTGAGAGCGAACAGCTCCACCATGCCGAACTCGCGGTCACTTAGTTTGACCTCATTGCCGTCCCAGAGGACTCGTCGGGAGTCGAATTCGACGCGTAGTGGACCCCGGTCGATGCGGGCCTGCCGGGTTTGCGACCCCCGGCGCAGCAAAGCCCGCACGCGTGCCAGGAACTCCTGGAAGCTGAACGGCTTGATCAGGTAGTCGTCGCCGCCCACGTCGAGACCACGAACACGATCGGCAACGGAATCTCGAGCCGTAAGGAAGAGGATCTGTCCCGAAAAACCCGCGTCCCGTACGTTATGGGCCAGCTCCAGGCCAGCGTCCTCACCCTCGGGCAGCATTATGTCGAGCACGAGGAGATCGAACTCTGCTGCGGCCAGCTTCCCGTAAGCCGCGGCCGCGCTGCTCGCCCACGCCGCGTTGTAGCGGTCGCGCCGGAGCAGTTCGAGCAGCGGGTTTGCGAGATCGGGTTCGTCTTCGACAATCAGGATGCGCATCGGGCTCCACCTCTCATTCTAAGATGCGCACCGTTGGCGGTGTGAGAGCCGCCACTTATGCTCGGCTAACTGGCGCTAACTATGCTCAGAAGCGGTAGCAATTGACCCTCGATCCTGCATTTTCCTGCACGCAAAGCAGCAAGAGATTGCAGTGGTCGAACCGGTAAACTGGAGGTAACGAACAGTGAAGGCACTAAGACGAATCGTCCTGACTATGGCCCTGGCGGTCTTCGCCGCTGGCGCCCTGGCGCAGGAGGAGGCACAGGACTACCGGGTCTACGTCTCGAACGAGTACGGCGCCAACATCACCGTACTCAACTCGGACAACGAAGTGATCGACA
>CALKAI010000187.1 GCA_937983275.1 uncultured Trueperaceae bacterium | reverse complement strand
ACCATTTCGGCCGCAGCTGCGGCGTCAGGATCCTGGGCTTCGGATCCGGCTGCATCTTCGGGCTGGGCAAGTGTCAGGCTTAAGGTGAGAAGCAGCAGGGTGTAGACCAAAGAGACAATACGTTGGCGGGTTCTGGGCACTGGGGGCAACTCCTTACAGATAATCGCAAGTTCAAGAATACCGGGTGCGGGGGAATAACGGATGTGGGGACCGGTCAGCACCGGTCCCCACATCCGAAGTTATTTGGTTGTCCCTGCCTCAGGCCGAAGCGTTTGCAGCCCGGCCTGCACGGCCATCACCGCGCGCCGCGTTCGGGTCCCTCACGGCCTCCCGGAGGAACACGAACAGCACGGTGAGCATGCCGGTTACGAGGCCGGCCAGGACGGTGATCAGCAGGCGGCCCGGTCCTGAAGCTTCCATGGGCGCACTCGCCGCGTTGAGCACGCGGGCGGTGGTGGGGGTCAGTTGCGTCATGTACGCGATGACCGGTTCCAGTTGCGCCACGTCCTCGTACGCCCGCTGTGCATTGTCGCGAGCACGGGTGAGCCGCGCCTGCTGGGTTTCCAGCGCGGCGAGTTCAGTACGCAGGGTGTCGAGGCGCTCCTCATCAAGCAGCACCTGCTCCTGCAGCACCTCGAGTTCCGAGCGGGCCGCGCGGACGGAAACTTCCTCTTCGCGCAGCTGCGCCTGCAGGGCGAGGACTTCTGGTGTCGTGTCCCTCAGGACCTGATCGGCCCGTGGGTCCAGCGCACCCTGGCGCAGAGAGAGCAGGCGGTTTTCCACCTCGTTGAAGGCGCTCTGCGTGCGGTCGGCCTGTTGAGAGAGCAGGACGCGCTCCGCGCTCAGGTTGACGTGCTGCTGCCGGAGCCTCGGCAGCTCTTCGCGCAGCGTGGCAAGACGGGCTTCGAGGACCGCAATTCGCTCGGTAGTGCTACCGATTTGCCTTTCGACTTCCTGCAGGGCATCGTTGAGGGCCAGTTCAGGCGGGAGGTGCCAGCTGTCATAGCTGGGCCGCAGCATGGTCGTGCCGCTACCCGGGGAGGCCAGCGCCAGCTCGACCTCATTCGCGCGCTCGACCACCGCTTCGTAGCTCCTGCGGGCCTGCTCTACGGTGAGTTCCAGCCGGTTGCGCTCTACCCGTTCATCGGTTTCATCCGGCGCTGCCGAGGAGGCCTGCGCCTCGAAGTTTTCGAGGGCGGCAAGGGCCTCGAGCCAGTTTTGCTCTGCCCGTTCCAGTTGGGCCTGCAGCAGCTCCCTCGACTCTTCGAGTGTCAGGCCCGACAGGAATGCGTTGGTGGAGAGATCCATCGCGGTCGCGCTGCCGCGGCTGTCGGCAAGCTGCTGGGCGACGAGTTCGCGGTCGGACCGGAGGACGGTGAGTTCGTCACGCAGCTCGTCCAGCTCCTGCTCGCCTTCGGCAATCTCGCGGCGCTGGTTGTTGATCCGGCTTTCCAGGAGGGAGAGGTCGTGCTGCTCGTCGAAGGCCACCAGCGCCGTGAGTGCCGCGTCGTACTCGCTTCGCAGGGCGTCACGCTGGAGTTCCAGGAACTGCGCGGCCTGATTGATGCTCAGGCCCGCGAGATAGCCGTCCGAGGTCGGGTTGGAGGAGGTCACCTTGCTTGCCGCCTCCTCCAGCTGTTGGGAGAGGGTGTCCCTGCGGACTTCGCTTACCGTCAGGCGCCGGGCGATCTCGTCCATGAGCAGCTCACTCTGGGTGAGCCGGTTGGCCAGCTGTTCGATGCGTGCCTGGCGTAGCGGCAGGTTGTTCTGGGCCTCGAAGGTCTCGAGGTTCTGCTCGGCCTGCTCCAGGTCCCCCAGAAGCTGGCCCACCTCACTGGCGGTACTCTCGTTGACCGGGCTAAGCGTGTTGAGCAGCGAGTCGCGCACCGTTTTCAGCGACTGCTGAGCCCAGATGTTGGCGATCGTCGCGCTCAGCTCGGGGTCATTGCTGGAGACAATGTGCGAGACCGAGAGGGGCGTGCCCTGGCCGCCCTGTCCGGGGCCGGTGAGTACTTCCAGGTCGAGCATGCCCGAGAGGCCGCGCAACGTCAGGTCGGCGGGTGCCTCTCCCAGCTCTTCCAGCTCCTGCAAGGTGGCAGTCAGGACGGGGTTGCTGAGGGCGAGGCGTTCGTACGACTCGAAGGGAACCGAGACTGCCGGCTGGAACCGGACGCCGCGGTCGCTGTCGATCTCCACGGGTGGCGGCGTCACGACGGTCGTGCTTTGGGCCTCGTAGCTGGGGGGCATCAGGCTCACCAGGGTGAACGCGACGATTGCAACCAGGACCGGCACCGAGACGATCCAGAAGATATTGCGCTTCAGGATCAGATAGAGATCGCGAAGCGAGATTTCGTCATCGTAGGCTTCGTTGGGCAATGTGTTCTTGGAACTATCCATATGTGTGCGTTTACTCTCCGTTGGTGACATAACCGACCCCGACCCGTCGGCTGCTTATGCGGCACAATTGCGCGGCACTGCCAACAAGTTTGCCTTAAAAAAGTACGCCGCTGGTGAGTGGACCAACGGCGTACCGACAACTATGAAATGTACTACTCGCAGCAGAACTCGCCTGACAACTGTAATCTAGCCAGTTTTTATCGCCTTCAGCTGCTGCAGGACGTCCTGCGCCAGCATCGTCCCCAGCTCCTGCGCCTCGTTCGCCTCACCGCTGGTCGTGGCCTGGACGACCGGGCCGCCGTCGAGGGCGACCGCACCCAGGAGGGAGAGTTCACCGTCGGCGGTGACGGAGGCAAGCGCGCCCACGGAGAGGCCCTCCTCGCGCAGGGCCTTCTGGAAGGAACGCTCGGCCCGTACCCTGTCGAAGCTGGGCCGGTGCTGCAAGGTGTAGGCCACCTCGAAGGCGTTGTCGTCCTCCTCCTTGACGAGCAGGCCCACCGAGCCCACGCCTACGGCGGGAACGAAAACCTCCGGGTCGAGCAGCGCGTCCATCTGGTCGCGCCGGTCCAGGGCGATAAGGGTCGAGCAGGGCACCAGCACCGCCTCCAGGTCTCCCGAGGCGAGCATGTTGAGTGCGCTGTCTATCGAACCGCTCATCACCTGCGCCGCCAGGTTCAGGCCCGAGGCGTGCAGGAAGGCCGCGTCACGTTCGCTGCCCACACCGATCGCAGCCCTGTCGCTCAACTGCTCGAGGCTGCGCTTCCCCTTGGCTATCAACGCGCTGCGCGGCTCCAGCCGCTTCGTGACCGAGGCCAGGGTGATGCCGTCGGGCAGCGTGTCGGGGAGTCGCTCCAGGCTAACCAGCGCGATGTTGATCGCGCCCTTCTCGAGTGCGTTGAACAGCGCCTCGAATTCGCCCACGTTGCCGGAGGCGGGAACAGTCTTCTGCACCAAGTGGATGTCCGGCCACTCGGAAGCCAACTCGCTAATGGCGCTCCTCGCCTGTGCGAGGGCAAGCGGGCCATCGCGATTCCCCATCACGATTCTTGCCATGCGAATGTTCTAACACACCTTGGCAGCGGGATTTACCCCTTGCCAAGGGCCTCCTCCCTCAGGTCCTTGGCACGGTCGGTCCGCTCCCAGCTGAAGCCGGCCCGACCGAAGTGCCCGTAGGCGCTCGTCTTCTTGTAGATGGGGCGCAGCAGGTCGAGCTGCCTGATGATCGAGGCCGGCCTGGCGTCGAAGTGCCGGGCGACCAGGGCGCTCATCTCCTCGTCCGAAACCTTCCCGGTCCCGAACGTATCCACGTACATCCCCACCGGCCTGGCCACGCCTATCGCGTAGGCGAGCTGCACCTGGCAACGCCGTGCCAGCCCCGCGGCGACGACGTTCTTGGCGATGTAGCGGGCGTAGTAGGAGGCGCTGCGGTCGACCTTGGTGGGATCCTTGCCGCTGAAGGCTCCGCCGCCGTGGGGCGCCGCGCCACCATAGGTGTCGACGATGATCTTGCGGCCGGTCAGGCCGGCATCGGCCTCTGGCCCGCCCACCACGAAACGGCCAGTGGGATTGATGTACAGCTTCGTTTCGTTGCTGAGCATCCCCTCGGGGATGATCTTGCGGATGACGGTCTCCTCGAGATCGCCCCGCAGCTTCTCCAGCCCGATATCGGGCGCATGCTGGGCCGAGAGCACAACGGACGCCACACCCACCGGCTCGTCACCCTCGTAGGCGACCGTCACCTGCGCCTTGCCGTCGGGCCGCAGGTAGGGGAGGGTGCCATCCTTGCGCACCTGGGCGAGGCGGTGCGCCAGCCGGTGCGCGAGGGTGATGGGCAGGGGCATCAGCTCGTCCGTCTCGTCGCAGGCGTAACCGAACATGATCCCCTGGTCGCCGGCGCCGGTGAGGTCGAAGGGGTCGCCGCTCTGGGCCTCAGTCGACTTGTCTACGCCCTGAGCGATGTCGGGCGACTGCTCGTTGATGGCGATGAGTACGGCGCTGTGGTCGGCGTCGAAGCCCGATTCGCCGTTCACGTAGCCGACTTCGCGCACCGTGTCGCGCACGATCCGCTGCAGGTCGACGTAGCCGTCGGTGGTGATCTCGCCGGCGATGAGGGCAAGGCCGGTGGTCAGGATGGCCTCGGCCGCAACCCGGGCGTTGTCGTCGATGCCCAGGATGGCGTCGAGGACGCTGTCGCTAATGCGGTCGGCCAGCTTGTCGGGGTGTCCCTCGGTGACCGATTCAGAGGTGATGAGCTTCTGCAAGAAAGCACTCCTTCACGACGAAACAGCGTAGCAGAGGGACCGGCCCCCGTGCGCAGCGCAACTTTTGTGGCAAAGCCTCAAGTGCGGCCCCGCCACCAGCCGCTAGCGTAACGGCGAGGGCAGGAGGGGTAAATGTTGATCGCGGTGTTCGACAACGCAAAATCGGCAGAGAACGGCATGTACTACCTGAAGCGCCTGGTGAGCGAAGGCGCTACCCTGTTGACAGTCGATGTCGAGGGGCAGGAACGCGAGCGTGCCGCCCGGGCGCTGAATGACGCCGGAGCGACGAGGGTGATCGGATCAGAGGAATAGGGCTTGTGACGACGAAACTGATGACCTCTGCGGTGCAGGTACGCGAGGCGATCGCCGATGACGCCCGCGCGCTGCACGAGCTGGAGCGGGAGATCTACAGGGACGGCCGCTGGTTCGTGGGCGATTCGGCGCCCACCGAGTGGTCGCTGCGCGAACGGATCCGCTCCTCGCTGGGCAACCGCTCGCTGTGGCTGGTCGCTCAGGTCGACGGGCAGCTGGCCGGCTGGCTCGAGCTGCACCGCTTCCCTAACCGGCGCATGGAACACGTCGCCACCCTGACGATCGCCGTGGGCGGCCGCTTCCGGCGCCGCGGCGTCGCCAGCAGCCTGCTCGAGGAGGCGTTCGGGTGGGCCCGCAGCGTGGGCGTCAGCAAGATCACCCTCAACGTGCGCGCCAACAACCGGGCCGCCATAAGCCTCTACGAGCGGTTCGGCTTTGAGCACGAGGGCCGCGAGCGGCAGCAGATCAGGACCGACACGGGTTTCGAGGACAACCTGGTGATGGCGAAGTTCCTCTGAGCAGCTATCATGGGCTCATGCAGCAACCAGAGTCCCAGGCGCCGGAAACGGGCGCAGAGCTGCGGCTCGCTCCCGGCGAGTGGGCCACGCAACGGGTCGCGCTGTTCGTCGACAGCCAGAACCTCTTCTACGCGGCCAGGCAAACGCGCGGCCGCAACATCGATTACGAGTACCTGCTGAAGCTGGGCGTGCGGGGCCGCCACCTGCACTTCGCCACCGCCTACGTCGTGGAGCGGGAGGGCGAGTCGAACGCCTACGGCTTCGTGACGCGCCTCTCCACCCTCGGTTACCGGGTGCGCCGACGCCACGTCAGGGTGCACCGCGTCGATGACGAGGGGAACACCATCCAGGAGGGCGACTGGGACATGGACATCGCCATGGACGTCGTCCGCGCCTGGGACCACTGCGACGTGATCGTGCTCGCCACCGGCGACGGCGACTTCACCCCGCTGGTGCAGCTGGCGCAGGAGCGGGGCAAGCGGGTGGAGGTGCTGGCCGTGCGGGAAACGACCGCGCAGTCGCTCATCGACGCCACCGACCGCTTCATCGACCTTGACGCCATCGAGGCGGCCTTCCTGCCGGCGCCCGCGCACGCCCTGTAGTCGGGTTGAGGCCCCGGCAAAACCTGAACGTGTCCTTTAACCAGGCGCAAGTGAACGGGGGAGTTCGCGCTGCGAACTCCCCCCTCTTGCCGTTCTGGTTGCTGCTGATGCCGCTGGGTTCTGTGCCCCTCTAGATGGAGAACTCCGGCACGGGATCGTTGGCCCGGTCCCAGATGCACCAGGGTGCGTCGCCCGAGGCCCACATCTCCTCGAGCATGTTCTTCTCCTTGAGCGTGTCCATGCACGACCAGAAGCCCTTGTGCTTGTAGGCCATCAGCTGGCCGTCGGCGACCAGCCGCTCGATCGGCTCCTGCTCCCACACGGACTCGTCGCCGTCGATGTAGTCGATGGCGCGGCGGTTGAGGATGAAGTAGCCGCCGTTGATCCAGGTCTCCCCGTCGGAAGGCTTCTCGTAGAAGTTGGTGACCTGGTCGCCGTCGAAGCCCAGGTTGCCGAAGCGGGCCGGCGGCTTCACGCTCGTCACCGTGGCCAGCTTGCCGTGCGACTCGTGGAACTGCTGCAGGTGGCGTATGTCGATGTCGGCCACCCCGTCGCCGTAGGTGAAGAGGAAGTTCTCGTCATCCTGCAGCCACGGCGCCAGGCGCTTGAGGCGCCCGCCGGTCATCGTCTTCAGGCCGGTGTCCACCAGGTGGATCTTCCAGTCGGGCTGGTTGCCGTCGTGAATCTCGGTGAAGCCCGTGCCCAGGTCGACGGAGATGTCGTTGTTTATCGCGTAGAAGTTGAGGAAGTACTCCTTGATGAAGTCGCCGCGGTAGCCCAGCGCGATCACGAACTCCTTGATGCCGTTCGCATCGAGGATCTTCATGATGTGCCACAGGATGGGCTTGCCGCCAATCTCCACCATCGGCTTGGGCCGCAGCCCGGTCTCCTCCTGAAGCCTCGTACCGAATCCACCAGCCAGAATTACTGCTTTCATTGCGCCCCCCTAGACGTCCTGAAAAAGATTGTTGCTCGAAACTATACGTAGCCGTTTATCGCTTGCCTGTGACTGAATGCGACCCGGGCGCTGCCTCCCGGCCGCAGGAACCGTCAGGCGATCGCCGCCTCGCGGGTGCCGAAGAAACGCGCCTCCTGCTCCTCCCGCAACCTGTCGATCAGGCGGCCCTCCGGCAGCTCCACGTCGTCGTACGTGAGCGTCTGGTCCTGCGCCACATCGCGCTTCAGGCGGCAGCCTTCGGCGACCCCCATGGGGAGGAGGCGCTGGTTGTGGGCGATTTCGGATTTCTCTGCCTCACCGTAGGTCAGGTAACCACCCAGCCCGTCGATGGTCTCGCCGGCCTTCAGGTCCCGCTTGGCCGTGGCAACCACCTCGACGCGCGGTGCGCCCAGCGGCTGCAGCACCGCATCGCCGAAGAGGGCGACCCGGGCGGCAGAGAGCGGCACCTCGAAGTGGCACAGGTGGTACGGCGTGTAGAAGGAGTAGAGCGGGCCCTCGCCCAGCTTGTAGAGGTTCAGGTAGTGCTGCTGCTTCGGGTCGTCGTGCGTAGCGTAGACGAACACGCCCGGGCCGGGCTTCGCGCCCACCAGGTAGTCGACGATCCCGCCCAGCTCGCGCAGCTCGTCGACGTCGTAGAGCTGCGTTGCCTCGTCGACGTGGCCCGTCCAGTCGTGCCCGTGCATGCCCCGCTTGGCGACGGTCATGCCGGTGCCGTTGGCGACGATCGCCTGCTCGAAGGAGATCTTCGTGCCGTCGGCGAAGGAGGTGACCATGTTGACGTTCTGGCCCCACTTCTCCGCGAAACCCTGCTGGGTGGTCGGGTTCCGGTAGGGATCCTGCAGCCCCTTCACGTTGCCGGCGAGAACCGGCGTGAGCCCGATGGAGCGCACGAAGCGCACCAGGTTCATCTGCACCCCCGGCTGGTCGCCATCGGCGGCAGAGAAGATCACCCCCTTCTCCCGCGCGTACTCCTGGATGATGGGGCCCACCGTCCCGTCGAGCTCGGCGTTCATGGAGACCATGTGCTTGCCGTGCTCGATGGCGTCGAGCGTGACGTGGGCGCCGAACTCGACCGCGCCGGTCGCCTCGATGAGCACGTCGATGCCCTGCGCCCTGGTGAGCAGGTAAGGGTCGTCGGTGACCGCCGGGCGGCCCGCGCGGATCGCGTCCTCCAGTTCGTCGCCGGTGGAGACGGTCACGGCATCTGAAATACCGGCCTCGCCGAACGCCCTCAACGCCTTCTCCGGCGTGCGGTTGTAAGCCGCCGCCAGCACCATGCCGGGAACGCTGTTGACGATCTGGTTGATGATCCCCCGGCCCATGAACCCCGTACCGATGAGGCCCACCCGCAGCGGGTTGCCTTCCTCCTGGCGCTTCCTCAGCGCGCTGTCGATGATGATCACAAAATCATGCCCCCCTGAGATGACGTGAATGACGGGCCTAGCCCGTGACCTGCTCCTGCTCCCGGAACGGCTCCCAGGAGGCGTCCTTCTGGGAGATGACGGTCACCTCCATGGGCCACTCGATCGCGAAGCGCGGGTCGTCGTAGCGCAGGCCGCGCTCCTGTCCGGGCGTGTAGAACTCGCTCACCTGGTAGGTGACGGTCGCGCCGTCGACCAGCGCCTGGTAGCCGTGCGCGAAGAGCGGCGGCACGTAGAGCGCCGTCCAGTTCTCGTCGTCCAGGCGCACCCCGAAGTGCTGCAGGTAGGTGGGCGAGTCCGGGCGCATGTCGATGATCACGTCGTAGATGGCGCCCTTGACGCAGCGGATCAGCTTCGCCTCGGCGGCCGGCGGCAGCTGGTAGTGCATGCCGCGCAGCGTGCCGGCCTTGTGGTTGAACGACATGTTGCACTGCGCCGTGAACGACTCCAGGCCGTGCTCCTCGAACTCGTTCTTGCAGAAGGTGCGCGCGAAGTAGCCGCGCTCGTCCTCCTTGCGGTCGAGGTCGATGAGCCAGGCGTCCTGCAGCGGCGTCTTCGTGAAGATCACAACGGTACCTCCTGTTGCAGCGGGCGGCTCACGCCACCACCTCGAGCTGCTGCTGGCCGGGCTTCACCCAGTGGAAGTCGTCGTCGATCTGGCCGGTGCGGATGAGATGCTCGAGCGCCTTGAGCCTGGTGAAGCCGCGCCACTCGAACTGCTCCACCGTCATGTCGATGCGCTCGAACACCTCGCGCAGCTGCTGGGCGCCCCGCTCCGCGTCCCACTCGCAGGAGAAGCCGGGCAGCTGCGAGTTGATCTTGTCGAAGTTCACCTTGTAGGAGCGGTTGTCGGAGCCGGCGTCGCCGAAGCTCAGTTCGCAGCCGGGGAAGGTATCGGCAACGATCTGGGCGATGTCCCGCACCCGGTAGTTGTGGCGCGAGTCGCCCACGTTGAAGATCTCGTTGTGCACGGCCTCCCGTGGCGCCTCCACAGCGCTGGTGACGGCTTTGGCGATGTCCAGCGCGTGAACGAGCGGCCGCCAGGGCGTGCCGTCAGAAGTCATTTTGATCTGCTTCGTGGTCCATGCCCAGCCGGCCAGGTTGTTGAGGACGATGTCGAAGCGCATGCGCGGCGAGGCGCCGTAGGCGGTCGCGTTGCGCAGGAAGGTGGGGGAGAAGTCGTCGCCCGCCATCTGCTGCAGGTCGCGTTCCACCAGCGTCTTGCACTCCGCGTAGGCGGTCTGGGGGTTTACGGGGCTGGTCTCGTCTACCTCTGCCCCTTCTGCTACCCCGTAGACGCTGCAGCTCGACATGTAAACGAACCGCTTCACTCCCGCCTGGCGGGCCAGCTGTGCGATGTGCAGCGAACCCTTGTGGTTGATCTCGTAGGTGATGTGCGGCGCGAGGGCGCCGGCGGGGTCATTGGAGAGCTCGGCCATATGCACCACCGCCTCCACCCCCTCGAAGTCAAAGGGCTCCAGGTGGCGCAGGTCCTTCACCAGCGTCTTCGCGGTGCGGTCCACGCCGTTGTAGAGCCAGCCCTCCTTGTAGAAGCCGGTGTCGACCCCCACCACTTCGTGCCCGCGCTCCATGAGCATGGGCGCAAGCAGCGAGCCCAGATAGCCTTCAGTGCCTGTAACCAGAATCTTCATTGCCACCCCTCAAGCCCCGCAGTGACGGGGCAAGCCCGTTTTCAGCGGGGAGGCCGGTACCCGCTCAACGCGTCCCAGGCGCCTCCCGTTTCGCTTTTCAACAGTAGCCCCGGCCCAAAACTGCACCTGTGATAAGGACACCCCACCGCATAAAATTCATCACATTCAGCGACCTATTCTCATGAAGATTCCGGCGTCGATGCCTGAAATCCCCGTCCCTCACGCGCGTAGTCGACGAATTTGTCTCGCGCACACATTGGGTTGCTAATAGTTCTTATAGATGCTACCCGTATCTTCTGTGTCAAGAGGGGAACCGGAAGAAAGACCCCTCGGAAGCGACGAAATCAATCCCGCAAGACTTGGGCGCCAGGGGTTGATGGAGCTAGTGGCGCAACCGGCCGAGGGGAGCCTCTTTCAACCGCTCCTTGCCTGCTCTCCCTCGCACACAGAAAGGAGCTGCCTAACTTTCCTGGCAGCAGAGAGTAGGAGCCCCCGCAATGACAAAAAACGTAGCCCCCACCCGCCAGCCGGCCTTTGGCCAGCAGACCCTCCTTCGGTCCCTCGCACTCCTCGCAATCGCACTGTTCCTCGCAGCCTGTGGAACCAGCACCGCCCCCAGGGCAGGCATCCAGCCCACCAGCGCCGGCGGCGTCGAAGT
>CALKAI010000186.1 GCA_937983275.1 uncultured Trueperaceae bacterium | reverse complement strand
AGCGCCTGGGGCAGGGCAAGGAGAAGTCAGCCGACTACCTGCGCGAAAACCCCCAGCTCATCCCCGAGATACGCGAGAAGGTACTGGTCGCCATCGGAGCAGGCGAGGGCACTGGCGGCAACGGCTCGTTCGACGAGGAGCTCGTGTTCGAGGAGGCCTGACGGGCTGGCCAGCGACAGTGGCCTGACGGAGTGACACCCCACGCGCCGTCGCCGGCAGGCGGCCCCGCCGGCCGGATTAACGGCGCGTCCTCCTACAGCGCGAACAGGAAGACGAGGATGATGACGGCCAGGCCTATCGTGATCAGAACGGCAATCGACGGCAGGTTGCGGCCGCGCTCCGGGTCGTACTCCCCCCGGCGCAACTCCTCGGCGTTCTCCTTCACCGGCGGTTGATCCGGCAGGTGCTCCGGGCGGTCACTTTCGGGCGGTGGCGTTTTCCCCTGCGCCATGGTTTCCTCCCTGTATGTGAAGTATCAACCCCGTGCTGACGGCGGTCTGTGGCTTCACGCTTAGTTCGCCGTAGCGTCGAAAGGGAGTAGAATCCGGACACACGCAAGAACCGGGGCAGCGCCAGGAGACGGGATGTCCTACAGGATCCTTTCCCTCGACGGCGGTGGCATGCGCGGGCTGCTCAGCGCACTGCTGCTCGAACGGCTCGCCCGGCACGAGCCCCGGCTGCTGCAGAACGTCGATCTGATCGCCGGGACCTCAAGCGGCGGTCTCATCGCCCTGGGTCTGGCAAAGGGCTACTCGCCGGGCGAACTGGCACAGCTCTTCAGGACACGCGCTCCCCGGATCTTCGCCGACAGCCTGCTGGACGATTTCGCCGACCTGGGGAGGCTCCTTGGCGCCGACTACGACAACAGGGGCCTTGAGGCCGTCGCTCGCGACCTGCTCGGCGACACTACCCTGGGCGGGCTCAACAAGCGCGTGCTCATAACCGCCTTCGACCTGAACGGGAGCAGTTCCGGTGGGCAGGGCGACAACGGATCAGGCAACACCCGCCCGGCCCGCTGGCGCGCGAAGTTCTACCACAACTTCCCGGGAACCGACTCCGACGCGCACGAGCCCGCATGGCAGGTGGCGCTCAAGACCAGCGCCGCACCGACCTACTTCCCCACCTACAGAGGCTTTGCCGATGGCGCCCTCGCCGCCAACAATCCCGCCCTGTGCGCGCTGGCCCAATCTCAGGACCGTCGCTCGGTAAGCGATCCTCCGCGCCTCCAGGAGGTTTCGCTGCTCTCCATCGGTACCGGCACCGTTCCACGCAACATTGCGGGAGAACGCCACGACTGGGGTGTCGTGCAGTGGGCGAGACCCCTCGTCGACCTGCTCGCAGCCGGCGACACCGGTGTGGTCGACTACCAGTGCCGCGCCTTCCTGGGCGACCGCTACCTGCGCCTGAACCCGCTCCTGCCTGCAGGCCAGCGCCTTCCACTGGACGCCACGCACCCCCGGCAGCTCGCGCGGATGGAGAGCATCGCCGCCGGCGCGGACATCACGGGCGCGGTCGCCTGGCTTGAGCGGTACTGGCGGGAACCCTACAGGTCGCTGACAGACGATGTGCCCGGGCGCAGCCCAGGTTCCTCGCCATCAGACGTCGAGGCGCCCACGGAGATGGAGCGCACATCCGGGGGAAGCTCGAAGTAGAAGGTAGCCCCCTCGCCCTCCTTGCCCTGCGCCCACAGCCGGCCGCCATGCCGGTTGATGATGCGGTGCACCGTGCCCAGGCCAATGCCGGAGCCCTCGAACTCGCGGACATCGTGCAACCGCTGGAACGGGACGAACAGTTTGTCCGCAAACGCCATGTCAAAGCCCGCTCCGTTATCACGCACGAAGAAGGTGTGCGCGGCCGCGTCCTCCAGCCTGCGGAACTCGATCACCGCGTGTTCCCGGTCGCGCGTGAACTTCCAGGCGTTGTGCAGCAGGTTGAACAGGGCGATCTGCATCAATTGATGGTCGGCCTGAACGACCATGTTCTCGTCGCACCTGAACTCCACCTGCCGATCGGGGTCCTGGGTTCTGAACTCCTCGAGAGTGGCCTGCGCGATCTCCCGCAGGTCCACCGGCTCCGGCTCCATGTCGGTGCGGGAGATGCGGGACAACATCAGCAGCGCATCGATGATTTGCCCCATCTTCTTGGCGCCTGACCGCACCCTGTGGACATAATTGCGTGCCCGCTCATCAAGGAGTTCGCCGTAATCCTCCAGCAGCGCCTGCGAGAAACCGTCAATGCCGCGCAGGGGCGCACGCAGGTCGTGCGAGGCGCTGTAGGTGAACGACTCCAGCTCCCGGTTGACCGCGCGCAACGCGGCGGTACGCTCCACGACGCGCTCCTCCAGCTCGCTGTGGAGCTGCCGCAAGCGCTCCTCGTTCCGCTTCCGCTCGCTGATATCACGGATGGTGAGCGACACGGCCACGATTTCGCCCTTCTCCTCGCGCACCGGTGCCAGCGTTGCCTCCCCTGTGAAGAGGGTGCCATTGGCCCGGCGCAGCCGAAGCTCCAGCTCGTGAGCCGAGTCGCCCCGCCGCGCCTCGTCGAACGCCGCCAGCAGCGCCTCCCGGTCCGCATCGGTTACCAGATCCTCAACCCGCAGCCGTTGCGCCGGCGCCGGAGCGTATCCGAAGAGCACCTCCGCCCCACGGTTCCAGGTGAGCACGCGCCTGGTGAGGTCGAGGGAGATGATGGCGTCATGCGCGTGCTCGAGAATGGTTGCCAGGAACCGGTCCGAGATCACGAGCCGCTTGTACTCGCTGCTGTCCTGCGGCGCCTTCTCGGCCCCCACGTGGACGTTGATGGCGTCGAGGCTTGTGCGCAGGAAGCGCCGCTGGCGGCTCGCAGTCACGGCCGCAGCGATCCTTTCCGCCACTGGCTCCGCATCCAGATCGATGATGCTCCACGAGGTACCGATCATCGGCGTAAGCGCCATGCTCTCGCGCAGGTCCCGGATGGCCGCCGCGTCGAGCACGAACACCAGGTAGGAGAGAGGTGAGCGCCGGTAGATGAGGCGCGCGACAGTCAGGGGCTCGGGGGCGTCCGGACCCAGGACGACCACCAACGGCGGCTGAGCCAGGGCCCCAAGGGCCTCCTCGTACCAGTACCAACCCGCGTGCCGGATGTCGAGCCCGTGCCGATTCAGTCCCGGAAGGTCGGGCTTCTCGCCCAGCCACAGCACGGCGGGCTGTGTGCCCGCCCCCTGATCGCCGCTCATCACAGGATTGGCAGTCCCAGCAACACCCGCCCGGCCCAGAGTCTGAGCAGGTCGGTGGTCGGCGACATGACCTGGCCCGCCCGGGCATCACGAAGGAGGCGCGCCAGACGCGCGTTGTCGCGGTAGGCCTGGCCACCGCCGAGCGTCATGGCCTCGTTGGTGACGTGGATGACCAGATCGTCGATCTCGGCCTTGGCCGTAAGGATCGTCGGCAGCGCCTGCTCGTCACCCCGGTCGCCCAGATTGGCTGCGTGATAGACCAGTCGCCTGCCCTTCTCAACCTTCGCCCACAGGGCGGCCACCTTCTGCTGGATCACGTGCGAGCCGGACAGCAGCTCCCCGGAGTGCCCGAACCGGCGCGTGCGCACGTGCGTGATTGCATCATCGAGGGCAGCCTGGGCGACGCCCAGGTAGGTGGCCGCCATGGCCAGGATGAAGTAGGGGACAACGATTTCGAACATGTACCAGTTCTGGTCGCCCTCCTCGCCCAGCAGGTTGCGCACGTCGACACGGGCTCCCTGCAGTTTCATGGCCCGGGCGGCGTTGCCGCGCATGCCCAGGCCGTTCCACTCGTCGCCCCACTCCACACCCGGGGTGCCCTTCTCGACGACGAGCATGTTGAACTGGCCCGGCGCGGCGTGACCCGTGGTCGTCAGGGTGGTCGCCACGTAGGAATCCGCGTGCCCGCCGCTGGTCACGAACTGCTTCTGGCCACGCACCAGGAAGTGCCCGTCCTGGCGTTCTATCGCCGTTTCGGTCAGGTAGAGGTGACTGCCGGTGCCGGCTTCGGCGATCGCCAGCGCCGTCACATGTTCGCCGCGTGCGATTGGTTCGAGGAAATGCTCCTCCTGGTAGCGGGTGGCGCGGGCCGCCATCACCGCCGTGGCCACGTTGTGCATGCCGTAGGAGAGGCCCGATGAGGAGCACGCCCGGGCGATCGCCTCGGTGACGAGCAGCAGGCCCGTCAGGCCCTGCCCGTGGCCGCCCAGGGATGCGGGGACGTTGAGGCCCAGCAGACCCTCCTGCGCCAGCGCCTCGAACGTGTGGCTGGGCCACTGGGCGCGGCGGTCCACCTCCTCGGCGCGAGGCGCAGCTACCTGGGCGGCAATCCGCTCGGCCGAGGCGCGCAGCTTGCGCAGACGTTCCGACTCAGCGTGGTAGATGCTCACGAAGGCATTATTACCGGCCGGCCGTCCTCGGGTCCGGCAGGTAACCGTCCGAGCTGAGCAGTTCGCATGTCGACGCTGCACTGCCCGCCCTGTCAAGCGACTTCATCCAGGCGATCGACTCCTCGAAGCCGGCCGGCCTGGTTTGCCTGTGCCGCACCCCGGGGTATTGCAGGTAGAGCACGTCGCTGCCCTGGTTGCACAGCTCCCGGGCGAACGCCTGCTGGGTCTCGTTCCATACGATCACGTCGTCCTCACCCTGGACGATCAGGGAGGGGAGCCCATGGCCGCTCAGGCCCGTGTTGTTCGTTTCGAGCAGCTGCGCAACCGCGGGGTAGTCTTCCTCCAGAGTCCCACTCGTGAGCGACTGGCGAAAGTCGTCGTTGTAGATGCGGCTGGCCGAGAATGGATAGAACGCCTGCGCCTCATCCACACACAGCTGCCCGGCCCGGTCGTGGAGGTCGCCAAGCCAGTTGCGCGCAAGGATCGCCTCGGGGTCGAAAAGCTGCTCGCCGTAATCCTGCGCGTAGGACAGGACGATGTAGGGGGCGTAGTAGGGGCCCTCACGCAGCAGCGCCTGGACGTCGGTGGTCGCCCCGAAGCCCATGAGTCCGGCGATCTCGATGTCGGGTGCGTAGGCGCCGTTGAGATCGGCAGCAGCGAAGGCGGCATGCCCGCCCTGCGAGTAACCGCCCAGGAAGATGCTGCGCTGCGCACCGGTGGTGGTCAGCGGGTTCTGGGCGCTGCCCGTCACGCCCGCCTCCTCCGCACCCGTTGCGGCGTGATAGCGATCGAAGAAGTCTTCGACGGCGCGGCTGGCGTCCAGCATCACGCGGGCCTCGGCCTCAGCGTTGAAGTACGACTGGTAGCGGCCGGGCGTCTCGTAGCCCAGGTAGTCGGGGATGATCGACACGAAGCCCCTGCCGGCGTAGGCCAGCAGGTACTGCCGCGCGTAACCCAGGTCGGCCGGGTAGTGGCTCTCCCGCGACGGCGCGCAAATGTCGGCGATTCCCGTCGTTCCCGACCCGAAAACGTAGAGGGGCAGGGACTCCGGTGAAGGCAGGTCCGGCACGAACAACTGCGCCGTCACCTCGACCAGCTCGCCATCCAGGGCGGTGGTGAGGAACGACACCTCGTACTCGCTGGCGGCGTTTTCGATGATCGGTGGACCGAAGCCGCCAAAGAAGGGGCTGGCCAGACGCTGGATCTCGTACGGGTCCACGTCGCCCCGGACCGTCACTCCGGTAATCATGCCCGGGTAGCCATCGTCCTGCTGAACCTGTGACGGGACCGGCGTGCCGGCCTGTCCGTAATCCTGTGCCGTTTCCTGCGCCAGGGCGCCACCCAGTGCCGCCAGGCACAAGAGTACGACCTGCAAGTAGAACCTGCTCATCAACTTCCTCCCACTGTCAGTCGATAACGAGCTCACAATCGGACGGCGCTGGCGCGCCTCCCGCGAGGGACTTCATCCACTCCAGAGCGTCTCTGAAGCCGATATAGCGAGTTTCGTGCCGTGTACGCAGGTAGTTGGGATAACGGACGGCGCTGTCACGTTCGCAAAGCCCCCTGACAAACTCGTCCTGCGAGTCGAGATGGACCACGGGGTCATCTACGCCCTGGAGAATGATAGCCGGAAATCCATGGCCGGCAAGTCCTGCGTCATTCCTTGCGAAGAACTGCGCTACCCCCGGGAACTCCTGCTCGAGGGTGCCGTTGCGCAGGGCCGCCACAAACGCGGGCGTGAACAGCGCGTCGGGCGAGCCCGGGTAGTACTGCTGGGCCTCCAGGATGCAGAGCCGCTCGGCGTCGCTGCTCAGGTTCGACAGGTAGGGCTCGACGAGCAGTTGGGCCGGATCGAGGAGTTCAGGCGAGAAGGCGTTGGCCGCATGGATCACCCAGGGGGAGACGTAGGTGAACTCCAGGAAGAGATTCGACATTATCGTCGACGGGCCAAAGCCGACCACCCCGAGCAGGTTCGTCTCCGGCGCGTACTCCCCGTGCAGGTCGGCGGCCGCGAAGGCCGCGTGGCCGCCCTGGGAGTAGCCGGCGACGAAAGCCGGCAGTTGCCCTTCATCTGCCACGACGCCAAGCTCCCGAAGAACGCCCGTAGCGGCCCGGATGGCATCGAGCATCACACGGCCCTCGGCGACCTTGTCGAAGTAGGGCTGGATGACGCCCTCGTCGAAGAACCCCATGTAGTTGGGCACGATCGCGAACGATCCCTGGCCGGCGTAGGCGAGCGTGTAGGCCGTGTAGGTGTCGAAGCTGCGGTTGTCCACAAACTGCCTCGAGGGCGCGCACATCTCGACCAGGCCGGTCGAGCCGGGGCCAAAGACGAGCAGGTGCTGCGGATCGGCTGGCTGCTCGGGCACGTAGAGCTGAGCGGTGATGGGAGCCGGCTCGCCATCGGGCCAGGTGCTCTCGAACTGGATCAGGTAGGTGTGGACGGCGGTCTCCGCCTGTGGTGCCGTCTCCCCGTTGTTCCGGAAGCGGCCGGCGACCTGGCCATCAACCTGCCCGGGGGCGTAGACGCCGGTGTCCTCGACGTTCAGCAAGGTACCGGGCTGCGCTGCAGCGACCGGAATGAGGACCAGGAGCAGGACTGGGATCAGAAAACGCTTGACGGTCTGCATCACTCTCCTTCAAAGTTTGCCCAGTCGGCGCTCAGGTGCCTCTCGGGTATCTCCCACAGCACCAGTTCGGGCCTGGAATCTCTGTAAGCTTCGCCGTTCAGGTACTCGGTCATGGGCTCGAGCGGGCCCCTTCCCTCCTGCGCCGCCACGAGCACGTCGCTGCCCAGCTCCCGCCTGAGCGCTCCGGCAAAATGCCAGCGCTCGTCGGCACTGTAGGAGGTGCCCACGAGGGTCACGGGCTGCACCTCCTCCGCGAACAGGTCGCTACCCGGCCCTCCTGCCCGGCTGGTCTGCAGCTCGCGCAGCGTGTCGGCCGGCGGGCCCAGGACGTCGTAGAGCGGCCCCATGGGAATGAAGCTGCTCAGGTCCCCATGGAAGTCGCTCGTTCCGACGGTCTCAGTGCGGTATTCGTGCGTGCCGGACCAGCTTGGCCCGCCGAGCCGCTGGGCGACCGCCTGCGCCACGAGTGCCGTGGCGTGGGGCGTCCAGTGGGTATCGGTCCTGAAGAAGGCCTCCCCGGTGGCCTTGGCAGCCTCCAGCGCCGGGCGCGCGTCGAGCACGGCCACGCCGCTCTCCTCCAGCCCGGCGAGGGCCAGGTCGTAGCTCTCGCGTACGGTCTGGGGCACAGAGTAGCGGCCCAGCTTCTCCTCGTACAGGCGCGCCTTGGAAGGTACCAGCAGGACGAGCAGGTCGACTCCGTCCCCGGCGAGTTCCTCGCGAACCCCCGTCACATGGGCCAGGTTCGTGGCCAGGCGGTTGCGGAACTCTGCCCTGTCGGGTGGTGCGTCGAACTCCTGCGTGGGGAACAGCCAGCCGTCGGCGCCTACGAGCACACCGGGGCGCCCCTCGCGCAGGAGCACGTATTCGATAGCTCCCCACACGCCGGTGGCGATGTCGAGCAGGGGGGAGTTCTCATCGAGCTGCTGCTGGTAGTTGGCGGTCCAGCTGCCGTCCACCGGCGAGCCGCCGGGATCCTCGTTCAGGGCGGGGTTGAGCAGCGAGAGGAGTACGCCGGCTACCAGGAAGGCGATCATCCACCAGCCGAACGCCCGGCTCACCGGCCTGCTGCTGCGCGAGGAGGCATCCCGTTCCCGCCGCATTTGCTCGTCGGCGCCCCGCCCTTCCCGGCGCAACGGTTTGCTGAGTGGCCTGCGGTCGTCCATCAGAACTGGAAGTAGAGGAAGGGCGAGAAGCTGTTGGCCACGCTGCGCAGGATCCCCAGTGCAAAGAGGGGCACGAGCAGGCCCACCGGCAGGCGGTAGAGGGCGCCCATTGGGATCGCGCCGGACTCCCGGGTTGCGCGCTCCTGGGCGGGCAGCGGATCCCTGGCGGGCGGCAGCCACACCAGCGCGTAGGCCACGACGAGGACCACGACCGAAAGCAGGGGCACCTGCCACGTGAAGTCGGCGCTCAGGCCGAATCCGTTGAGGCCGGCCATGCCGCGGTAGACGGCCAGCGCGTCCGCGAAGCTGGTTGCCCTGAAGGTCACCCAGCCGAGCAGCACGAACAGGAAGGTACGGGCCACCGCGAGCCAGGCGGGCACGGCGAGGCGCACCTTCGCTTCAGTCAGGAGCCGCTCGGCAACGAGCAGGCCCCCGTGCCAGGCGCCCCACAGGACGAACGTCCAGGCGGCGCCGTGCCACAGGCCGCCCAGCACCATGACCGTCGCCAGGTTGACGTAGGTGCGCCCGCGCCCGCGCCGGTTCCCGCCCAGGGGGATGTAGAGGTAGTCACGCAGCCAGCGGGAGAGCGAGATGTGCCAGCGGCGCCAGAACTCCGTGATCGTCTTCGACTGGTAGGGCAGCGCGAAGTTCTCCAGCAGGCGCAGGCCCATCATGCGCGCGATGCCGATGGCCATGTCGCTGTAGCCGGAGAAGTCGAAGAAGAGCTGAATGGCGTAGGCGAGGGCACCCAGCCAGGACTCGGCCATCGTCGGTGCCGGCAGGGCGAAGGTGGCGTCGACGAGCGGCGCGACCGTGTCGGCCACCAGCACCTTCTTGCAGAAGCCCACCATGAAGCGCAGGGATCCGGCCGAGAAATCCCCCGCCCTCGCCACCGGGTTCCGCAACTGCCAGCCCAGGTCCTTGTAGCGGACGATGGGGCCGGCGATGAGCTGCGGGAAGAGCGCGATGTAGGCGGCAACGTCTACGAAGCGCTGATCGCCGGGGACGTCACCACGGTTCGTATCGACCAGGTAGCTGATGCACTGGAAGATATAGAAGGAGATGCCGATCGGCAGGATGACCTGCCAGGCGTCAAACCCGCTCCCGCCCAGAGCGGTGAGCAGAGCGTTGAGGCTGTCGACGCCGAAGTTGAAGTACTTGAAGTAGGCAAGCGTGCCCAGGTGGAGGACGACTCCGCCGGCGAGCAGCCGCCGCGCCGCCCCCGGCCTCTCCTCCCGTGCGCGGGCGATCCGCCGGCCCAGCAGGTAGGTGACGACGCTCGACAGGATGAACAGCAGCAGGAAATCCAGGCGCCACCAGCCGTAGAACAGGTAGGAGGCGACCAGGATCCAGGTGGTCCTCCAGCGGGCGGGCAACAGGTGGTAGACCGCCAGGAAGAGCGGGAGGAAGAGGAAGAGGAAAGCGCTGCTGGTGAAGACCATCGGGCGCTGGCCGTTACTGTCCGGCCGACTCTACATGGATCAGTTGCACATCCTCGCCGTCTGTCACGACGAACAGACCGTGGGCCACCCCGCGGCTGTAGAGCCGCGGCTCGAGCGTTGCCTGTGCGCCCTGTGCCAGGCTGGCGGTGAACCCGACCTGGGCCTCGCTCACCTGGATGCTCTCGCTGGCACCGGGTTCGACCGCCTGAAAGACGGCCGTGCCGTCGCCGGTCTCCAGGTCCAGCGGTGCGCCTGCCAGGTTATAGACGGTGAGCAGGCCGCGGGAGATGTCCCGCAACGCCTCGTCCTGGATGAGCAGCGGCTGCTCACCAGTGACGACGATCGTGTAGAACTCTTCGGGGCCGCCCTCAAAGCTTACTGCCTGCTCCCCGACGAGGACCTCGTGCGTCCCCGGTTCGACGTGGACGTAGGAGGTGGCTTCACGGGGTGCCAGCCGCTGTTCGCTGCCGGCCGGAAAGGTGACTGCAACCTCCTCGCCCAGCGCGTTGAAGACGCGCACGAAGGTCACGTCCTGGGGCGCCTGCGGGCCGTACAGGTTGTCCTGGCCGCTGGCGATAGTCCAGACGAGGAGGAGCAGCAGCGCTGCAGATACCGATTTCAGTGAGCTTTTGACGTTGCGCTTGGACACTGTGGGGCCATTGTGAGGGAAAGTGGCCCCTGGTGTCTGCGACTGCCTGCACCGCACGGCGCCGTAAAAGTATGCCGGGGCGGCAGGCGGCCGCCACCGGCAGTTGGAGTTGCCGTATGCCGTCTGTGCGGGTCAGGCCTGCAGTGCCGCCTTGTTGATACCCCCCTTGGCGAGTTTGGACAGGCGCTCGTCGGTCTTCTCCTCCTCGTCCAGGGTCTTCTTGAGGAGCTTCAGCACCTCGTCGTTGCCCAGCTCCTCCGCGAAGGTGGCGGCGGTGCCGTAGGAGGTGATCTCGTAATGCTCTGCCTTCTGGGCGGCGGCGATTAGGGCGGCGTCCATGGCTTCGGGAGTGCCTCCCTCTGCCTCCTTCATGACCTCCTGGGCCTCCTCGATCAGGCCCTTCATCCCCTTGCAGGTCATGCCACCAACCTTGAAGCCCATGTGCTCGCCTATCTCCTCGAGCCGCTGGAGCTGCTCCTTGGTCTGCTTCTCGTGCTGGTCGAACGCTTCCTTCAGCTCGTCCGAGGAGGCCTGTTTGGCCATCTGTGGCAGGGCTTTCGCCAGCTGCTGCTCGGCGCTGTACAGGTCCTTGATGTGGTGTTTGAAGATGTCCTCTAGATTGTTGAATGCCATGTCAGTTACCCCCCGATAGGTTCTTGCCGCCATTGCCAGGGCGGCCTCCAGACAGGGTAGGGCGCGGGACGTGGTCAAACAGGCAGCCAACACGTATTTGACCTGCCGGCTGCCGGGACAGCAAACTTGGACCAGACTGTATAAGATAGGCGGCATGACTGAGCCGAGGACGCTGCTCAAGCGCGATGAAAGCTACGCCATACATCTGCTGATCCATATCGCGGGCAACCCGGGAATCAGTACTGCCGATCTTGCCGAGCGGCTGCAACTGCCTCCGGCCTTCACCGCGAAGGTCGTCAGGCGGCTCGTCAACGCGAAGATGATCCGCAGCCAGATGGGCCGGGGCGGGGGCCTTTCCATCCTCATCGATCTGGATGAAACGTCGATGCTCGACGTCATCGAAGCGGTCTCCGGGCCCCTGGTGCTCGACACGTGTCAGACGAAGCCCGTGTGTGCCACGCAGCAGCTGAGCGGCTTCTGCGCGCTGAAGATGGGCTGGTTCGCCGGCACGGAAGGGATCAGGCAGGTGCTTGCCGGTCTCAAGCTGGGCGCGATGGCGCAGCAGCCGCCGGCAGTCGGCGGGGCTACTCCCTCCTGAGCTCGAAGACGGTTTCCAGCAGGGGCCGGCGCAGCAGCTCATCGAAGATTTGCGCCATCTCCTCCGGTGAGTAGGGCATGCCGCTCTCCAGCCACCATTCGGTGAGGTTCACGAAGGAGCGCACCAGGTGTTGCGCCGCGACCTCGAAGGGGACGGTGCTGCCCGGGCGGCTCCGGTAGCTGCGGCCAACCGCCTCGCTGCCCACGCGGATCACCTCGCCCAGCAGTTCGACGGAGCTGTTGCTGGTGCGCAGCAGCAGCCGGTAGAGCTGCACGTTCTGCGCCGCGTGCCTGAAGACCACCAGGGCGGCTCCCGCCGGGTCGCTCTCCTCGTAGGGCCGCACCTTCGCGAGCAGCTCCCCGAGCAGGCCCTGGAGCATCGCCCGGACGAGCTCCTCCTTGCTGCTGTAGTGGCGGAAGAAGGTGGCGTAACCGATCCCCGCGCGGTTAGTCAGGTCGCGGACGGTGATCGCGTCGAACGGCTTCTCCAGGGCAAGATCGACCAGTGCCCCCTGGAGCATCCTGCGGGTACGGCGTACCCGCAGGTCCTGTCCGGCATCATCTGTCGGTCGGTCGATCTCGTCCAAGTCCGCTCCGGCTCTCCGCGCAAACTCTCGGGTGCGGCCCTAGGGCAGCAGGTAGATCCACTCGTCGTGACCGAACTTGCTGGTCACGAGCTCCTGGGCGGCGCTGTACTCTGCCTCCGTCAGCGCGCTTTCGGTGAGGCCGCCGTGCCGCTGGGCGAAGACCTCCACGAACCGGTCGATTATCTCCTCCTTGGGCAGCTGCGTCTGGACCCGGAGCGGCTCGACCCTGCGGGCCGCGCTGGTGGTGCCCTTGTCGGAGAGCTTCTCCTTGCCTATGCGCAGGACCTCGAGCATCTTCGCCGGGTTCATGTCGTAGGCCATGGTCGCGTGGTGGAGTACGACGCCGTTGCGCCGCGTCTGCGCGGCACCGCCGATCTTGCCGCCGCTGGAGCTGATGTCGTTGATGGGCACGTAGAACGCGTCCACCCCAAGGGTCTGCAGCGCCTCGAGCACCCACTGGTCCAGGAACGCGTAGGAGTCGACGAAGCTGAGGCCGGCAACGAGCGCCTCGGGAGCGTAGATGGAGTAGGTGATCGTGTTGGGCGGCTCGACGAACATGGCCCCACCGCCGGTCATGCGCCGGGTGATGGTTATGTCGTGCTTCTTGGCGCCCTCCGGGTCGACCTCGTTGCGGACCGACTGGAAGCGGCCCAGCACGACGGCATTGCCGCCCCAGTTCCAGAAGCGCAGGGTGGGCTTGCGCCGCCCGGCGGCCACCTCCTCCACGAGCTTCTCCTCGAGCGCCTGATGCATGTAGGGGTGCTCGGGTTCGCCGCGGATCAACTGCCAGTCGTACTCCAGCCAGCGCTCCTTCAGGGAGTCGAACTTCGCCTGCTTCTCACCGGAGATGCGCTTCTCGTCGCTCATGCGTCACCGCCTTCGACGGCCCGCTGCACTGCCGTGGCGACCGCTTCGGCAGAGAACCCGATCATCTGCGCCTCCTCCGGCATCCCCGCGCTGATGCGCTGCGCCCAGCCGTCAACCCCGGCGTTTGCCGGGGCGCCCTCGAGCGCTTCGGTGATGGAGGAGAGAGCCTCGGCCGGCTCCAGGAAGAAGTCCCCGGAGACCTCCACGTCGCGCAGCAGGTCGCCATCGACGGCCAGGTCGACTACGACGAGCTTGCCGCCCGGCACCTTGTACTCGCCATGTTTCCTGTTCATGTGCTCATTCTTTCATGAGGGCGAGCGGCTGCGGCGGCCCTGTCCAACGTCAGCGGGAACGCTCCTGCCCGCTCCTACTCGCTGTAGGCGATGGTGCTCAGCAGGGCGTTCTGGGCCTGCCTGCTGTCCAGTCGCGTATGTTGCACGACTATCGGGAGATCGGAACGGATGACGCTCGCGAAGTCCTTCCCCTTCGGGACGGGTTCCGGGTCGTTCAGCTCGTTGAAGCGCAGGTGCACCGTGCGCTGGGCGGGAACGGTCACCCGGTAGGGGCCGGCCGGCTCGCGGTCGCTGAAGTAGACCGTTATCTGGACGTTCGCATCGCTGTCACCCGTGTTGAGGAGGCAGGCGGTCTCGTGGCTGGTCATCTCGGGCTCCGGCCCGTTGCTGTAGGTGGGGATGTACCCCTCGGCTATCGCCCAGACCTTCTTGCCAAGTGCTCCGTTCATGTGCGTCATTTCCTTCCTGTCGTTGCGGGTGTCGTCGGTCTTGTGGGAGAGCGGGTCCTCCCCGTTGCCCAGGCCCCGCGTATAGGGCACCTCCTTGCCCTCTGCCTCGGCAATCCGCAAGGCGCTGTTGATGAGTCCGATATGCGAGAAGCCCTGCGGGAAGTTCCCCAGATACTCGCCGGAACCGGCGTCGATCTCTTCGCTGAAGAGGCCCAGGTGGTTGGCCCGGCCGGCCAGGCCGGCGAACAGCTCCGAGGCCTCGTCAACCCGCCCGGAGAGCGCCAGTGCCTCGATGAGCCAGAAGGTGCAGAGGACGAAGGTGCCCTCTTCGCCCTGCAAACCGTCATCCATCAGGTAGCGGTAGACGAGGCCGTTCTCCAGCAGCCGCTCCTTCGTATAGGCGATGGTTCCCTGGACGCGCGGGTCGTCTATGGGCAGGAAGCCCATCATGGGCATCAGCAGATTGGCCGCGTCGGGCTCCCTGGAGCCGTAGTGGATGACGAAGGAGTTCAGCTCCTTATCGAAGCCCTTTTCCAGGACATCCTGCCGTACCGCCTCGCGCTCCTCGCGCCAGCGGTCGATGTTGCCCGAGATGAAACCGTGCTGGGCCAGCCTTACCGCCCGGTCGAGCGCCACCCAGACCATCCACTTCGAGTGGACGAAATGAAACGGGCCGTTACGGAACTCCCAGATCCCGTAATCCGGTTCGCGCCACTTGTCGGCCGCAGCATCGGCAAGGTGCGGCAGGAACTCGAGTGCGTGGTCCTCCAGCTCCTCGCCGTTCGCGAGCAGCTCATAGGCCGAGCTGATCAGCGAGCCGTACGTGTCGTGCTGCCACACCCCAGCGATGCCGTTGCCCACCCGCGCCGGCCTCGAGCCCTTGTAGCCCTCGAAATGCTCGAGCGACATCTCCGGAATCTCCGTCTCGCCGTGGATGCCGTAGACGAGGCGCAGCACGTGGTTGTGGGAGGCGTCCTCCTGGGCGACCTTCTCTGCCCAATTCACGAAGGCACGGGCTTCCGTGGTGTAGTCCAGCGCCAGCAGCGCGTGCACCGTGAGCGCGGCGTCACGGATCCAGCAGTAGCGGTAATCCCAGTTGCGGATCCCGCCAATCTCCTCCGGCAGGGAGGTAGTGGGCGCCGCGATCACGGCACCGGCGTCGGCGTGGGTGAGCATCTTGAGGGTGAGGGCGCTGCGTTCCACCAGTGGGGCCCACTCGCCGGCCCAGTCGGTGGGCTTCGCCTTGCTACTCCACGCCCGCCAGGCGTCAACCGTCTCGTCGAGCAGCTCCCGTGAGCGGCCTACACCGGCATCGACGGTGTCTTCGCCGTAGCGGTGCACGAGCGCCAGCTCCTCGCCCGGCTGGAGCGTGAAGCTGGCCTGGAAGCTGCCCCCGCCCAATCCTTCCGAAACGGTCCCCTCCAGCGGCACGCCACCCAGCACCGAGCGCTCGAGCGGCGAGTGGGCGAAGGCTCCGCCGGGCACCAGCGCGACGGTCGTCTTCACCTGCGCGAAGCTGAAGCGGGGCCGCCACATGACTTCGACGCGCACGCTGGTCCCCTTCGCCCGGAGCAGGCGGTGGATCTCCGGCGGCCCCTTGGGGTCCTGCGGTCCTTCGATGTCGCCGTGCAGCGGCATGAAGTCGGTGACCCGCAGCTCGCCGCCGTCCTGCGTCCGGAAGGTCGTTTCGAGGACGTTGGTCCCCGGGAGGTAGCGCTGTTCGCTGCCCGAGTACTCCTGCGGCGCAACCCGGAACGTTCCGCCCTTGCGCGAGTCGAGGAGCGCCGCAAACGTGGCGGGGCCGTCCACCTCCGGCAGGCACGCCCAGTCGATGCCGCCATCCAGGTTTACGAGCACGACGGTGTGCAGGTTGCCTATCGCGCCGTACGATTCGATGGGGTGGTAGGTGCCCTCGTACTGCCTAGGGGTGCTCATACTTTCCACCCCCGGCGTCCTGACCCGCGACCCGGGGCAGGACCTTGTCGCCGTACACGTCTATGAACTCCTCCTGGTTGCGGCCCACGTTGTGCAGGAAGAGAGCGTTGATTCCCATTTCGATCGCCTCGGTGAGCCAGGCGACGTGTTGCTCGGTATCGGCAGAGATCCGCACCGATGGACTCATCTCCTCCTGCGTGACATATTTGGCGGCCGCCTCGAACTCTTCCGTCAACTTCAGCTGCGCGAGGACGTTGCTGTCGAAGACGCTCGTGCGCCACTGCTCGTGGGCGTTGCGCCAGGCCTCCGCCTCCGTACTGGCGTAGGAGAGGTGGACCTGCAGGTAGACGGGCTTCTGGGTGCCGCCGCCCTCCCTGAAGGCGTCGATCACCTCCTGGAGGGCTTCCTCCGGCTGATTGACGGTGATGAGGCCGTCGGCCCAGCCGCCCAGCCAGCGTGCCGTCTTCGGAGTCAGCGCTGCGCCGATCAACTGCGGCGGAGCATGCGGGAGGGTCCACAACCTTGCCTCATCCGTCGGGATGGGCCCCTCCCTGCTCACCGTCTCACCGTTCCAGAGGGCACGCATTATCTGCACCCCTTCGTAGAGGCGCTCGTTGCGCGTCGCCTTGTCGGGCCAGCTTCCCCCGGTGATGTGTTCGTTCAGCCACTCGCCGCTCCCGGGCGCAAGCCAGAGACGTCCCGGGTACATCTGTGCCAGAGTCGCTGCCGCCTGCGCGAGTAACGCCGGGTGGTAGCGCCAGCCGCCCGGGACCGTCACGACACCGAAAGGCATGTTGGTTGCCTCCAGAGCTGCTCCCAGCCAGGACCAGGCGAAGCCGCTGTGCCCCTGCGCCTCGCTCCAGGGGCTCCAGTGATCGGAGCACATGCCCGCCACGAAACCGGCATCCTGCGCCATGCGGATGTAGCGCAACAGTTCCCGTGGAGCGAACTGCTCATGCGAGGCGTGATATCCGATGTGTGCCAATCTTCTCGTCCCCGTTTCCTGCTGACCCAGTATCTGGGCAGTCCCGGGGCCCTTCAGTAACTTCCGGCGCGAAAAGACCGTGACCACGGGAAAAATCCAGCCGCACGCTCAGTCGTGCACTGGTGCGGTTGCTAGGCTCACCTTACGAGGGGGAAAAGGTGGCTCTACGAACTCCAAACGTGTTTACAGGATTGTTGGTAGGTGCTGCAGCTGCGGCCGCGGGCGCCGGTCTCGCTTACGCCACGTCTCAGCGCCAGCCGACTGATCGGAACTCAAGTGCAGAAGAGGCAGAGAAATCCGCGCTCCTTCCCAGAGTCTCCTTCGGGGATGGCTTGAGTCTCCTCGTGAAGGTGATTGCTCCGCCGGTTGCGAAGGGAGCGATAGTGCGTCGCCCGCCTATGGTGGACCTTGCACAACGGCTGGAACTCGACCTGATGGCAATTAAGGAGATGCAGCGGCTGCGGCGCAAATACGGGCCGGGACCGCTGATGATCCGCAACCCGTTGAAACCCGCGAACTTCATCGCCTTTCCGCTGGAGCCGGACCAGGTGCACAGGGTACTGGCCCAGACGCCGGAGCCTTTCTCGGCCGCAGCGAGCCTGAAGAAGGGGGCACTCAGTCACTTCGAGCCGAAGGTGTCGCTCATTTCGGAGGGGCGCGAGCGCGACGTACGGGTGGCCTTCAACCGGGAGGTACTCGATTCGCACCGGGCCGCGCACCGGCTGGCGCAGAACTTCATGCGCGTCGTGGATCAGGAGGCGCAGCAGATCCTGGACAAGGTTGCCCATGCCTGGGTCCTGGACTGGAACATCTTCCAGGAGCACTGGTTCCGGCTGGTCCGCAGGGTGGTGTTCGGTGACAGCGCCGCACAGGATTACGAGATCTACGACATGGTCAACCGGCTGCGCCGGCGCGGCAACTGGTCGTTCCTGGCGCCCACCAACGAGGCGCTGCGTGACCGCTATCATCGCCGGGTTACCGGGTATCTGCAGAATCCCGAGCCGGGCTCCCTGGCCGAACTAGTCGCGGTGCATGGCGAGGACCCGGTAGGCCCCGATGGCGTGCGCATCCATCCCGAGCAGCAGATCCCGCAATGGATGTTCGCGTTCGACCCTGCCGGGATCGCCACCGTCCGGGGGCTGGCACTGCTCACGGCCTTCCCCGAGGGAATGGAACGTGCCAGGTCCGAAGCCCGTCAGTTCGACGAAGGCGGTGATGGCGCACGCATGCGAACGCCCTACCTTCGTGCCGCGATCCTGGAGTCGTTGCGCCTGTGGCCAACGACGCCCCTGCTGCTGCGCGAGTCGACCGAGGAGACGCAGTGGCCGGCCGGTCGCATGCCCGCGAACACGACCATCAACATCTTTGCCAACTTCATCCACCGGGACGACGAGAACCTGCCCTACGCCCACGATTTCGCCCCCGAGGTGTGGCTGAAGGACGGTCCGGTGGAATCGATGATGGCGATCAGTGAAGCTGACTGGCCCTTCGTCCCCTTCAGTGCCGGTTCGGGAGTGTGCCCTGCCCGTCACCTCGTACTGATGCTCACCGGCAACATGCTGGGCCGGCTGATCGAGGAGCGCGACTACGGATTGGAGCGGCCGGAGCAGATGTTCACGAACGGCGGGATTACCGGGACCCTGAATCACTTCGCACTGCGCTTCACGCCCAGACCCATGGGGTAGGTGGACTCCCGGTCCTTGGCCCTTCCTCCTGACCTGACGTTCCGCCCCGTCGATGTAGGCGAAGTCACGCTCAACACCACTGGATACAGCACGAGGAGCCCGATCGCGTGAACGATCTGCTCCTCGGGGCTGTAGCCGGGTAGTCTCTCTCGAGCCACTCCCGGTGGCAGTGAGTTTGCTCAGGATTGTGCCAGTTCGGCCTGTCTTGGCTCCGCTCGTGTCGCCGTGCTGGCGACCTGGGTATCGGAGTTGTCCAGCGCCTCCAGCACCTGCCTGTAGGTGAGGACGCCCTGGAAGTAATCTTCGGAGTCGACGACGACGATGGGAGTCTCGCTCGCAGCAGCGACGGAGAAGAGCTTGGACAGGGTGTCCGTGGTGTCGACGGTAGGTGCTGACTCCCCGACTACCTCGCGCAGGTCCTTGTCCCCGCGGCGAACGCCCTGCCTCAGTTCGGCAGCGGTGACGACGCCCAGGTAGCGCCCGGCAGGACCGGTCACGTAGGCGGTGCCGCTGTAGACCGGTGCGAGCTCCTTCAGGAGGGCGTCCGGAGCAGTCTCGATGCCGACCGTAGGAATGTCCACGGCTACCGAGCCTGCCGTCAGTACCTTACTGCGGTCCACGTTCTTCACGAACGCCTCGACATAGTCATCGGCGGGAGAGGTAAGGATCTCCTCCGGCGTGCCCAGCTGGACCAGCTGTCCGTCCTTGAGGATGGCGACCCTGTCGCCCAGGCGCAACGCTTCATCGAGGTCGTGGGTGATGAAGACGATCGTCTTGTGGAGCTCGGCCTGAAGGCGCATCAGCTCATCCTGCATCTCCGTGCGGATGAGCGGGTCCAGTGCACTGAACGCCTCGTCCATCAGGAGGATCTCGGGGTCGGTTGCGAGGGCACGGGCAAGTCCGACCCGTTGCTGCATGCCGCCAGAGAGTTCGCTTGGCCGTGCCTCCTCGTAGCCTTTGAGTCCTACGACTTCGGTCCAGTGTCGGGCGATCTCCCGCCTCTTGCTGCGGTCGACCTTCTGGAGCTTCAGACCGTAGGCGACGTTTTCGATAACCGTGCGGTGGGGCAGGAGCGCGAAGTGCTGGAAGACCATGCCCATCTTTTCGCGCCGCAGCGCCTGCATCTCATGCTTCTTCAGGTTCACGATGTCGACGCCGTCGATGAGGATTTCCCCGGCCGTGGGCTCAATGAGGCGGTTCAGGCAGCGGATCATCGTCGACTTGCCGCTGCCCGAGAGCCCCATGATTACGAAGGTCTCGCCCTCCTCGATATCAAGGGAGATGTCGTTGAGGCCTACCGTGTGACCGGTTTTGGCGAGGGTTTCCTCCTTGCCAAGTCCGTTCCGCACCTTCTCCAGCACGTCCTTCGGCTTCCTGCCGAAGATCTTGTAGAGATTTCTGACACTCAGTTTGCTCATCGTTCAGGCCCCCTGCGTTGCAGCTTGTCCGCGTCGGCTGTAACCCTGCGTGATGCGGTCCATGATTATGGCGAGGATGACTATGGACAGTCCGGCCTCCAGGCCCAGGCCCACGTCGCCCCGCTGCAGGCCGCGCAGTACCTCCTGCCCCAGGCCGCGTGCCCCGATCATCGAAGCGATCACGACCATGGCGAGGGCCATCATGATGGTCTGGTTGATGCCCGCCATGATGTTGGGCATGGCCAGGGGGAGCTGAACTTCGAACAGGGTTTGCCGTGAGCTGGCTCCAAAGGAGCGGGAGGCTTCTATTACCTCCTTGTCGACCAGCCGGATGCCCAGGTCGGTGAGTCGGATGACGGGAGGCACGGCGTAGACGAAGGTCGCAAAGATGGCCGCCACGTTGCCGAGACCGAAGAACATGATCACCGGTACGAGGTAGACGAAGCTGGGCATCGTCTGCATGCCGTCAAGGATGGGCTTGAGGACTGCCCGTACCGAATCGCTCTTGGCCATGAAGATGCCTATGGGAATGCCGATGACGATGGTTACCGCAGTGGCGACGACCATCAGGGCAATTGTGGTCATCATTTCGGACCACAGTCCGAACGTGCCCACGAGGATCATCAGTCCCCCCATCAGCAGGGCGGGAAATATCTTGCGGCCAAAGGCATGCCAGACGAGTGCGACGACGGCCAGTACCACAAGCCACCAGGGCAGCCAGGCGAGCCCCTGCTCTACGCGGACGAGCAGGAAGAGCAGGGCGTCGGTGATTGCGTCGAACACGCTGCCGTACTGGGCCACGAGCCAGTTGACGGCGCTGTTCGTCCACTCTCTGAGAGGTATCTCCCAGTCGGGAAACGATCTGCCTAGGAAGTCGAACATAATTCACCCCTTCCGGGGGCTGAAACCTGCGAAAGGTTGCTGCGTTTGAGCTGGCGACTTACCTGAGAGCAGATTGGACCCGTTGCGCCACGTCGGCAGGCACCCACTCGGTCCACAGGTCCTGCTGCGACTCGAGGAAGTGCTCGGCGGCCTCTTCGGGGAAAGCATCGTTCTGCTGCATGTAGGCGAGGGCCTCACTTACCAGCGCACTGCTGAGCTCGAAACCGCTGAGGAAGTCGAGGATAGCCGGGTCGATCTCCTCGGCAAACTGGGAGCTTACCCCTACGATCACGACGGAGGCAGGGTACTCACAGGCCTCTTCCGGATCGTCGAGGTTGGCGTTGAGGTGATCCCAGCACTGGTCGCTGTACTCGGGCTCGTCGAGCATGATCATGTCGAACTGGCCCAGAACCCAGGTCGGGCTCCAGTAGTAGCCGAACCACGGCTCCCCCTGTGCATAGGCGGCCTGGAGTGAGGAAACCAGCGCGACACCCGTGCCTGGCGGAAAGCTGACGAAGTGCTCGTCGAGGCCGTAGGCGCGAAGCTTGCCGTTGTTGATCTCTTCACAGACCCAACCGATGATGCAGTTGTGGAAGCGGCCCATGTTCGGCTGCTCGGGGTCCTGGAAGAGGTGTGCATACTGAGCGATGTCCTCGACAGTACGGAGATCGGGAGCGACGGGCTCTATGCCCCGCTCGGGGTCCCCTTCGACCATGTAGCGAGGCACCAGCCAGCCCTGCTGGCCGTCATCGAAAATGACACCCAGGTCGACGATGTCGCCGCTCTCCAGGGCACCGGGAAGGAACTCTGCCGGGTTGTCCAGCCAGATTTCGGTGAGGACGTCGATGTCCCCGCGAATGAGCCCTTGCTGCATGGGAACGGTCGAGCCGGGAATGATGTCGGTAGAGCAGCCGAAGCCCTCTTCGAGTACGAAGCGTGCGATTGCGTTGTTGACCTGGGCGCTGTCCCAGTCCTGCTCGCCAAAGATGATCGTGTCGCTGTATCCGTAACAGCTCTCAGAGTCCTGAGCGAGCGCCTGTCCGCTCAGCAGGGCTGCCCCCATGGCAAGACATACGAATAAATTCCGAAGCTTTTTGGTTCCGGTCATCAGAAACCTCTGTCCCATTTGAAAACACGACGAAAACCCAAACTCTATCGCCTTGCGGCTCACTGAAATGGGCCGCTCGAGGTGACACCGTTTGCGCCAACTTGAACCCGAGCGGTTCAAGTATAGGCATGTCTCGATAGATCGTGCAACCGCAAACGCATAATTGGATGTCGTCCCACACGTGTTTTTCGCCTTGCTTAAGGCATATTCGGGGGTTACCGATGGACTAGATTGGTGCCGGGTTGCAAAGGGAATTATGAGTTGAATTCAGGGTTGCATGCAGATCTTTTGAGGCTATGGCGACGCGATACTGGACATCGTGTGATCGTAGGATTCCAGCTTCC
>CALKAI010000185.1 GCA_937983275.1 uncultured Trueperaceae bacterium | reverse complement strand
GCCGGAACACAAATACTACCCCCCACAAACAGAAAACAGGCAACCCAGACGACATTCGGGCACGCTGGCCAGGGGTAGGCAGGATGCTTGAAGCAGTGGAAAGAGTTGGATAGCAAGGGAGGAGCCGAAAGCGCAAAAAACGAGGCTTCCGATCTGGAAACCTCGTTTCGGGTCTGGTAGCGATGGACGGGCTTGAACCGTCGACCTCACGATTATGAGTCGTGCGCTCTCACCAACTGAGCTACATCGCCATTAACTGCCGGTTCAGGCTACCGCGCCGGAACCCGACTGCGCATTCTACAGGTAGCCGGGCCCGGTGGGCAACCCGAAAGACGACTGCCTAGATTCTCGGCTTGGGCGGCGGGGTGTTGACAGCCAGCCAGTACATTCCCAGGCTGTCGATCGCGCTCTTGAAGGAGTCAGACTCCACGGGCTTGGTGACGTAGGAGTTGGCGCCAAGCTCGTACGCCTGCTTCATGTCGCCTTCCTGCTTCGACGTGGTGAGCATGATGACCGGGATGGTCCGGCCAATGGGCAGTTCCCGGACCTTCCTGAGAACCTCGAGGCCGCTCAGCTTGGGGAGGTTCAGGTCCAGCATGATGAACTGCGGTGCGTCGCTGGTGTCGCGGTCCGCAAACTTGCCCTCGCCAGTCAGGAAATCGATCGCTTCCGCGCCGTCCCTGGCCACCTCTACACGGTTCGCAACGTTGAGTCCGCGCAATGCCCTCAAGGTGAGCAGAACGTCGTCTTCATTGTCCTCGACCAGGAGTAATAGCGGGAGCTTTTCTTTCATTTTGACTTGTTGTCCTTTGTTCTGGGGCGGCAAACCCCCCTCGTATTCCGGAGGTCTGTCCTCCATGCCACGCTGCCAACTTTGCGGATGTTACCACAATCACTCTAGACAGAGTAGTTGAATACCTATGCCTGACCTTACAGCAACCTAAGCGGCCCCGCTTTAGTTCGCGTTACCTGTCCCAGCACACCCCGGTCTCCGGGCCCAAGCGCCCTGATCGTATGTAAAGCTATCCATCAGCACAAGAACCAGAAGCGGCTGCAACCGCAGAGAGAGGAAACATGCTGGATCTTTACGACGTCACGGACCTGCTCGAGTCAGAGGAGCGTCAGGTACGCTCGGTCGCTCGTCGCTTTGTGGACACGGACCTGATTCCGCACGTCTCGGCCTGGTGGGAAGAGGGCGATTACCCACGCGAGCTGGCGCGGACTTTCGGAGAGCTTGGTTTCCTGGGCGCGAACCTGCCCGAGGAGTACGGCGGCGCGGGGCTAAGCAATGTGGGCTACGGGTTGATCATGTACGAGCTGGAAAGGGCCGACAGCGGCCTGCGCAGCTTCGCAAGCGTCCAGGGCGCGCTCGTGATGTACCCCATCTTCGCCTACGGATCCGAGGAACAGAAGCGGGAGTACCTTCCCGAACTTGCCTCCGGACGCATGATCGGCTGCTTTGGCCTCACCGAAGCCGATGGTGGCAGCGACCCCGGCGCCATGAAGACCACGGCCCGGCGCGACGGCGATGACTGGATCCTCAACGGCGCGAAGATGTGGATCACCAACGGCAACATCTCCCAGATTGCCATCGTCTGGGCCAAGGACGAAGAGGGCCAGATCCAGGGCTTCATAGTGCCGACCGATACGCCGGGCTTCTCTGCCAACCTGGTCAAGCACAAGGTGAGCCTGCGCGCTTCGGTCACGAGCGAACTCGTTCTCGAGGATGTCAGGGTGCCGGAAAGCCTGCGACTCCCGGGCGGAATGGGGCTGCGCGCCCCGCTGGGCTGCCTGACCCAGGCCCGCTACGGCATCTCCTGGGGCGCGCTGGGTGCCCTCGAGGCCGTCTATCAGGAGGCTGTCGAGTTCTCGCAAACCAGGATCACCTTCGACCGGCCAATCGCCGCACGGCAACTCGTGCAGCACAAGCTCGTGGAGATGGCAACCGACCACACCACGGGTCTTCTCCTGGCCTGGAGGCTTGGCCGGATCAAGGATGCCGGCAAGCTGAAGTTCACTCAGGTGAGCCTCGCCAAGCGGAACAACGTGCGCAAGGCCCTGCTAGCCGCGAGAAGCGCGCGCGAGATTCTTGGCGGTAACGGCATCACCCTCGAGTATCACGCAATAAGGCACATGCTGAACCTCGAGACCGTGGACACCTATGAGGGCACTTACGACATCCACACCCTCATCGTGGGCCGGGAGCTCACCGGGGAGGGTGCGCTTGCCTGAGTAGCCTCCGCGTCGCACAGATGCCCGTCCGTCGCCGGTCTAGACTGGCCGTCGGGGAGGGCATGTGTGACCAAGGCAAACTCGCCACTTGAGGGTCGGCATGAAGCGCAGGACGAGCTGGACAGGAGTGTCGGGGTCTCGCCAGGCGCGGCCGGCAATGAGGCACCGGAGGGCGGGGGAGACGCGCAAGCCGGCATCACCCGCGGCATGCGCGGCTCCCTCGTCCATAACAGTCGGGCCGGCGGAACAGGGAACGACCCCGGTCAGCTGATCGAGCTGCTCGCGCAAGCCGGAATCGAAGTCGAGCATGTGCCGACCGACTCCCCTCAGGACCTGAGCAAGGTACGGAACGAGCCGGGCGACTTCGTCGTCGTCGCCGGCGGGGATGGAACCTTCCGTGAGGCCGCCAAGTGGTTCGTGGGGACGGGAGTACCGCTCGTCCACCTGCCCATGGGAACCGCGAATAACGTCTCGCGGGGACTTGGTATCGCCAGGCCGGTGCCGGAACTGATCCGCGAGCTGCCGTTAGCCCGGCTCACAGCCGTTGATGTCGCCTGGGTGCGGGGCAGCTGGGGGCGCGAGCTGCTCGTCGAGGGCGCGGGCCTGGGCGCATTTGCCAACATGCTCTCGGCCTACGACCCCTCCGAAGGGAAGAACCTGCTGCGCGCCGCGGGTGTGGTGGCCAATGAGCTGGGGTCCGAGAATCCGGTGCGCTGCCGACTCGACGTGGACGGCCAGCTGATCGAGGGGGAGTATCTCATGGTGCAGGTGATGAACACGCCCGCGGTGGGGCCGCGCCTCACCATCGGGGATCAGGCCAGTCCACTGGACGGGCTGCTGGACGTCGTACTGATCCGCTTCGAGAATCGCGACGCCATCATCAACTATGTGACCTCCCTGGTCAGCGGAACGCTCACCAGCCTGCCCAGCGTGGAGGTCTACAAGGCGAGGCGGGTTCAGCTTACCTGGAAGGGCTCGGCCCTCCACGTCGACGATCAGTCGCTGTGCAAGGAGGCGATTGAGGCGCCGGAGAAGGGGTTCTCGGCCGCGGTTGAGGTAGAGCCGGGGGCGCTGCAGATGCTGCTGCCCCCGGGGGATTCACAGGTTTCCGAATGATGGTGCCGGGAGCGGGGCTCGAACCCGCACGGCCTTGCGGCCAGCGGATTTTAAGTCCGCTGCGTCTACCATTCCGCCATCCCGGCATGCGAGGGACAGTATAAACGCTCTCCCCGCACGGTGGCCATTTCCTAGGGCTGCGCCCAGCCCTTCGCACGCTCGACCGCCCGCACCCACTCCTCGCGCAGGGAGTCCCTGACCTGCGCCTCCATCTGCGGCTCGAAGATCGCGTCCTGTTTCCACTGTGCGCTGATCTGCTCCTTCCCGCTCCAGAACCCCACCGCCAGACCGGCGAGGTAGGCGGCGCCAAGGGCGGTGGTCTCCGTGATCGCCGGCCGCACCACCGGCAGGCCCAGGATATTCGCCTGGTGCTGCATCAGCAGGTCGTTCCTGGCCGCGCCCCCGTCGACCCGCAGCTCCCTGAGGGGCAGGCCCGTGTCGCTTTCCATTGCGCCGGTCACATCGGCGACCTGGTGCGCAATGCTGTCCAGGGCGGCGCGGGCAATGTGCGCCCGATTGCTGCCCCGGGTGAGGCCAAGGACCGTTCCTCTCGCGTAGGAATCCCAGTGCGGAGCGCCAAGGCCGGTGAACGCCGGAACGAGCATCACCCCGTTGCTGTCGGGGACGGAGCGGGCCAGCTCCTCGACCTCGGCAGCATCCCGGATGATCTGCAACTCATCCCGCAGCCACTGGACAACCGCGCCGGCAACGAAAATCGAGCCCTCCAGTGCATATGTGGGCCGCTCGCCCACCTGCCACAGTGTCGTACTGAGCAGGTTCTGGGTGGAGCGCTTCCTCTCCGGACCGGTATTCATGAGGATGAAGGCGCCGGTACCGTAGGTGCACTTCCCTTGCCCCTCAGCAAAGCAGGCCTGACCGAAGGTGGCGGCCTGCTGATCGCCGGCGATGCCAGCGATCCGGATGGGAGTCTCGCCGTCGAGCGCCGTTGTCTCGCCGTAAACGTGGGAGGACGGCCCCACCTCGGGCAGCATTTTGCGGGGGATCTCGAAGAGTTCCAGCAGTTCGCTGTCCCACGACTGCGAATTGATGTCGAAGAGCATGGTGCGGCTTGCATTGGTCACGTCGGTAACGAAGCAGCTGCCACCGGTCAGGTTGTAGATGAGCCAGGTGTCGATTGTCCCCGCCCGGAGCTCGCCCTCCCGGGCGCGCCGGCGGGCGCCGTCCACGTTATCCAGGATCCAGGCGATCTTGCTGGCAGAGAAGTACGAGTCAAGCACCAGACCCGTTTTCGACTCGACCAGGCCCGCCAGGCCCCGCTCAGCGAGTTGAGCCATCCTGCCTGCAGTGCGGCGATCCTGCCACACGATGGCCGGATGGATCGGTTTGCCGGTGCTGGCCTCCCAGACGACCGCGGTCTCCCGCTGGTTGGTGATCCCCAGCGCGACCACGTCGCGTGCGGTGATCCCGGCCTGGGAAAGGGCCTCACGGGCGACGGCCAGCTGGGTGTCCCAGATCTCCTCCGGGTCGTGCTCGACCCAACCCCGCTCCGGGTATGACTGGTCGAACTCCTGCTGGGCTATGGCGCGGACTTCTCCGCCCTGATCAAACAGAATGGCCCGCGACGATGTTGTGCCCTGGTCCAGGGCAAGGATGAAGTCAGCCACTTTGGTTTCCGTCCTTCGCTAGCGTCCCCGCAGCCAGATGTCGTCCAGGCGCGCCCGGGCGTAACTGCGGTCCCCCATGAGCACCCGCCTGAGCCGCTCCGGCTCGTCGGGCATGGCCCGTGCGACGTTGCTCAGGTGGCTCTCGAACTTGCCCACGTCGAACCTTGCGCCCAGCGATCCGGTCAGTTGGGAGAGCAGCACATCGCGCCTCGTCAGCACCTTCAGAGTGAGGGCCCCCAGGCTGGGGAAGATATGAATAGAAACGTTCGACTCGGCCCCCGTGATCGCGCCGCTCAGACCGGTTTCGTCGGAGATCACCAGGAGGGACCTGTCACGCCGCGCATTCTCGAGCTGCGTGTAAAGCTCCCTCAGGTAGTCGGTCACTTCCTCCTCGGTCGGAGAGAGGTCCGCACCCGGGCGAAACGCATCGATGGTTAAACGACGACCGTATTCGAGGGCCTCCATGGAATAAAGGCTATCAGATGGGAGGCAAATGAGCGGGCGACGCGCTCAGTCGAGGATCTTCAGGCGTGCCAGCTCGAGGATCTCCTGCGCCGGGGCGGCTTCATGCGCAAGTATTTCGCTCAGCGCTGCGCTCATGGGCGCCCAGACACCGGCCATCGCGGATTCGGGTGGCAGGGGTTCGGCCTCCTCCAGCGCCCGGGCGAAAGCCGCCAGCCGCTGGTCGCCCAGGCGCCGCACGGCCTCACGGGAGGCGGGCAGCAGGTACTCGAACCGCGCCAGGCGGGCCTGGCTCTCAGCAGTTGCAAACCACTTAGCCATGTTGACGGCGGCCGTCGTGTCGCCTTCCCCCGCGCTCACCCCGACCCCCGCACTGGCCATGAAGGAGACCCAGCGGTTCCCGGCCCGCTCAGGCAACGGTGCCACGCCGACGTCGATGCCTGCATTGTGAAACCGGGGGACGGCCCAAGGCCCGTCGTAGATGACGGCAACCTCGCCGCCGGAGAACAGTCGGGCCACCTCCTCCGAGGTCGCGTCCGGCAGCTGGCCGTAGGTGTGGCGCAGGAGCTGCAGCTCTCTGGCCCCCAGCGCGGCACCGTGGGTGGAGATGCCGATTTCGTGCGGCCTCACCCGTCCGTCGGCTTCCCTGCCGAACAGATACCCGCCGAAACTGCGCAGCCAGGTGTACGAGTAGTAGAGGTTCGACGTATCGAAGGCGAGGCCCACAGTCCCGCCCTGGCTTATGGCCGCAAGTTCCCGCTGGAACGCCGCGTAGCTGTCGGGGATTTCGGGAAGCAGGGCGCGGTTGTAGATAAGGGCAGGCCCTTCGATCCAGAGGGGCAGCCCCCAGATGCTGTTGGCCGTCTCGAAGGCGGTGCGGGCGGCCGGCAGGAGGTCACCCAGGTAGTTGCCAGTGGCGTAGGCCTCGAGCGGAACCAGGGCACCGGAGGTAGCGAGTTCGCCGATCTCAGTGTGGCGCAGACCGACAATCACTGCGACCGGGCTCGCACTCCCATCCTCCGGATCGGCAGCGTCGAGCCGACCCCGCAGCTCTCCCGGACTCAGCGGCTCCAGCTCGACGTGCGCGCCCGTCGCGCTTTCGAAGGCCCGTATCTCACTGTGGAGCCACTCCAGCTGTCCCGGGCTCGTCAGGAGGCTCCAGACCCGCACGTCCTGGGCCAGGACACCCGGTGCAAGAGGCAGCAGGAGAACGAACAGCAGGAGTCGAACGGCTCGTCTTCGCATCATCAGGAATCCTACGTCAGGTAGAACCTGCCGTCCCGTCCCCGGCGAATCTTGCCGCTCACCTCGAGCCAACCCAGCTCCCTCATTATTTCCAGTTGCGGCCTTCCCAGGCTGGCCGTCAGCTCCTCTACCGTGCTGCCCGCCCGGAGCAGCCGGTCTAGGTCGCCCGTTGCCTCGCTGGCAACCTCGCGACTAAGTGGCAGGCTGTCCGCTATGCTCGCAGCGTCAAGGAGCATATGCGCACCGTCCCGAAGCAGTTCAATGGTGCCCCGGAAGCGCTCCTCATTGGGCCGGGCCGGCATCACGTAGATCTCGCGGCCCGCCTCCAGCGCAAAGTTTGCTGTACTGAGCGCTCCCGAGCGCACTCCCGCCTCGATGATGGCGAGGCAGTGGGAGAGCCCCATGACCAGCCGGTTTCGCGCCACAAAGAGGTGACTTTGCGGCGGGACCCCGGGTTGCCACTCGCTTACGAGACAACCCCGCTCCAGCAGCGCCTGAGCCAAAGGTTCATGCCGTTCGGGGTAGACCATGTCGAGGCCGTGCGCCAACACGGCGACGCCCACTCCCGCAGCCGCGACCGTCGCACGATGCGCCTGCGCGTCCACCCCTACCGCCAGACCGCTGACTATTGTTGCCCCGGCAGTTGCCAGATCGTAGGCGACACCGTTGGCAAAGGCCAGGCTTCCCTCGCTTGCCTTCCTGGCGCCTACGATGGCGACCGTTGGGCCATGGAGGGCGCGACTGTTTCCCTTGAAGAAGAGCACAGGCGGGGGATCGTGCACCTGCTTGAGCAGCGTCGGGAAGTCATCGTCCTCAAGGGAGATGAGCCCGGCCCCGATTGCACGGGTGTCGGCTTCGACCTGGGACACCTTGCGTCCAAGCTCCTCGGAAGTCGCCTTGGCGTAGAGCTGCGGCCTGTTGACTCCCGCCTCCCGCCAGGAGCTGAAGTCGCTGCCCAGCGCCTCGTCGAAGCTTCCGAAGGCCTCAAGCAGGGCCCTGGCGTGGGTGCGCAAGGAGCCGGCCAGACTGATCCGTAATGCTGCCTGCATGTTCATCAACTGCAACAGTAGCGATCCGGGCGTTCCGGGTGGCTGCCGGTTGGGTGAATGCCGGGAGGTGGCAGGTTACTGCCCAGAACCCGCTGCGCAGTGTAAGTGAACTCACAAAATGCCCGCGCGATAAGGGCCATCGTACGGGTGTGTACGCATTCCGGGACCGGTCGGACGCCGGTGAGCGCCTGGCGAAGGAGCTGCAGGAGCGGGCGCTGCAGTTCGATCTCGTACTGGCGCTGCCACGGGGTGGTGTGCCGGTTGCGGCGCCCATCGCGGCAAAGCTGAACCTGCCCCTCGACGTACTCGTCGTGCGCAAGCTTGGCGTGCCCTCGCGCAGCGAACTGGCCATGGGAGCTCTGGCCAGCGGAGGCCATCAGGTGCTCAACAGGGACGTGCTGGGCGCTGCCCGGGTGGACGAGGAAACGCTTCAGCTGGTGGTGGAGAGGGAGGAGGCCGAGCTGAGGCGAAGGGAGGAGCTGTACCGCGGCGACAACCCCCAGCCGCAGCTGAACCGGAAACGCGTGCTCCTCGTCGATGACGGGTTGGCAACGGGAGCCAGCATGCGCGTGGCGGTCCAGGCCGCCCGCGGCCTCAACGCGGCCGCAGTGAGCGTGACGGTGCCGGTCGCCGCGCCCGATGTTCTTGCCGTGCTTGGCGAGCAGGTAGACGAACTCGTGTGCCTGCTGGCGCCCCCGAACTTTGGTTCAGTGGGCGCCTGGTTCGAAAGCTTCGAGCAGGTGGAGGACGAGGAGGTGCGCGAAACCCTGGAGCTGCACCGATCGCGTCTCCGTTCGCAATCCTGAGGAGCGTCAGCCGCCCGGTCGCGGCGGGCGGCTCATCTCAGGTTGCGGCGGCTACTGCAGCTTCCAGCGACTGCCCTGGGCCGTATCCTCCACGGCGATGCCCAGCCTTGCCAGCTCGTCCCGGATGCGGTCGGCCGAGCTGAAGTCACGACGTATCCGCGCCTGGTGGCGCTCCTCCAGCAGGAGTTCGACAACACCGGACACGAGGTTCTTCTCATCCTCGGCACTCGTTGTCCGGCTGCCGTCCAGTCCCAGGATCCCGTCGAAATGCTCCTGCATGAAAGCGAGGGCACTGCTGCGGTACTCAACGGGCGCCTTGCCACCCTCCAGGTTCCGGTTCACTTCCCGGGCGAAGTCGAAGAGAACGGCAATCGCTTCAGGCGTGTTCAGGTCATCGTTCATTGCGTCGGCAAACGCAACCCGCTGCTCATGGAAGGCGCTCGCGGCTGCACCATCCTGAGCCCTGGCCGTGCCCGTCCCCTCGCCGGACCCACCGGCATGCCCGTCCTCAAGTGAACTCTGCAGAGTCTGGTAGAGCGACTGAAGCCTGCGCAGGCCCTGCGTCGACGACTGGAGCGCCTCCTCACTGAAGTCGGAGACGCTGCGGTAGTGGGAGCGCAGCAGATGGAAGCGGATGGCCAGCGGGTCGTAACGCTTGAACAGCTCGTCCAGCTCGACTACATGGCCTTTCGACTTCGACATCTTCTCGCCGCCCAGGGTAAGCATGTTCCAGTGCATCCAGTAACGGGCGAAAGGCTTGCCTGCCCCGCGCGCCTGGGCAAGTTCGCTCTCATGGTGCGGGAAGATCAGGTCCAGGCCGCCACCATGGATGTCGAACTCGTCACCCAGGTACTTGGTGCTCATGACCGTGCACTCGATGTGCCAGCCCGGGTAGCCCTCGCCCCAGGGGCTGTTCCAGCGCATGAGGTGGCCCTTCTCTGCCTTCTTCCAGAGCGCGAAGTCGCGCGGGTCATCCTTGTCGCTGCGCACCTCGACGCGGGTGCCCTCGACGAGGTCATCAGGATCACGCCCCGAGAGCTCACCGTAGCTGTCCCAGGCAGAGACATCGAAGTAGACACTCCCATCCACCTCGTAGGCCAGGCCGCGGCTTACGAGCTCCTGGGTGAGTTCGATCTGCTCGATGATATGACCCGTTGCCCGCGGCGTTATGTCAGGCTTGCGCACGCCAAGGGCGCTCATCGAATCCTGGAACGACCAGAAGTACTTGTCGGCGACCTCCATCGGCTCGAGCTCCTCGAGCTTCGCGCGGCGCAGGAGCTTGTCCTCGCCGTCGTCGCTGTCGTCGGTAAGGTGTCCCACGTCGGTAATGTTGGAAACCAGGCGCACCTCGTAGCCCGAGTGCTCAAGCCACCTCTTGAGCACGTCGAACACTACGGGACCGCGCGCGTGCCCAAGGTGGGGGTCAGAGTAGACCGTGGGCCCGCAGAAGTAGATGCCGACCCTCCCGGGGGTGACCGGCTCGAACTTCTCCTTCTGGCGCGTCATGCTGTTGTATAGCTTCAGGGACATTAGTCATGGAGTTTAGCATCAGCCGGCCGGATGACTGGTCCTGCGCCTGCCGCGGGAACCTGGCGGCACGGGCGGCGCGGCCCCGAATGCGTACACTCGGGAGGATGGCTTACAAGACTGCAAGTGGACCGGCACTGGTGGAGGAGGAGATCAAGGGATCGCGCTTCCTGGGCCTGGTCCTTCCCCTGGAGGACGTAAACCAGTTCGAGACGTGGCTGGAGGGAATCCGGAACGAACACCCTGCCGCAACGCACCACTGCTGGGCCTACCGCTTCGGCGAGGAGATGCGCTTTTCGGATGACGGGGAGCCTGGCGGCACCGCGGGCAGGCCCATGCTGGAGGTGCTGCTGAGGCGTAACCTCGACCGTACGGGTGTGGTCGTCGTGCGCTATTTTGGCGGCAAGCTGCTGGGCGCCGGCGGCCTCGTGCGGGCCTATAGTGGAACGGCAGCAAAGGCGCTGGACAGTGCAGGCGAGAGGGAGGTCGAGGACCGCGAGACCCTCCGGATTGGCGTCAACTATCAGTCGGTCGACGTGGTTCACAGGCTGGTGGCCGAAACGAGGGCTGCGGTGATCGGCAGCGAAGAGTACGACAGTGTGGGCTGGAACTTCGAGCTTGAACTGCCGGCCGCCGAGAGTGCCGGATTCAGGAAGCGGCTGGTCGACTCGACCCGCGGCAGCGCCCGCATCAAGGAAGTGGAGGGAGAGTAGATGCGAAAGCAACTTTGGTTTGCTGTTTTGCTCCTGGGAACGCTGGTACTCGCCGCCTGCGCGCCGACGGTGGTTTCACCCGACACGCCGCGCCCGCTGGTAACGGTAATCAACGCCCCGACCGAGACCCGGCAGTCATTCCTCGCCGAAGATCTCGAAGAGGCGGTCGAACGGGTCGGTACCCGCGAAACCTACACCTTCATGCGGCCCGGTCCGATCCGATTCCAGGAGACGCACCGCGACATGGGGCGCTCGCGGGCGATACCCTCGGCCTCCTCCCTGGCACGCAACCTGACCGCCGATCTGGCCATCCTCGTTGCCGCACCGGTCTTCGAGCGCGAGGTCGAAGTGGAGGGGAACTACCAGTACCTGGACTACCGCGTGCAGGTCGAGGTGCTCTTCGTCGATCCCCACGCCGAACAGCAGCTTGCCGCCTTCACGTCCCGCGAGTACACGGGGCACAGGCGCCTGCCGGTCCAGGTTGATCTCCCCGCCATCGACGAGGATCCCGACCTGCGCCAGCTTGCCGACCACGCCCTGGCGAACGTCGCACCCGCAGTGGCCGGCCAGCTGGACGAGCTCGCCGCTCAGTACCGGAACATGGTGCAGCCAGCCGGACAGTAGCTGTTACCGGAAGTAGTTGCGGATGACTTCCTGGTACTCGAGCGGTATGCGGCCCTCGCGAATCACCCGCTCGACCTCCTCCCGGTAGAACCCGCTCTCCCGGCCCAGGGGCAGGTCGGCGTCGGGGGAGCCGGGGATTCGGACTTCTCCGCCTGGACTCGATTCACCCTCACCCCGCCGGCCGGGAAGGAAGGCGATATCGCCTTCGCCCTGGGCCGCAAGTCCGGGCGGCTGGGGCTGTGCGGCCCCGGCCCCGGCGCCACCTGCTGAAGCCTCATCATCGTTGCCGGCGACGCCGTCGTCCTGACTGGGGGCCTGCCCCGACTGCCCGTCACCTTCCGGGCCCTGCTGCCCATCACCGCTGCCCTGCAGCGTGGTCGTGCCTTCGCCCTCCTCGCCCGCTTCGCCCTGCGCCTGTTGCGGCACGGGGGCTTCCCCCTCCTGGGGTTCGTCTTCCTGGCCTTCCCCCTGGTCGCCGGCCTGCGCGGCCTCGCCGGACTCGTCCGGACCGGCTGGTGCGGGCTCGTCCTGGCCTTGCGGGGCTGCCCCGTCGGACCCGCCCTCTTCACCTTCTTCAGTGCTCTCGCCATCCTGCGCCGGTGTCACCGAATCGCGGCGGGCAGGCTCGCCCTCCTGGCCCTCCCGCTCGACGAGCGGCCTCTCCTGAAGCCCACCCGACTCCTGGCCGTCCTGCTCGCCTTCCTGGCCCTGGGCCTGCGACTGTCCGCCACTGGCGCGAGGCTCCGGGGATTCGGGAGAGGCAGAGGACACCTCCTCCCGCTCAACCTCCCGCCCATCCACTGCCTGCGCCTGACCGGGTTCGGCAGCCGCTGCCTCCTCGCCGGCCCCGTCATCCGGCCCTGCGCCCCCGGGCTCGGCGTCTGCGGCGTCCTGTGTACCGGCAGCGCCGGTCGACTCCAGCTCCCGCTGCTCGCGCAGCGCCTGCAGGAACTGCTCGGCGGCCGCCTCCTCGCCCTCCTGCGCTGCGTCGTTCTCTTCCGGGAGCTGCGCCGGTTCGCTTTCCGTGGGGTTGAAGGGGATGCGGCTCTCTTCGGTGTCCGGCTCACGCTCGGGTTCGGTTGGCGCGGCAGGAGCTGCCTCCTGTGAAGGCGGCGTGCCAGCAGGGGTGGCGGAACCACCCGCCCCGGAGGGGAAGAGGCCCCCCAGGTTCAACTGGGGCAGGAAGAGGAGGAGTGCGGTGACCGCCAGTATCGGCAGGTAGTAGGGAGTGAAGCTTGGTTGTGGCAGGGAGCGTGTAGCGAGATAGGCCCGCTCCTCGAGTACGGCGGCCAGGTCCTGGTCGTCCTGGACAGCAGCAGGGGGCTGGCTGCCACTCCGGGAACTGAGCTCCAGGTAACTCTCGTAGGCGAGACCCGAGTGCCGGGCGATCCAGTCGAGCGCCCAGCGGCGCGCCCGGTCAGCGGTCAGCAGCGGCAGGAACATACCGGCCAGGAACAGGCCAGCAACGACGACAAGACGCACGGCCAGGCCAATAGGGAAGAACCAGGTCAGGAGGGCCCCCAGAAGCGCGGCCAGGGCGCCGGCCGTAAGCCGCGAGTGGCGTAAGCGGCTGCCCGCCAGCTCCTCGTGGGCGGCGGTATTGAGCCGCGGTCGCTCTGTGTGCCTGTCCCGGGTCAGGAACGTCATCTGCTGCTTCCCCTCCACATCGAGAGTAGCAGCCACAGGCTGGCCGCCATGAGAACGACGAGGTGAGGCGTCGAGGGGGTTGTGGCCGCATGAAAGGGGCTAAGCAGGTTCACGCCAAGCGAGATGTCCAGGAAAAGCGTGCCAGCCAGTGCGGCCGGAACTACGACCGGGGCGAGTGCCCGGACGCGGAGGGTGGCCAGCAGCGCGCCGAGTATCTGGCCCATACCCATGAAGCCCAGGACGGTGAGGGGCGTGAGCGCGAGTATCCAGGCGAGCGGCACGGGGGCGAAGCTGGCGGCAAGCGCCGCGAGTTCGACCGGCAGGCCCAGCAGGGCGATGATGACCAGCGCAATGGCCGTTGCCCGCCGGTCATTCACCGCTTCCTGGGCCAGACCAACGCCGTAGCCAAGCCCCAGGAGCGCCAGGGCGATGCCGCGGGCATGTGCGAGCGGGGTCCATACGCCTGCGGGACCGCTGGTTCCCTGCCAGGTGAGCGCCAGTACCACCAGCAGCAGGGCGGGGTAGAAGACGACCAGCGAAATCAGGTCCTCGCGGGAGAGCCGCTCGTGCACCCGCTCCGCGAGCGCGAGCCCGGGCCTCACGGGCCACCCGCCGGCAAAGCAACATGGACAGTCCCGCCGCTCACCGCCAGCGCGGTGCCGGCCGGGACCTCCCGGGCGACCGCCTGAATCAGGGCAGGGGCCGGCGGCGCGCCGTCGCCGCCCGCAGGACCATCCTCACCGACGACGTAGACGGGATCGTTGCCCCGAAGCTGAGGCGAGTCGTCCCGCCAGGTCAGCAGCGGGGTCGCAAGCGTCGGCTTCCCTTCGAAGGCCAGTTCGGACCAGCGGGGGAGTCGGGCCTCCAGTGCGTCCGGTGTGCCCCGGTACGGTACCGGCGTAGCGGGAGCGGCCGCACGGTCCAGGGTGACAGGCTCTCCCGAGTAGGAGATGGCCGTGAAGTAGCTGTACTCCGTGCCCAGGCCGCCGGCGCCGATGAGCACCCTGGTGTTCGCCACGGCAACAGGGGCTGGGGGCCGCAGGTGGGCGAAAGCGAGGAAGGATGCACCGGCCGCCAGGATCAGGGCCGAGAACACACCGATCGGTCCCCCGAACCTCGTCAGAAGGTAGGACACCAGTATGTAGACGGCACCTATGGTGAGAAGCGGCATGAGCGGAACCGTTGCGCCGCTGTCGATGCTGATGGCGCGCGCAACCGCGGTGCCGATCCTCCGCTGGAGACTCTCCTCTTCGGGCACTGCGGCCAGCGCGCGCAGCTGTGCTGCCACCCCCTGGGCCTCGTCCAGGGTAGCGAAGTAACCGCTCCCAACACGCTGCACGGACCCACTGAAGAGAAGCGCAAGGCCTTCAGACGCCTCGAGCGCGCCTGGCATGGCCGTAACGATACTGCCTGCGGCTGCTGCAGCAGCCAGAGCGGCCGGATCGGCAGAAGTTGCGCCGGAGTCCACCAGCACCGCCAGTACCGGGTCGTACGCCGCCGCCCGGCCGGGGAGCTGGGCAGGGTGGACGTGCACCAGCCGGCCGGGCAGCTCCTCCCCGGTGGGCAGGCCACTGGGCCCGTCACCGGCGATGAGCAGCAACGGCTCGTCGCTCACCATCCGGGGATCGACGGCTCCCGAGGCGACAACCACGTCGCCCTGGCGAACGCGCCAGACCAGGGATGTGAACCGCGGCACGTAGAGGTCGTCCTCGAAGACGTGAACGCCGCCGCTGCCTGGCAGGCTCACCGTGTAGGTGCCCGGAATCTCGCCGGTCCGCAGGGTCCCCTGGTCGAAGGCGACCTCCAGGCTGGCGCCCGGCAGGTCCCTCACCACCAGTCGCAAGGGATTCCAGGCGTCAGCGACCAGCACGCCCGAGTGACCCAGCTCTACCGTCGCCTGCTCCCGCTGCGCGAACCCGCAGGCGGCGCTCAGGAGCAGGATCAGGCTTGCAAGGATCCTCGCCACACCACAGTTTAGCGGTGCGGTACGTACACGATTCCGCTTACGATGCGTCTCTCGGAGTTCCGGTTGAGAACCTGGCCATCCGCTATGAGCGTGGTGCTTGAACCGCTGTCGAGCCTCATCGCGTCACTCGCACCCAGTTCGAGGAACAGCGGCACCAGGTCCTGGGCACGCATGGCGCTTGCCGCCAGCATCAGCACCGTGCCGTCGGGCCTGACGCCGATCGCTGCCTGCTGTGTGTAGGCGTCGAGGATGCGCTGGCCGCGCGGGAAGTTCTCTGCCTCAGGATCGAATGCCGGGAAGCCGTTCTCAACGAGGAGCGGCCCGGCCTCCACCGCGTGCCGGGCGAAGTTGAAGCCGCCGGGCTCCAGGCGCACGTCGACGTCGAGACGCGCTCCGGGATCGACCAGCGCCAGCTCCCGGTCGGCGGGCGGGTAGGCAAGCACGAAGCCGCCCGCGGGTACCCGCACGGGCCCTATGCGGTTGGCAATAACGCGTCCCTCATCGACCACCAGCTGTCCGCGCCGTGGCGAACCGACCAGTGCGCCGGCCGAGGTGTAGAGCTGCACGCCATCCGAGGTGCCGTTGGAGTTCCGGACGAGCGTTTGCGCGCCGATATCGATGTGCACGCTGGCGCCCGTCCGGGCAATAAGTGGGCCGTTAGGTCCCACTCCAAAGCTGGCCCGGTTGCGGGACGGCAGGGAGAGGAGGCTGCCGTCGATCTGCAGCAGTCCCACCGTCTGATTGGTCTGCGTATCGAAGTAGCCGGCGTTGATCGCGGCGTAGGCGCCCCCCGCGAGGCGCGACAGCGGTTCGGCGCTGCCGTTGGCGCCCACGACCCGCAGCTCGCCGTAGCCGGGTTCGATCTCGAGCAGCTGCACTTCGCTTTGCCCGACGGGCGTCTGTGCCGCGAGGACGCGATGGGTGACACCGGGCCGCAACTGCCTGCTGCGCTCGTCCACCACGGCATCGCGCAGGGGCACCGCGTCGATTACGAACCGGGTGGGCTCGTCCAGGGTGAACGTGAAGTAGCTGATGCTGGGCCCCTGCACCCGCAGGCGCAGGCGTGAGCCGAGCGAGTCGAGCCGCACGTGAATGTCGCCGTACCGCTCGGCGATGCTCACGTGGGAGCCGTCGTGGGGCAGGTCGAACTCGAGGACCTCGCCGCTCTCGAGCCTGCCGCTTTCGTTCAGCTCCTGCAGGGCCAAGGAGGACCTCACGTGCGGCAGGTCAACCACGATCCGCACCTGCACGTCCCCACCGAAGCGGACGCTTACTCCCTGCGGTTCGGTCGCCCGCCCCGCCGGTACCGGCTCAGGTGTGGGCGTTACCGGATCCCCCGAACGGGAGAAGCCGAGCCGCTCCAGGCTCTCCGGAGCGAGCAGGAGCTCACCGCCGGACACCTGGGGAGGCGGCTCATCGGAGCCGGAGGACCAGCCGATCCCCGGTATGAAGTAGTCCTCCCCGAGCGGGCCCTGCACATGAATGACGCTTCCGTCCAGTGCAAAGCTGTCGGGGTAAACGGGCCAGTAGGAGCCGCCCTGGGCGCCGGCCATGCCCAGAACGGCCAGGAGGAACAGGAGTGTGAGTCTTCTCATTACGCTTCTTGCAGCAGGGAGTAGAGCTGGTCTTGCTGAATCTTTGCCCCCAGAATTTGCGAGAGCCCCAGAGCAAGAAGGTGAGCACGGTAGTGGAGCGAGCTGAATGTTGGTGCAGCGGCAGCTGCAGCACGGTCGAGCAGGCCGTCGTCGTGGCCGTCCAGCAGGTCGATGACGCACAGGTGTGGACCCAGCAGGGAGTACGGTATGTCGACGACTCTGGCTTCACGCACGATGAGATCGGCCGAGGCCAGGTAGTTGGGCAGGTGCGAGTCTCCTGCGGTCGTGGCGATCAGTCTGGTCCGCGCAAGCGGTGCCGGCAGGGTTTGCTCGGCCGCCGGACGGTCCTGTGCTACCACCGTCAGCTGGGCTAGACCCAGCGAGGTGAGCTCCCTGGCTATGGCTCTGGGAGCGTCACCGGCGCCGAGGAGTACCGCCCGGGCGCCCCGCCCATCCCAGCCTGCCTCGGCCAGCATCGTTGTCAGTGCGCGGCCGGCGCTGTACTCGCCGATGAGCTGCCCCCCTGCCACGGTCACCGTGTCGACCGCACGGGCCTCCTGTGCAGAGACGCTGCGCCGGGTAACTGCCCGCCAGGCATCCTCCATGTAGCGGGGACCCAGTAGCAGCGCCCCCGCGAACTCCAGCGGCGCGAGGCCCGCCAATGCTCCGGGGGTGTCGCCCCCATTGATGGGGTGCAGGTGGAAGCGGCCCAGGGGGTCGCGGAATCTGGTTACGGCTTCGAGGAGGGCCGGGTCCTGAGCCAGGACACCTACGATCTGCATAGCGGCAGTTTGACATTTTAGGAGGCGCCCATGGTGCGGGGACAGGTTGCAACACTGTGATACATTGCGGCATGCACGGCATGTGGGGAAAGTCAGCACGGGCACCTGTCGTCCTGTCTGGCCTCTGCAACGGGTTGCCATGCGCAACCCCGGCCCGGCCGCTCGTCACAGGGCGAACTATCATGGCCGGCAGCGTGGCCGGCCCCGCCCCCCGGTAGACCTTTTCCCAACCCTTATCTGACCAACGAGGTGAATTGATGCAGGTGATTCTTCCTGACGGCAAACGTCTGGACCTTCCGGATGGCGCGACCGGTGCCGACGTCGCGCAGGCGATCGGGCCAGGACTGGCCAGGGCGGCCCGGGCCGTGGAGGTCGAGGGGCAACTCTTCGATCTGCTCACGCCGCTCCCCGACAATGCGAACGTTTCCATCGTCACGAAGGGTGACGACAAGGTACTGCACCTGACGCGGCACACCCTGGCGCACGTAATGGCGCAGGCCGTGCGGGAGTACCTGAGCGAGGAGGGTGCCGACCCGGCCGACGTCAAGATGGGCATTGGCCCAGTGATCGAGAACGGCTTCTACTACGATTTCGACCTGCCGCGCTCCCTTACGCCCGAGGACCTGGGGGCCATCGAGGAGCGGATGACACGCATCATCGAAGACGACCTCGAACTGCGCCGCTACGAGCTGCCGCGCGAGGAGGCCCTGCAGCGATACCGGGAGCTGGGCGATCCTTACAAGGTCGAGCTCATCGAGGACCTGCCGGAGGGCGTGCCGATCAGCTTCTACGAGCAGGGTGGCGAGGACGGCTTCACGGACCTGTGCCGCGGCCCGCACGTGCCCCGAACCGGCCTTATCCCGCGGCACTTCAAGCTCACCAGCGTCGCGGGTGCGTACTGGCGTGGCGACGAGAAGCGCCCGATGCTCCAGCGCATCTACGGTGTCGCCTTCGAAACCAGGAAGGAGCTCGACGACTACCTGTGGCAGCTGGAGGAGGCAAAGAAACGCGACCACCGCAAGCTGGGTCGCGAGCTGGGCCTGTTCACCTTTTCGGAGGAGGTGGGTTCGGGCATACCGCTCTTCCTGCCCCGCGGTGAGATCCTGCGCCATGAGATGGAGCGCTATGTGCGCGAGTTGCAGGCCTCCTACGGCTACGACCACGTCTGGACGGGGCACCTGGTAAAGGAGAGCCTCTACGAGAAGTCCGGCCACCTGGCCAACTACGAGGACTCCATGTTCCCGCCAATGGAGCTGGACGGCGGGGACGTGAAGATGCGGCTCAAGCCCATGAACTGCCCCAGCCACATGACGCTCTTCAACTCGCAGATGCACTCCTACCGGGAGTTGCCCATCCGCTACGCCGAGTTCGCTACCCTCTACCGGTACGAGAAGTCGGGCGAGCTGAACGGTCTCACCCGGGTGCGCTCACTCACCCAGGACGACTGCCACATCTTCTGCACGGAGGAGCAGATCCAGGAGGAGTTTGCGCTGGCACTGCGTCTCATCCAGGATGTGCTCAACACCTACGGCCTGAGCGACTACTCGGTGCGCCTGAGCCTGCGCGGCGACGAGGGCAAGTATGTCGAGGACGACCAGAAGTGGTCGAAGGCCACCCAGGCGCTGCGTGATGCCCTGGATGCCGAAGGCGTGCCCTACTACGAGGCCCAGGGCGAAGCCGCCTTCTACGGCCCCAAAGCCGACTTCATCGCCCACGACGTGCTGGGCCGCGAGTGGCAGCTCTCCACCATCCAGATCGACTTCATCCAGCCTGCACGGCTGGGCTGCGAGTACGTGGGCGAGGACGGCGACCGGCACACGCCCGTAGTCATCCACCGCGCCGTCACCGGCTCGACGGAGCGCTTCCTGGGCGTGATCATCGAGCACTTTGCCGGCGACTTCCCGCTGTGGCTGGCTCCGGAGCAGGTGCGCGTGGTCCCCATCGCCGACAGGCACAACTCCGGTGCGCAGGAGATCCAGAATCGCCTGAAGGCGGCGGGCCTGCGCGCCAGGGTCGACACCCGCTCCGAACGGATGAATCCCAAGGTTCGCGACGCAGAGCTCCTGAAGATCCCCTACATCCTCATCGTTGGTGACCAGGAGCTGGAGCAGGGGACGGTCTCCTTCCGCTCGCGCAAGGAGCCGCAAAGGAACGCTGTCGAACTGGGCGAGTTCATCAGTCACCTGAAGACGCATGTCGACAGCCGGGCACTCGAGGTCATTCCCCTGGGCGAGTAACCGCCCCGGCATGCGCACATGGAGTCGTGGCCGCGTTCCCAATGGGGCGCGGCCACGAAATACCGGAGCTTGTAACGTTCTGCGGCTAGGCGCTCTCCCGGCTGTAGATCTGCACCTCTTCGATCCTGTCCGGCTGTGCTGCGCCCGGGCGTTGCGGGTCGATGCGGGTGAGTTCGTCCAGCACCTCCAGGCCCTCGCTGACCTGACCGAAGATCGCGTGACGACCGTCGAGCCAGGGCGTGGGACCGAAGGTGATGAAGAACTGCGAGCCGTTCGTTCCCGGGCCGGCGTTGGCCATGGACAGGACGCCCTTGGCGTCGTGCTTCAGCTCCGGATGAAACTCGTCCGGGAAGCTGTACCCCGGGCCGCCGGTTCCGGTGCCCGTCGGGTCACCGCTTTGCGCCATGAAGTCCTCGAGGACGCGGTGGAAGGGCACCCCGTCGTAGTAGCGGTTCAGCGCGAGGAACACGAAGTTGTTCACCGTGTTCGGGGCGTGCTGGGCGTAGAGGTCGACTACGATGTCGCCCTTGCTGGTCCTGATGTGTGCCTGGTAGTCGCGTCCGGCCTCCAGGACATTTTCGGGGGCCGAGAACTGCGTGCGCCTCTCCGGCTGCCTCTCAACTGCTTCGAATGCCATCTCATTCCTCCCTGACGAGGATGGTAACGCTTTCCAGCTCGTCGGGGACAGGGAAGAAGCCGGCTGCGGAGGTGCCGCCGATCCTGCCGATCACGCCCAGGCGACCGTCGACAGTGAAGGTCTGTCCGGTGGCCGGGACGGCTCCCAGCCGCTCCTCAAGGTAATCGCCAAGGGTGGTGGCCGGGTCGCCCGGGAGTTCGATTCCCTGCCCGGCAAGCTCCTCCAGGGTTCCGGTGAGCGGCACCGCGGCACTGGGGGTGGTCGGGTCCACCCGGGTCAGGTCGTCCAGTACCTCGATGCCGTCAACGACCTGGCCGAACACGGTGTGGCCGCCGTCGAGCCAGGGAGTGGGGCCAAAGGTGATGAAGAACTGCGAGCCGTTCGTGCCGGGGCCGGCATTGGCCATCGACACCACGCCGGCCGAGTCGTGAACGAGCTCCTCCCGGATCTCATCCTCGAACGTATAGCCGGGACCGCCGGTGCCCGTGCCGGTAGGATCACCGGTCTGGGCCATGAAGTCCTCGAGGACACGGTGGAAGGGCACGCCATCGTAGTAGTGGCTCAGGCTCAGGAACACGAAGTTGTTGACCGTTACGGGGGTCTGGGCCTCGTACAGGTCGATGAGGATGTCGCCCTTGCTGGTCTCCAGCAGTGCGTGGTAGTCACGCCCCTCCTCGAGCACCTGCGCGGGCCCCTCGAACGACAGCCGCCGCTCGTCGGCGATCGGCTCGACAACCGTAAAGCCCGGGACGGGACTGGTGACCTGCTGGTCCTCACCCTGCGCTTCCGCACTCATTCCGATCCTGGTGGTGATGATCAGGGCCGAGAATCCGGCGACGACCAGCGTCAGCAACACCGGCAACAGACGATTACGTACTTTTTTCACCCCCTGATCATAGCGTGGCACGGATTTGAAAAGTCCCACGGGTGACTGGCGTCCGGCGAAGTAGCATTGTGGTGTGAAGTTCGATGCCCTGCTCTCCTCGCTCGTTGAACGCGGCGCCAGCGATATCCACCTTCATTCCGACTTTCCTCCGGTCGTCCGGGTCAGCGGGGGCCTGGAGCCGGTGGGCGTCACCCGGCTGCCGGCCGCCGCAATGGAGTCACTGGTGGAGCAGCTGTGCGACGACCGGCAGCGCAGCCAGTTCGAGCAGGACAACCAGGTCGACCTGGCCTACTCCCTCCCGGGTGTGGCGCGCTTCCGCGTGAACCTGTTCCGCCAGCAGGGGAAGGTGAGCGCGGTCCTGCGCGTCATCAACTCCGGTGACGAGCAGCTCAAGGTCGTGGACCTGCCGGAATCGATATTGGCTGACTTCCGGGACAGGGAGCAGGGCCTGATCCTCGTTACCGGACCTACCGGTTCAGGCAAGTCGACGACCCTGGCCCGGGTGATCGACGAGATCAACCGCACCCACAGCAAGATGATCATCACCGTCGAGGACCCGGTCGAGTTCATCCACCGTCCCAAGCGGTCGCTGATCGTGCAACGGGAGGTGGGCAGGGACGTGTCCTCGTTTGCCTCTGCCCTGGTTGGCGCGATGCGCCAGGATCCCAACGTGATCATGATCGGGGAAATCCGTGACTACGAAACCGCGAACGCGATGATTTCGGCTGCGCAGACGGGTCACCTGGTCCTCTCGACGCTGCACACGATGGACACGGTGCGGACGGTCAACCGGGTACTGGAGCTTTTCCCCCAGGATGAGCGGGAGGTCGCCAGGCAACTGTTCGCCGACTCGCTGGTGGGCATCGTCTCGCAAAGGCTCCTGCCGCGGCGGGGCGGCGGCATGGTCGCCGCGATGGAGATCATGCGGGG
>CALKAI010000184.1 GCA_937983275.1 uncultured Trueperaceae bacterium | reverse complement strand
GCCCGCCGGCCAGAGGACCGTGTAGACCGCGGCGACGGCGAAACCCCACCAGGGTGAGAATCCACCCTGCCAGACGAAGAGAATGGTCAGCGGCTCCTGCAGGTAGACGCCCAGGTTCTCGATAACGAATCCGAGACGGGCGCCCACAATGAACAGGATCAGGCCCGTCCAGGCCCAGTCGGTCAGGCTGTCGTCCCGCCGGCCGCGTATCTGGGCCGCCACCAGGAAAGCCACGGCGCCCAGGATCGCTGCGAAGCGGGGCGTCGAGAGTACGAGCGGACCTAGTTCGATAGCGGCCATGAGATTACGACTTCTACCACATGCCGGTTCTGCCGGCAGTTGCGCTAAAGCCCGGGATCATAGCGTGCCCTTATATCGGTGGCGCGGCGCCAGGGTCGTGAAAGGCCGTCGCCCGGTTCAGGTAACCGAGCGCGTGTTGCTGCTCTGGCAGGAGGAAACGCGAGTTCCTGACCAGTCTGTGGAGCGGGATACGACCGAGCGGCGATTCGACCGGCACGCGCAGCAGGGCCCCGGCCGCCACGTCATGTTCGACGAAGGAGCCGATGGTGATGCCGATACCGAGGCCGTCCAGGACCGCACTGCGCACCGCAGCCGGCCCGCTCACCTCAAGCAGCCTGCCGGGTGACACATCGTGCGTCGACAGGAGCTGCTGCGCCGCCTTGTAGATGGCAGAGGCACTCGATGGAAGCACCAGCGCCTCCCCTCGCAACACCTCCGGCGACAGAACCTGCTCCCTCCCCAGCGGGTCATCGGGGCGCACGAGAAAGACCAGCTCCTGTGTGCCGACCTCCTGGCTTTCCAGCCCGCTGATGTCCCCCGGATCACCAAGGATGTAAGCCGCCTCGAGCGAACCGGAGTGCAGGCCGTTCATCAGGTCCGGCGTGTAGCCCTCCATGAGGTGCATGCGCAACAGGTGGCCCTCGTCGCCGTACGACTTTGCCGCGCGCAATAGCGGCCCGGTGAGGCGCGTGATGAGGTGGTGGCTAAGGCCCACGTGCACCCTGGTGTACTCCGGCGTGACCTTTCCCGCCAGGACATCCCGTGCGCGGGTGAGCGCCTCGCTCACGTTGCAGGCGTAGGGGAGCAACGCCCTTCCACGCGGAGTGAGCGTCACCCCATGGCCACGCCGCTCGTAGAGGACGTGTCCACTGGACTCTTCGAGGAGGCGCAGGTGCCGGCTTACGGCCGGCTGGCTTATGCCCAGCAAACGGGCTGCAGCGCTGACGCTGCCCTCACTGGCGACGATGCAGAAGGAGTGCAGATGCTCGGCGTTCACGGATGCTCCCTTCGAGTCGGCGGGCCGACACTTATAACTATATCTTATGGTACTTCGCTGCAGGCTACTCGCCGGTTGGCTTAATGAACGTAGAATCCCGCGTGAAAGGGTTCCGCAACTGATGAATAAACTGATGAAGTCCCCCACAATACGTTGGGCAGCGATCGCGCTCGTAGTCGTGGCCGTGGCCCTGGGCGCGTTCCTGGCGGGTCGTTCCACCGGCGGCCAGTCCGTACAGGCTCAGCAGGAGCAGACGACGACCAGTTCGGCCCCCGGGCCGCTTGGTGATCAGGCGCGCCGCGAGGAAGGCGACATCTTCGCGCTGGGCGACCCCGAGGCACCGATCTCGATGGTCGTCTACTCCGACTACCGCTGCCCGTTCTGCGCTCGCTACAGCAACGTGAGCGAGCCCGTGATCATCGAACGGTTCGTCGAGAGCGGCCAGGTGCGCATGGAGTGGCGGGACTTCCCGGTCTTCGGCGACGCCTCCATGCTGGGTGCCCGGGCGGGCCGGGCTGCCGCCGAGCAGGGCCTATTCTGGGAGTTCAACGAGGCCGTATTCGCCGCAGCCCCCAGTAACGCCCACCACGACCTGACCCCTGAAAAGCTTCTCGGGTTCGCCGAGCAGGTCGGGGTACCCGACCTCGAACGGTTCGAGGAGGAAATGCTGAGCGAAGACTTTGACGAGGAGATCGCTTCCGACATGCTCCAGGGCCGCATGCTGGGCATATCGGGCACACCCTCGTTCGTCATTGGCGGTTACGCGCTCGTCGGAGCGCAGCCGACTGAAGTCTTCATCGACGTGATCGAGCAGACCCTGGCCGAAGTTCAGTGATCGACATAGGCCTGGCGGGAGCCTTTCTGGGCGGCCTGTTCGCGCTGGTGAGCCCCTGCTCGGCCCTGTTGCTGCCATCGTTCTTCGCCTACGCCTTCGGGGGCGTCGGCAAGCTGGTGGCCCGCACCGGCCTGTTCTACGTTGGCCTGGCCCTCGTGCTCATCCCGCTGGGCGCGGGCGTCGGCGCCTTGGGCACACTGGTGACGCAGTACCGCGGTGCCGTGACGACCGCCGGCGGCGTGCTCCTCATCGCCTTCGGACTGGCTGCGATCCTGGGTCTGGGCTTCTCGATCCTGCCCTCTGCCAGCACGGCGCGTGCTTCCTCGGGCAAGGGGTGGCCATCGGTCATCTTCCTGGGCGCCGTCTACGGCCTGGCAGGATTCTGCTCCGGACCGCTCCTCGGTGCCGTGCTCACCTTCGCCATGACGGGCGGGAGCCCCGCCTACGGCGGCCTGCTGATGGCCTTCTACGGCCTGGGGATGGCCGTCCCACTCTTCGTTCTCGCGCTCCTGTGGGACCGCCTCGAACTGGGCAAGAAGCAGTGGCTCCGGGGCAGAGAACTGCGCCTTGGCCCCCTGAGTACCCACTCCACCTCCCTGATCTCGGGCCTGGTGTTCATCGCCATAGGTGTCCTGTTCATCACCACCGAGGGCACGGCCAACCTGGGCGGAATCATGGGCGTCGAGGCCCAGTTCCAGCTTCAGGCGTGGGCTTCGAGCGTCGCGGAGCACATTCCCGATTTCGTCCTGCCGCTGATGGTGTTCCTGCTGCTGGTTCCCGTGCTGCTCCGGTTCCTCCGGGGTGCGCGGCGGCGCGAGGTTAGCCAGGAGTAGCAGCGAGGTCCGCACCGGCCTAACGCATCAACCGCTCGAGCACCGAGGCTACGCTTGACTTCAGCTCGGCATGCCTGCTCGCATCGAACGGTGCGGACATCCTCTGCAGGGGAAGGGCCGGCGCGCATTCGCATCGCCGGCCCTGACTCCGGAAAGATTTCCGGAATTTCCTTGTGAAGCTGTTCTAAGCCGCTTCGAACAGGGTTTCGCCGAGAATCTCCCTGCTCCTGTAAGCCTGGCTGCCCAGATGCTGTGCCACGTACTCCTCTGCCGCCCCGGGCTCGATTCCATAGTAGGTTTCGATCTCCTTGGCGAACAGGCGGCCCTCGCTCGCCAGCAGCTCATCCAGCGGCAGCAGCGCCCGGGTACGGACAGTGGCGTCCTCGCCCATGACACGCTGTAGGGTGTCGGCGTACTGCTGCAGCGGCCGCATGCCCACGACCCGCTCCCCGCGGCCATCATCATCGACGAAGACCAGCGTGGGAAAGCCCCGCACGCCCAGTTCGCGGGCGAAAGCAATGTCGCGGTTCAGGAGCTCCTCACCACGCTCTGACAGGGCCTCCTCTACAACCGCCTCACCGTTCAGGCCCAGGTCATTCACCAGCTCGGTCAGGACTTCGCGGTCCGCGATGTTGCGGTCGAAGGCGAAAACCGCCTCGCGTGCCTTGCGCAGGAACCGCCCGGCAAGCTCCGCGTCCTGCTCCTGGAGGACCAGGAAAACCTTGGAGGGCGGGAACGAGGAGGAGAGCGGATCGCGCACCCAGACGGATCCGTCGATGGGCATTCGCGACGCCTCGCCGACCTCGCGCCAGTGCCCGGCGACGTCGGCAGCCTTGCCGATTCCGTTCGCCCGGTCGGCGAAGCCGTCCCAGCCGGGCAGGAGGCCGCCCATGACCGTCTTCACATTGACATGTCGCCCGTACTCGTGCCCGAAGCGGCGCAGTACCGGCTCGATCGCCCAGCAGTGGGAGCATATGGGGTCGGTAACGTAGTAGACGTCGACCTTCTTTGCCGGCTGCAGGACCTGGATGGGCTGCGCCTGGCTCTCGGCAGCATCGGCCGCCGGCCCGCATACGCCCGTTTCAACATCGCAAATCATGGCACTCAGGCCTTCATACTGTTCACTCACGTATTCGAAACTCCTCCTGCCGCGCTGTCGCCGGCAGTCGCCACAATGCAGGCGCGACTGCTGGCACTATAAAAAATCATGTTACTTCCGTCAAGTAAGTATATGTGGCGGGTGCAAGCCCAGGGGTGGCGCGGCCTACCCCTCAGGGCGCTCACCTTCCGCCGGTATGCGCCTGATCACCCGGCAGGGGTTGCCTGCGGCGAAGACGTCTTCGGGGATGTCCCGGGTTACCACACTGCCGGCCCCGATGACGGTGCGGGAACCGATCCTCACGCCGGGGCAAATTATCGCCCCGCCGCCCACCCAGACATCCGAACCGATCTCGATCGGCTTGCCGGACTCCTGCTCACGCCGCAGCAGGGCATCCATCGGGTGGGTCGCCGTGTAGAGCTGGACAGCCGGGCCAAAGAAGCAGTGGTCGCCAATCCGTACTTCACAGACGTCGAGGATGACGCAGTTGAAGTTGAAGAAGACCTTCTCGCCCAGGTGGATGTTCGAGCCGTAGTCACAGTGGAAGGGGGGTTGCAGCCAGACGTGTTCTCCGCCCCTTCCGAGCAGCTCCGAAAGTATTCGTCTTCGCTCGACCCCGTCGGATTCCCGGGTGGCATTGAGGTCCTGACACAGGTCCCTGGCGCGCGTTCGCGCCCGGACCAGCTCCGGGTCCATGGGATCGTACGGCTCCCCCGCCAGCATCTTCTCCCGCTCGGTTCTCACTCTCGCTCCAGCCTTCCGGCACACGCCCGTGCCGCGAGTATTGGACTCACAGTCTAACTAGACGACCTCCTCGACCTCCCTGGCGATATAGGTGTCGATCGCGACGAGGAGAGCGAGAACCAGGACCACGAACAGGAGGGCCAGGATTAGCCGCCACGGGGCCGGAAACGCGGTCACAGACAATGGGCGACCGGGTTTCGGCTCATTGGACTCATGACATGCACACTCTTTGGCGTGCGAATCACTGAATATAGTGCGCAGGCAGGGGAACCTGACCCTGCGGGGACGGGGCAGCAATCCAAGTTCGGAGTAGGCAATGGCGCGCAAGCAGATGGATCTCGACATCACCACAGCCGCACTCGACCTGGCGCCCATCAACGTCGCGTTCGTTGACACCGACCTGCGTTATCGCTTCGTCAACCGCATGTTCGAGCTGACGTTCCGGCGTCCCCGTGAGGAGCTCGTGGGAGACACGGTCGAAAACGTGATCGGGCCCAAGAGTTTCGAGAACGTGCGTGATCGGATTGCGAGGGCGCTTGGGGGTGAGGCAGAGGTATTCTCGGCCTGGTATCCCCTGCTTACCGGGGAGCTGCGAAACTTCCGGACCAGCTACATCCCGCTCATGGACGGCGGGGAGGCGAAGGGGTTCTTCGTCTACGCGCGCGACGCCACCGACGAGCTCCTCACCCAACAGTCGCTCCAGGAGAGCGAGCGCAAGTACCGGGGTACCTTCTTCAACGCCGCGGTCGGGATGGCCCGCATGGCGCTCGACGGCAGCTGGCTCGATGTCAACGACCGCTTCTGTGAAATCCTGGGTTACGACCGGGAGGAGCTGGTCGGCAAGACCGTGCAGGACCTGACCCATCCGGACGATTTCGAGCGCGAGTGGAAGCTCATGACCGATGTCGCCAGCGGCGTGCGCGACACCTACGACATCGACAAGCGCTATCTGCGCCGTGACGGCACACCTGTGTGGGGCCACCTGACGGTGTCGACCGCCAGGAGCGACGGCGGTGACGCGCTCTACTACGTTTGCGTCGTGGAAGACATCAGCGAACGCAAGGAGGTGGAGCAGAAGCTCCAGGCCCTCAACACCTCCCTGGAAACGCGGGTGGCCGAGAGAACCGCCGAGCTGACCGCCCTCAACCAGGAGCTGGATGCCTTCAACTACAGCGTCTCCCACGACCTGCGGGCGCCGCTGCGCGCCATCGACGGCTTCAGCCAGGCGATGGAGGAGGATTACGGTCCACAGCTCGACGAGGGCGCCCGCCACTACCTGGGCAGGATCCGCAACGGCGCCACCCGGATGAGCGACATGATCGAAGCCCTGCTGCGCATGTCCCGGCTCACCCGCGGCGAACTGCACCTCGAGGAGGTCGACCTCAGCGCCATGGCGAACGAGCTGCTTGCCAACCTCCAGCAGGAGGAGCCGGAGCGCCAGCTGGTGGCCACCGTCGCGGACGGCCTCAAAGCGGTGGGGGACGGCCGGCTGCTCAGGGTGGTGATGGCGAACCTCCTGGAGAACGCCTGGAAGTTCACGAGGCAGCGGGAGGAGGCGCGCATCGACGTGGGCTCGGCGCACGACCCGGAGAGCGGCGAACAGTCCATCTTCGTGCGCGACAACGGCGCCGGTTTCGATCCGAAGTATGCAGACAGGCTGTTCGTGCCGTTCCAGCGGTTGCACTCTGCCGGCGAGTTCGATGGCCAGGGCATAGGACTGGCCACGGTACAGCGCGTCGTTCACCGTCACAACGGCCAGATTTGGGCACAATCGCAGGAGGATGCAGGAGCAACCTTCTACTTCACCATCAGGGCAACCCCGGGCAGGCAGTAGCCCCAGGCGAATCGCCGTCTTCCGGGCGCTGGCCGGACTGGGCGACATGCTGTGCGTCATACCCGCTCTGCGCTCGCTGCGCGCCGCCCACCCGCAGGCGCGGATTACGCTCCTGGGCCTGCCCTCAGCCGGCTGGCTGCTGGAGCGCTTCCCCGACCTCATAGACGAACTGCTGCCCTTCCCCGGCTACCCGGGGATCCCCGAGGCGCCGCTCGAACCTCTGCGCCTCGCCAGCTTCATCAGCGAGCACAGCGGGCACTTCGACCTGATCCTGCAGATGCACGGCAGCGGCCACAGCAGCAACCCCTTCGCCGCACTTCTGAATGCGCCCCAAACGGCGGGCTTCCACCTGCCCGGCGCGTGGACACCTGCCGCCGACAGCTTCTTCCCCTACCCCGCGCACGAGCAGGAGGTCAGGCGCTGGACCACGTTGATGGCTCATCTGGGCTACCCCGACGAAGGCGACCAGCTCGAGTTTCCTGTAACGGAGGCAGAGGCCCGCA
>CALKAI010000183.1 GCA_937983275.1 uncultured Trueperaceae bacterium | reverse complement strand
GCCGGAACACAAATACTACCCCCCACAAACAGAAAACAGGCAACCCAGACGACATGGAGGGGGCGGGCGGGGGCACCTGCCGACTTCCGCTGGGCAATCGCCCGGGCAGAGTAGTGAGAGGAATGTGGCTCCAGCTAAACTCTATGCATGGGTGAACTTGACGAGTACCGGCAGCTGTTCGATTTGCATGGAAAGAGTGCCGTGGTGATCGGCGGAGCCTCGGGCATCGGCGCCGCAGCCGTAAAGGGGCTGGCTGCGCATGGTGCATCAGTAACCATTGCCGACCTGCCCGGTCCAGCCGCCGGTGAGCTCGCTGAATCGCTGGCAGCTGCAGGCGCTCAGACCCGGGCAGCCAGCGTGGACCTGACGGACCGGGCGTCTGTCGACGAGCTGCTGGGCGGGCTGGAGCGGGTGGACGTGCTCGTCTGCACTCCTGCGGTGAACGTGCGCAAACCGCTGCTCGATTACAGCGAGGAGGAGTTCGACCGGGTGCTGGAACTCAACCTGAAGGGCACCTTCTTCGCGATCACTGCGGCCGGCAGCCGAATGGCCCGGCAGGGCTCAGGCAGCATCATCGCGCTTTCATCCATTCGCTCGCAGGTGGTCGAACCGGGTCAGGGTGTCTACGCGGCCACGAAGGCGGGCACCCTGCAGATGATCCGGGCGCTGGCCGCCGAGCTTGGTCCACAAGGCGTGCGCGCCAATGCCGTCGCTCCTGGCGTCGTCGAGACGCCACTGACGGCCCCGATCAAGCAGAACCGGGAGTGGTACGAAGCCTACGCGCGGAAGAGCGCACTGGGCCGCTGGTCGACGCCCCGGGAGCTGGCGGGAGCCATCGTCTACCTCGCCAGCGACGCCTCCTCCTTCGTCACCGGCTCGCTGCTGCTGGTCGACGGGGGCTGGACTGCGGTGGACGGGCGGTTTTCTCCGCCCCTTACATGATGCGGCCCGGCCGAATGAACTCGATCGTCGACGTGCCCGGCGTGCTCGTCGGGCAGGAGACGATGGCCGGCGGCAGCGGCGTGACCGTGGTGCTCGTCCCGGGAGGCGCCGTGGCCGGCGTGGATGTCTCGGGGGCAGCCCCAGGCACCCGCGAGACTGACGTGCTGGAACCGGAGAACCTGGTCCAGCAGATTCAGGGCGTCACGCTGGCAGGCGGCAGCGCCTTCGGGCTGGATGCCGCAGGCGGAGTAGCCCGCTACCTCGAGGAGAACCGCCGGGGGCAGCCGGTAGGGGAGGGCAGGGTCGTACCTATAGTTCCCGGAGCGGTCATCTTCGATCTCGACGCCGGCGACTCGCAGGTGCGCCCCGGCGCAATGGAGGGATACCAGGCGGCCCGGGCCGCCGACGGCAGCGCCCCGCAGATGGGCAACGTGGGCGCCGGAACGGGTGCGACCGCAGCCGGATTCAAGGGCGGGGTGGGCAGCGCCAGCATCCTCCTCCCCGGCGGGATCGTGCTTGGCGCCATCGCGATAGTGAATCCGGCCGGGAGGGCCTTCGACCCGCTCACGGGCCAGCTCTACGCCCGGGACCTGCTGGTGCCCGAGGACAGCGACTTCGAGCTGCCAGGACTGCGGAGTGAGGCCACTGTGGGGCCAAGCGACTACTCGGACCTGTTCCCTGATGACGCCTCGCTTGCCGGCCGCAACACGACGATCGGCGTGATTGCTTCGAACGCACGGCTCGACAAGGCCCAGTGCCGGCGGGTAGCAAGGGCGGCGCAGGACGGACTCGCCCGGGCGGTGCGCCCCAGCCACACCCTGTTCGACGGGGATACGGTGTTCGCCCTTTCGACCGGCGAGGTCGAGGTGTCCGGGCCTTCACAGCTGGCCCGCCTAGGGGCGGCCGCCGCCGACGTCTTCGCGCGTGCGGTCATGAGAGGCGTCCTGTACGCCCAGACGGCCTACGGCTACCGCTCCTACCGTGACCTTTTCAGCGAGGGAAAGGGCTCGACATGAGCGCTGGAGCGATCACTTGCAGGGGCCGGTCATGACCGGCCACAGCCTTAAGAGCCGCCTGCAGCTCGCTGTGCAAGCCGTGAACCGGACCGAGCTGATTGAGCTGACGCAGAAACTGGTGCGCATTCGCAGTGTGGTGGAGCCGGGCAACCCCGAGGGGAACGAGGCCAGGGCAGCTCACTTCGTCGCCGAGTACCTGCGCCGTCAGGGCTTCGAGGTGACGGTGCAGGAGGTGGAACCGGGCCGGCCAAACGTGATTGCCGACTGGGCAGGCAGGACCTTCGACGCTACCCGTCACCGCACTCTGATGTTCGAAGGGCACACGGACGTGGTGACTGAGGGCGACAGGGCCCTGTGGAGCGTGCCGCCGTTCGAGGCCCGGATAGAGGAGGGGAAGCTCTACGGTCGCGGCAGCGCCGACATGAAGGGCGGCGTCGCTGCCGCCATAACCGCTGCCGTGGCCGTCAAGAACACCAATCCGGACCTTCCCGGGCGCATACGGCTGGGCATCGTCGTCGACGAGGAGGGGATGATGGCGGGCATCAAGCACTTCATCCGCTCGGGCTGGGCGCAGGAGGTTGACGGCGCGATCGTTTGCGAGCCCGAGGAGAACGAGCTGTGCCTCCACCAGAAGGGCGCGATACGCGTGGGCGTCACCTTCGAAGGACTCATGTCGCACGGGGCCATGCCCTACGCCGGCGTGAACCCGATTCCCGCCCTGGCCCAATTCATCACGGCGGTCGGCGAGTTCGAACGTGAACAGCAGGCACAACTGGGCGAGCACCGGTATCTGGGCTGGCCCTGGTTCACGCCAACCATCATCCGCGCGCCGCGGGAGGGCGTACAGCAGCTCAACGTGATGCCGGCCACCGCATATGTCGCCCTTGACATCCGCACCGTGCCCGGCCAGGAGCATGAGCAGCTCATCGCTAAATTGCGGGAGCTCGCGAATGAAGCGAGTCGGACTCAGGAGGACCTGACCGCCAGGCTTGACGTCATCGAGGAGCGCCCCTGGACCGAGACGCCTGCCAGCGATCCGCTCGTCGAAGCGCTGCAGGAGGCATACGAGTTTGCGCTGGGTCGTCCCGCACCGTTCGGCGGGGTGCCCGGCGCCACGGACGGGACCTTCCTCCATGCATGGGCCAATGTCCCGATAGTGACCGTCGGGCCGGGTGACAGGCACATACCGCACCAGCGCGACGAGTACGTGCGGGTGGACGAACTGTACGAAAGCGCCCGGCTCTATGCAGCGGCGGCCGTGCGTTACCTCGCCGGCTAGCTGCCGCAACCTACGCCCCGCGGCTGCAATAACTACGAGGTAGACTTATATTCGTTCAACAAACGAGGATCGAGGAGGTCCAAATGGCTCGAAAGTTCCTACTCTTCGCCGCACTCATGATGATGAGCCAAGCCAGCCTGGCGCAGGCTCCTGAGCCATCCCCCGGTGGTGAGGCGATCGTTGCCATAGCCGCTGAACCGCCCGGCTGGGACCCCACCGTCTCCACCTCGCAAGAGATCGCCCGGGTGATGTACCACAACGTCTTCGAAGGTCTCGTTCGCGTCGACAGGAACGGCGAGATCGTGCCCGCCCTGGCGGCATCCTGGGAGGTGTCGGACGACGGCCTCGAGTGGAGCTTCGAGCTGCAGGACGGTGTGCTCTTCCACGACGGCAGTGAACTGACCGTGGATGATGTGGTCGCCAAGTTCGAGCGCGCCACGGACCCGGAGTCCGGCCACACCCACCCCGAGTATTATGAGGCGATCGAAAGCGTAACAGGGGAGGGCAACCGGGTAATTTTCAGGCTGTCCCGGCCCTCGTCCACGCTCCTCTACAACCTCGCCCGGCCCGACTCGATCATCTACCCGGCAGGCACGGTGGAGTCGCAGCGCAGCGATCCCGTCGGTACGGGACCTTTCCGCTTCGTCGAGTGGATACCGGGGAGTGAGGTTCGGCTGGAACGCTTCGACGACTATTACCGGGACGGCGTGCCTTACCTCGATGCCGTCACCTTCCGCATCATGGGTGACCAGAACGCCCGTTTCGCCGCGCTCCAGGCGGGGGACATCGACATGATCGGTGTTGCGCTTAGCCCGGAGAGTGCAATCCAGGCGCAGGCCAATCCGAACCTCAAGGTCACCGAGGGCGCCAACACCACCGAGATCACGATGGCGATGAACAACACCCGGGAGCCGTTGGACGACCTGCGCGTGCGCCAGGCCATCACCCACGCCATCGACAAGAGCGCGATAGTCGAGGGCGCGAACTTCGGTTTCGGGGCCATCATCGGCACCCACGCCACCCCGGCCGAGCCGTACTGGATCGACACCGAACCCTACCCGTACGACCCGCAGCGCGCCCGGGAACTGCTCGAGGAGGCGGGCTACGGTGACGGGCTCACGCTCTCCTTCGCCCTGCCGGAGCCGTACAACATCGAACGGACCTCGGGGCAGGTGATAGCTCAGCAGCTCAGTGAAGTGGGGATCGACGTCGAACTGAGCGTCGTCGAGTGGGGCACCTGGCTGGAGCGCATCTTCACCGGCGGCGACTACGACCTCACCATCATTGGCCACTCCGAACCGCGCGACATCAACGTCTACGGGAATCCGGAGTACTACTACCACTACGACAACGAGCGGGTGCGCGAGCTCCTGCAGGAGGCAGAGGAAGCCGGCAGCCAGGAGGAGGCCATGGACCGCTACCGCGAGATCGCCCAGATCATCGCCGATGACGCGGTGGCCGTCTGGGTGTTCAATCCCGCCTACCTCGTCGCCGCCAAGCAGGAGCTGTACGGCTTCTGGGAGGACCAGCCCACAGTGGCAATCGACATGACCGAGGCCTACTTCGCAGAGTAGCTGACGAGACGACGCCGTGGCGCGGGGCCCGCAGGGTTCCCCGCGCCACTCGTTAGACAGGCGCCCCCTATGCGCTTATCTTGACTGCACCTCCTATGTTTCCCTACCTGATTCGCAGGTTCATCACCGCTCTGCTCAGTATCCTCCTGGCCGCGCTCCTGGTGTTCATCGCCCTGCTGGCGATCCCGGGCGATCCGGCTGTGGTAATCCTGGGGCTAAACGCAAGCCCGGAGGCCCTGGGCGCCCTGCGCCAGCAGCTGGGTCTCGACCTGCCACCACTGCAGCGCTTCGCAAGCTGGCTGGGTGCTGCCCTGACGGGTGATTTCGGCACCTCCATCAACTACCGCCGGCCGGTCGGTGAGCTGATTGCCGGCACCCTCCAGGTCTCCATTCCCCTGACGCTGGGAGCGATGCTGATCGCCTGCCTCATCGCCTTGCCCCTGGGGACATTCGCGGCATTGCGGCAGGGGAGCTGGCTCGATCCACTTATCATCTCGGCGGCCCAGGTCGGCGCCGCCATCCCCTCCTTCTGGCTGGGGCTCCTCCTGATCCTCTTCTTCAGCGTCGAACTGCAGGTCCTGCCAGCCGGCGGCTTTACCCCCTGGGGGCGAGACTTCGCGGGGGCAGTGCGTAGCCTGTTGCTGCCGGCACTCGCGCTGGGACTCGGTCAGGCGGCGGTGCTCACGCGCATGACGCGGGCGTCACTGCTCGACGTGCTGCGTCAGGATTACGTGCGGACCGCCACCGCCAAGGGCGCCGGTCGCGGTCGCGTCGTCGTACGCCACGCACTGCGCAATGCCATGGTCACGATCATCACCGTCATTGGCCTGAGTCTCGCCCAGGTGCTGGTGGGGGCGATAGTGGTGGAGCAGGTGTTTTCTCTGCCTGGATTGGGTCGGCTGGCCCTCACCGCGATCGGCGCCCGCGACTTCCCGCTCCTGCAGGCCCAGGTGGTTCTCTACGCTGCCGCGATAATCCTGCTCAACTTCATCGTTGACGTCTTCTATGCCGTTCTCGACCCGAGGATCCGCTACTCGTGAGGGCCGGCAGGCTTCCCCTCAACCTGCTCCTGGGGGCGCTGCTGGTGGGTTCCGTCGTGCTTGCTGCCCTGGTCTCGTTCGTGTGGCTGCCGGCTGATCCGAACGTGATGGACTTCTCGGCCCGACTCGTGGGTCCGAATCCGCAGCACCTTCTGGGAACGGATCAGTTTGGCCGGGACCTCCTGAGCAGGCTCCTGGTAGGGGCCCGCTCGACGCTGCTCGTTGGCCTCGTCGCCGTCGGAATTGCTTGCGGACTGGGCTCGATTATCGGCGCCTTGAGCGGTTATCTGGGCGGCGTCTTCGACGAGATCGTGATGCGCCTCGTGGATGTCCTCTACGCGTTCCCGCCAATCCTCATGGCCATCCTTTTCGCCGCGATCTTCGAACCCGGCACGGTCACCGCAATGGTCGCGATTGGCCTGGCGACCGTTCCCGTCTTCGCGCGGCTCACGCGCTCGTCGGTGCTGAGCATCAAGGAGCGGGACTTCATAGAAGCAGGCAGAGCACTCGGCGCCCGCAACAGCCGCCTCCTCCTGCGCCACGTCGCACCCCTCGCGCTCTCCCCGGTGCTCGTCCAGGCGAGCCTGAGTCTGGCAATCGCGATTCTGGCCGAGGCCGCACTGAGTTTCCTGGGTCTGGGCACGCCGCCCGATGTGCCCAGCTGGGGCGCCATGCTGCGGGAGGCGCAAAGCTTCATGGCCATGAGCATCTGGCCAACGCTCATTCCCGGCCTCGCCATCGTCGGTACCGTACTGGGCTGGAGCCTGCTGGGCGATGCGCTGCGGGACATGCTCGACCCGCAACGGCAGCGCTAACCCGTGTACCGTTGTCACAACCTCCCCCAAAAGGGTGAAGACAAGGGCCTACCAGGAGTTGTTATACTTCCCCCGAGCTTGGCCCCCGGGTTGTGGCGTGGTGTCTGTCAGGCGCGCCATGAGCCATAGCCAGCCCAACCTGCCAGCGCTCACAACAGGCTAGAAAGTGTAAGAACTTTGTAAGTTAGCCTGTACTACAATTGACAGCACCCGATACCGCTGTCAAGCCTGAGCTCTCTCAAGAAAAGGAGCCCAATATGAAGCGTCATGCAGT
>CALKAI010000182.1 GCA_937983275.1 uncultured Trueperaceae bacterium | reverse complement strand
CCCCTGCAGTGGAGAGAATTCTACATTCCGCGGGCGGAAAGTCAACGTCCCGGGCCGCAGCGAACCGCCCTCAGGTCACTTGCCGGGTTGCATTTGCCCCAGCCAGGGGCTACTATCCTTGGAGCCTTTAAACCGGTCCCGTGAGGCCGAAAAGGAGGAAACGTGAACTCAAGTCTCAAAAAATGCCGTACTGGTGTGGCTGCCTGCGAACTCTTTCGCGGCGGCTCGTTTTTTGTGGCTGCTCGGAGCGCGTCCTCCAGGCGAATGAGGAGGATTTCTGATGGACGTTCCCCGCACGACCACGACTAGCGTAGCCGCAACGCCCGACAGGCCCACGCTGCACCAGACCGAGTACGGCTTCTCGCCCCGGCTCATCCCGGTTGGCATCCAGATGCTGTTCGTTGCCTTCGGTTCGCTGGTGCTGGTGCCTATTCTCACCGGCCTCGACCCGGCCGTAGCGCTCTTCACCGCCGGCATCGGCACGCTGGTCTTCCAGATCGTAACCAAGGGCAAGGTGCCCGTGTTTCTCGCCTCGTCGTTCGCATTCATTGCACCCATCCAGGTGGCGGTAGCCCAGTGGGGCCTGCCCGCCGCACTCTCCGGACTGGTTGCCGCGGGTGTGCTCTACCTGGTGCTGTCCGCGTTGGTGAGAACCCAGGGGGTGCAGTTCCTGCACCGCCTACTTCCGCCGATAGTCACCGGCCCGGTGATCATGGTCATTGGCCTCTCCCTGGCTCCGGTTGCGATCGACATGGTCGTCGGCAGCGGCGCCGCCGCTTACGACTGGCGCGCGATGGTAGTCGCCTTCATCGCCCTGGCGGGCACAGCCGCCGCCGCGCTGCTTGGCAAAGGGATGGTGCGCATCGTTCCCATCATGATCGGCGTGGCCGCGGGCTACCTGGCGGCGATCCCGTTCGGCTTCGTCGACTGGACGCCGGTGCGCGAGGCAGCCTGGTTCGCGCTCCCCAGCTTCACCATGCCCCAATTCCACCTGCCGGCAATCCTGTTCATGCTGCCGGTCGCCCTTGCCCCTGCCATCGAGCACTTCGGTGACGTGATCGCGATCCGCAGCGTGACCGGCAAGGATTACCTGAAGGAGCCCGGCGTGCACCGCACCATGTTCGGCGACGGTCTGGCGACCTTCATCGCCTCGATGCTGGGCGGGCCGCCCAACACCACCTACTCCGAGGTCACCGGTGCGGTTGCGCTCACCCGCGCGTTCAACCCGGCCGTCATGACGATAGCCGCCGTCTCCGCGATCGTGCTGGCCTTCGTCGGCAAGCTGGGCGCGATCCTGCAGACGATCCCCGCGCCGGTCATGGGTGGCCTGCTGGTCATCCTCTTCGGCGGGATCGTAGTGGTCGGGATCAGCACCCTCGCCAAGGCGACCATCGACGTCACAGGCACCCGCAACATGATCATCGCGGCCGTCGTCCTCGTGTTCGGCGTTGGCGGCATGTTCATCGAGATCGGCGAGTTCAACCTGGGCGGGATTGGCCTGGCCGCCGTGGTCGGCGTCCTGCTGAACGCCTTCCTGCCCCGGCAGCTCGGTGAGCAGGAGAGCGAAACCGCCGAGCAGCAGTAACAACCCTTTCAAACCAGGGGCGCCCGCTCAGGAGATGAGCTGGCGCCCCTCTCATTGCGGACTAAATGCCTCTTGAGCCAGGCTCATCAGGTACCCGCGAAGCTCTGATGGCCACGTCGCGGTCAGCGTCTCGAATCGCTCCCGGTCGCCTGCATCCAATGCCCTGTACGCTTCTTCGTAATTCTCCCTGTCGCCCGCGAGGATCGTCATGGCCCGGCCCGTTATCGCCGCCGCCCTCCTTGCGCGATCTGTGGCCGTCTCGGTGCGCCGCGCTTCATCAACCAGCCGGCGCAGGGTAGCCGAGGCACCCCCGCGTTGCTCGGCCAGCCACTCCCAATGCCGGGGCAGGAGCGAGATCTCCCGCGAGACGACACCCAGCCTTGGTCTTCCCGGTTTGCGGCTCGGCTTTTCGGGTATGTTGCGTCGCAAAACCTCTTCAATTGTGCCGCGAAAGTCGAAATCAACCTGCCGGCCGGTTGTGTCGTCAATGATTACGAGATTTTGCGCTTCAGGTCCCTGCATAGCCTGAATGGACTGCGTAAGCATCTCTTCGAGCTTCCCGCTTGCAACCTGCCGATCACCGCTGAAACTGGTGTAAGTTCGCTCGTTACTCATAGCCGAATATTACCCGGGTGAAATGGCAGGCGTCAATTTTACCGGGGTAAAATGTAGCAGCCTGGTGCCCGAATCAGGAGCCGCCAACACGATAGCAGCGTAGATTGAAGGGATGAAGCGGAAAAAGGCACAGAAGGAGAGCGGCAGCCGCCAGCTGACGCTCGAGCAGGCCGGCGAGGTACTCGGCGTGTCGGGAGCGCAGCTGCTCGGGCTGCTCGCGGAGGCCGGCCTGGCGGTGGGCGGCGGTCCTGACGTGCGCATTGACGCGCAGGACGTGCAAGCCCTGCGACGCCAGCGTGAGAAGGAGCAGCAGCGCAACGAGAAGGTTCTGAACGAGTTGGCCAGCGGTTTCGATGAGGAGGAGGGCCAGCCGCCCGGGGACCGGGGCGAGGCCGGGGACCGATGAAGGCAATCGTTATAGGCGCCGACGGTGAGCTGGAGTGGCAGGAGGTGCCAGACCCGCAGCTGCGGGCCGGTGAGGTGCTGCTGCGCTCGACAGCAACGGCGCTCAACAGGGCCGATCTCTTCCAGCGCAAGGGCAACTACCCCGTCCCCGACGGAGAGTCCCAGATTCTGGGTCTGGAGGTGGCCGGTACGGTCGTGGCGGTGGCGCCAGACGTGACGGACGTGCAGGTGGGTGACGAGGGTTACGCGCTGCTGGGTGGCGGCGGCTATGCGGAGTTGGTAAGCCTGCCCGCCGCGATGTTCATGCCCAAACCCAGGTCGCTGGAGCTGACCCGGGCGGCGGGAGTGCCGGAGGTGTTCCTGACGGCGTTCTCTGCCCTGTTTGACGACCTGAGGATGCAGGCGGGGGAGACCCTGCTCCTGCACGCGGGTGCCAGCGGCGTCGGGACGGCCGCAATCCAGATGGCGAAACGCGCTGGCCTCACCGTGATCGTCACCGCCGGCAGCGAGCGCAAGCTGGAGGCGTGCCGCGAACTGGGAGCCGACCTGGCGGTCAACTACCGCGAGGAGGACTTCGCCGGTAAAGCCCTCGAGTTCACCGGGGGCCGGGGTGTGGACGGCGTCGTCGACTTCGTGGGCGAGGATTACTTCGACCGCAACCTGCACGTGCTCGCCTACCGGGGGCGAATGGTCGTACTGTCAACCCTGAGCGGCTCGAAGGTTGAACTCGACCTGCGGCTGCTCATGGGCAAACGCATCCAGCTGAACGGCGCCACCCTGCGGGCGCGGCCACTGGCAGAGAAGGTCGACCTCAAGGAACGCTTCCTCGCCCGGTTCGGTGACGATCTCGACGCCGGCCGCATTGGGCCCGTCGTGGACACGGTCTTCCCGATAACCCGGGCGCAGGAGGCCCACGAGTACATGGAGCAGAACCGGAACATCGGCAAGATACTGCTCACCTTCGGAGAACAGCCATGAAGCACTTCATCCTCTTCTAGCTGGCGGCAAACCCGCTCTAGGC
>CALKAI010000181.1 GCA_937983275.1 uncultured Trueperaceae bacterium | reverse complement strand
AACTTCATAGTGCAGGCGCTCGCTGGCGAGCCGATCACGGTCTACGGCGACGGCAGCCAGACACGGGCATTCTGCTACGTCGATGACCTGATCCGGGGCCTGATCGCGCTGATGGAGTCGCCCGACGAAGTGACCGGCCCCATCAACCTGGGCAACCCCAGCGAGGTCACGGTTCGCGACCTGGCAATGCAGATCGTCCAGCTGGTGGGCGGCCCGGCCGAGCTGCGTATGTGCCCCCTGCCCAGCGATGATCCCAGGCAGAGAAAACCCGACATCTCCCTCGCCACCCAACTCCTCGGCTGGCAACCCGAGGTGCTCCTGGAGGAGGGGCTGCTGCGGACGGTCGAGGCGTTCTCGGCCCTCCTTCCCCCGGTCGAATTCACCTTACAGCCCGAGGTGCACAGGGCAGTCGCACGCTGACGGGCAAGAACTGAAGAAATGGAGGCGGGCGAGTGTGCCGGAATTGCACACCCGCCCGCCTCGCTTGAGAGCTTTATTCAGTCTTTGGAGCTTTGCGGAGACTCCCGCAGGAGCTCAGCTTTCAGACGTTGCCAGGACCTTACCTGAAGGCGTAGACCTCGGGGCCAAGGCGCGAACGGCTGATGGCAGCGTCGTCCAGGTAGATGGTCGCGGGGTCGGGCGAGATCCTGGAGGTGTAGTTGGTGAGGGCCCACTGCGTGTCCCCATTGGGGTAGCGGGTCTGCACGTTCTGCACGTCGAAGATCTCCACGCCGTCCTGCCACACGGTGATTGCACCGCTGTTATCGCCGGCACTCTTGTAGTAGACCTCTACGTGGAACCAGCGACCGACGGGGATGTCCATGGCGTTCTGGGTGTAGGAGCGCTCGCGCTGCCAGTCGTAGAGGTAGAAGTGCATGCCGCCATTGGAGCGGTTACCGACGTTCAGGATGAAGAACGGGTCGTTGGTGTTGGGGGTCTTGGACTTGAACTGGAAGATGTTCCACCAGCCGGCAACGGTGTTGAACTGCTGGGGGATGTAGTACCAGGTGCTGTAGTAGAGCTCGTCGTTCCTCTGGCTTTCACACCAGCGGAAGAGGCGCACGCCCTGGTCGCCATTGACGTTTGCAATGGTTGCCTGCGCAGCGTAATCACCGGTACGGGAGACCCGATCAGTCACGCTGGAGCGGCCGCCACCACTGTTGAACTGGCCACCGCAGCTACCGGAAGACCACTGACCCAGGCTGCCGTCCTCGTGGTCGGCGAACCAGATCACGTCATTGGGTGCGGGAGAAGGACGGTCAGAACCGGGCTGGCCCTGGTCCCCATCGTCGCCACCATCGTGACCACCGTCATCATCGCGGCTACCATCGTCGTCACCGCGACCACCGTCGTCCTGACCGCCATCGTCGTTGCGACCGCCGTCATCCTGACCGCCGTCATCGCGACCGCCATCGTCCTGGCCGCCGCCATCGTTGCGACCGTCATCATCGTCGCCACGACCGGAGTCGTTATCGCCCGGCTCCTCGACGTCGTCGGCGTTGTCCGGGTTGAAGACGTCGAACCAGTACGACAGGCGGTGCTCGCCACCGAAGATCTTGATGATCACGGTAAGGAGGTGACGACCGTTGGGAAGCGTCCTGGTGTTGAAGCTATGCCCGCGGCCGCGCAGTGCGCTCTGCTGGAACTCTTCAGTATCGGCCAGCAGAACTGCGTCGCCAGACTCGGGATCGCCAAGGTAGAAGGCTGCCTCTTCGACTTCATCCTCTTCAGCGATGGACAGGAACACGTCGCCGGACAGGGTCTGGCCTTCAATTGAGCGAGCATCGCTCATGTCCTGCTGCTCGCTTACGAGTACGGTGGCAACCTCAGGCTGGCTCTGCTGACCGCAGGCTGCGAGGATGACCATCAAACCCACGGCGAGCAGCCACAGGGTAGAGCGGAAACGCGGTGACCTCTGAGCGAGGTCCTTTCTGAAACCTGACATTACTTCTCCTCCTCCTCTGGTGACTGAAATCGCCAGAGGCAGGCCGCTGGATGCCAGCAAGCAACCACGTGATCAGCGTTTGTTGACGGAGGAGTGCGGGGACGAAGTACTACGCTGGCCGGTTGCGCCACTGGCTCCGTCTGTCCCAGGCGCCCAAATTAGGGAACAGACTTCACAGCCTCCATGGGAGCCTCTCGGCTTCCCCAAGCCATTAACCCCAAGGCGTCTGAGACATCAGTGAGATCGGTGGCCTTGTGAAATTCCTGGCCACGCTCCGAATAACGTCTGTTTAGCAGGCCCGGGCGCCAGCATCTGGCGAAGAACAACAAATCACCTGACTGGGTAAATGGGAGGGGCATCGTGGAGATGCGCGAAATGGCGGCAGTACTACGCCGACGCTGGGGTGTGATTGCGCTTGTCGCCCTGTGTGCAGTGGGTGCGGCAGGCGCACTGTACTACTACCTGCCTGAGCGGTTCACCGCCGTCGCCCTGCTGCGCCTGGGCACCGTCGTAACCGGCTCCGAAGACTGGCGTGAGTTCGATATCGACTACGCCGACCGGCTCATGAACACCTACCTGCAACTGGCCAGAACCGACGCCTTCCAGGAGCAGGTTCTCGATTTCTTCCCTGCACCCGCCGCCGGCCCTGTCGGCGTTAGCCTCGAAGTAATACCAAACACGGAACTCCTGGAGATACGGGCCTATTCGCCGGACCCGGTCCATGCAGCGGCATTGGCCAACGGCTTTCCCGCAGTATTGGCGCAACAGGCCGGTGCTGCCGGCCTGGCTACCCAGGGCACCCCGGTCCCGTCGCTGGCTCAGGCCGCCAGTACACCAACCGGCGCCGACCTTCCGCTGTACCTGGTTCTGGGCGGCGCCCTGCTTCTTGGCCTGCTGGTGGGTTCGCTGGCAGCGTTTGCAGCCGAGAACATCGACGGGCGACTCCATCGCGCCCAGGAGTTCGAGAAACTCCTGAAGGTACCGGTACTCGAGAGCGACGGGCAGCGGCGAAGCCGCAATGGTGCGCTCGACTCTGCCATAAAGACACTGGCCATTCAGGTACAAGCCCTGACAGACCTGAACGACGCCACCGTTATCAACGTAGCGGGCAGCATGCCGGCCAGGCAGAGAACCTCCTTCGCCGCCCGACTCGCCTACAGCCTCGCCCACAGCGGCAGAGAAGTGGTTCTGGTAGACGGTGACTTCAACTCGCCCGGGCTGCACACCCTGTTCGGGATCTCCAACGAGACCGGCCTCTCCACGCTTCTTCGCGGCGAGCTCCCGGCCCGGGAGGTTGTACGCAAGACCCGGGTACCGCAGCTGCGGCTCGTTACCGCCGGACCTCCTCTCGGCAAGCGAGGGGCCCTGGCCAGCGTTGACACGTTGCGCCTGGTCCTGCAGTCTGTTGCCCGTGAAGCCAGCTACGTAATCGTAGACACCCCATCGGGTGTCACCTGCCCGGATGCTCTCGCAGTCGCTGCCGCCAGCGATCTGAGGATCTTTGTTGCACGGCCCGGCCAGCACACGCGGCAGGAGCTTTCGTCACTGCGCCGAAGGCTCGCCGCGGCTGGAGCTCCGCTTTCGGCCATACTGCTCACTCACCACCTGCACCCCAGGGCCCCCGAGTTTGCAACCAGTCGGACACCCCGGGTCGAAGTTCTGGCCGCCCGCACGGGCCGCTCATGAACCCTCCTGTCAGGCGTATTGAATCCCGCACATTTGCCAACAGGGCAAGCCACAGTGCAGGCGGGTTCTATGCGAAGCGGACCCTGGACGTGATCCTGAGCGCCGGAGCGCTCCTGCTTACCTCCCCACTCCTGATCATTTGCGCCCTACTCATCCGACTCGACTCACCGGGTCCGGTCTTCTTCAGGCAGGAGCGGCTGGGTGCACGACCCTACCGGGTTGGTCGGGAACTGCTTTGGCTACCAACCACGTTCAAGGTCCTGAAGCTGCGGACAATGTGGGCGAACGCGACATCCGAGCCGCATCGGCGCGCCATTCGGAGGTACGCCGCAGGACGCCGCGTCAGTAACGATCCTCTGGCTCCATCAAAGCTCAGTGACGATCCCCGCATTACCCGTGTTGGCCACATCCTGCGCCGCACCAGCCTGGATGAACTGCCGCAGCTTCTGAACGTCCTGCTTGGCGAAATGAGCCTCGTGGGACCGCGCCCCATTCCCCTCTACGAGGCACGACAGTACGAGAGGTGGCAGTGGGAGCGACTGCATGCACTACCAGGAATTACCGGCCTGTGGCAGGTGGAGGGTCGCGGCCGCTGCACGTTCGACGAATCCGTGCAACTGGACATCACGTATGTACGGCACCGCTCACTCCTCCTCGACCTGAAACTGCTGTGCCGCACCATTCCAGCCGTGATCTCAATGCGGGGGGCCAAATGAACGCTACGCAATACACCCAGTCAACCGGCAGGAACGCCATTACCAACCTGAAGATCGCTGTCATCGGCTGCGGCTACTGGGGCGTCCACTACACGCGGATCTTCAGCAGCCTGGAGGGCAGCGAGCTTCGCGCCGTGTGCGAGGCCAATGCCACACGCCGAAACGAGCTCGCCCAGCGGTACCCGGGGCTGGATATAGAGTCCGACCTGAATAGGCTTCTGGCCCGGGAGGACGTGGACGCGGTGGTGATTGCCACCGAAGCCAGGAGCCACCATGCGATAGCCCGGCAGGCACTTCTTGCGGGAAAGCACGTTCTCGTCGAGAAACCGCTCGCCCTGGACAGCGGCGACTGTCGGGAGCTTGGTCGGCTGGCCGGTCAGCTTGGCCTTACGCTCATGGTCGGGCACACGTTCATCTTCAATCCTGGAGTCAAACTGCTGCGCACCCTCCTCGAATCAGGTTCAGTGGGAAAACTCCACTACCTTTATGCCCAGAGGAGCAACCTGGGTCCCATCCGCAATGACGTGTCCGCAGTATGGGATCTGGCTCCCCACGACATCAGCATCTTCAACTATCTCCTGGACAGCACACCCTCATGGGTCAGCGCTACCGGCGGAAGCTTCCTGAGAGCGGACCGGGAGGACGTAGCTTTCGTCGCCATGGGCTATCCGGACGGAACGGTAGCTCATATCCACGTTTCCTGGGCCGATCCTGAAAAAACCAGGAAGATCGTCCTTGTCGGCAGCGAAGGTCGTGCTGCCTTCAACGATACTGCGACGACCAACACGGTGGAGGTCGTAAGGACAGGTGTAACCGCACGCCCAGACGAATCATCCCGTCAGAACGGCTCACTGACCTTCGGTACGGGCGCAGTCGAGTATCCGGAACCGGATAAGGGCGAACCGCTCCTGCTGCAGAGCATGCACTTCCTCGACTGCATCCGGGAAGGCGCCCGCCCGCTGACCTCTGCCGAAGCAGGCACGGCAGTTGTGCTCACGCTTGAGGCGATAGGCCGCTCGCTGCGCGCCGGCGGCGAGAAGGTACCCGTTGCCGACCCTGGGGTCGATATCTCCATCCACCAGGAGCCGGTGTCCGCACATATCCCCCTCGTCGACCTGGGCGCACAGCACCGAAGCCTGGCGAATGAGATAGAAGGAGCCATGGCCGCGGTCATTAAACGCGGTGACTACATCCTTGGCGAAGATGTCCAACTGTTCGAAGAGGAATTTGCTGCCTACTGCGGTGTACGACACGCCGTTGGGGTGGATTCCGGTACTTCCGCAATCGACCTCTCCCTGCGGGCACTGGGGATTGGTCCGGGTGACGAGGTGATCGTCCCGGCCAACACCTTCATCGCATCCGTACTGCCCATAACCGAGCTAGGCGCCACGCCTGTCCTGGTCGACGTCGACCCGACCACCCTGAATCTCACGAGGGCCACGGTCGAACGCCACATCACAGATCGCACCCGTGCGGTGCTCCCCGTGCACCTGTACGGCAACCCAGCCCCGATGCTGGAGTTACGGAGCCTTTGCGACAGGCACGGCCTGCTGCTGATCGAGGACGCATGTCAGGCTCACGGCGCGTGGCTGGCCGGCCAGCGGGTGGGCTCATTCGGGGACGCCGCCGCCTTCAGCTTCTACCCCGCCAAGAATCTGGGCGCTTACGGCGACGGCGGAATCCTGGTCACCAACAACGACGAGGTCGCACAAGCCGCAAGACTGTTGAGGAACTACGGTTCGAAGGTCAAATACGAGCACCTGAGCATAGGGTTCAACCGGCGTCTGGACACGCTGCAGGCAGGGATCCTGCGTGTGAAGCTACGCCACCTTGACAAGTGGAACGATCGGCGCCGTACACTTGCCGCGCTCTACAATCAGGCGCTCGCGCCACTTCCCCTCGAGCTTCCCGATGAAAGTGCCACCGCCAACTCTGTCTTTCACCTGTACGTAGTTCGCAGCCGGCAAAGGAACGCCCTGCAGGACTGGCTCGCGGGCCGCGGGATCAGCACGGGTATCCATTACCCGATACCCATTCACCTCCAGCCGGCCTACCGCACTCTGGGCTACGCCCCTGGAGACTTCCCGGTGACAGAAAAAGCCGCCGGGGAAATTCTCTCCTTACCCCTATATCCGGAACTCGACAGAGATAGTTGCCTGAGGGTAGCGCATGAACTGACCGCCTTCCACAACAATCGCATGCGTGAGTACGGCCATGCCGCTGCGGCGAAAAGTGCGGACCTGGGAGACTGATGGCCCGGACTTCCGCAAAGTCGCTACGTTATCCACGCCCTGATGACTGGTTCGCCCCTCCGGCAATCCCACCAGCCGTGGCTTCAGCTACTTTCGCCGCTCTCGGAGTGTTGGCGGGAGCGGGCATCGTGCTCGCTGTGCGTTACGGCCCGATGTGGCTGGCTGCGGCGGCACTTGTGACCCTGCTTCCCGCAGCACTGCTGATCGGGACGCGTCGCTTCCTTCTCGCCGCTATCCTGATCGACATTCCATTTCAGATCGACGTTCACCTGGCCTACCGGGAGGAGCTCGCGCAGTTGGGCACTCTGGGCGGCTACAACGTCTCCGTCACCACCTTCGCCCTGGCAGGCCTTTACCTGCTGTGGATATACGAAGCACTCGGTTCCCCTGGCGTCATCCCGCGCCCCCGCTTCAAGGAGACGTGGGCTCCCGCCCTCATTCTTGCCGGCTGTGCCCTGTCCCTGCTGAATGCAGCGCAACCGCAGCTGGCCCTTATGGAAATATGGCTCCTTTTCCAGCTCTACCTGCTCTTCCTGTACATCGTCAGTCGTGTCGACAGTAGGGCCGAAATACGCTTTGTGCTGCTGGTCCTCTTTGGCGGGCTGCTCCTGCAGAGCCTGCTCATCCTGCAATCAGGGTTCACCCGCAGCACTTTCGACCTGGGGGTCATCTCAACAGCGGTCGATCCGAGCTACCAGACCGGCCTGATCTGGCGGGCAGGGGGAACGCTGGGCTCGCCCATCTCGGCCGCAGGCTATCTGGGCCTCCTGATTGCGCCGGCACTCGCCCTGGCTGTCACCAGCCGGGGTAAGCGCTGGCGGCAATTGGGTTGGGCAGCGGCAACGGCAGGAGCCCTGGCGATGCTGGTGACACTGTCGCGCGGAGGCTGGCTCACGCTTGGCCTGTCGCTCCTCCTCTTCATCGCGGTCGGTAGAAGGCGCGCACTGCTGCCGACCTGGTTGCCGACTGCCGGTCTGGTGCTGGGGGTCCTTTGCCTGCCTCTCTTCGCTCTCGCCATGGATACCCGCCTGTCAACCGGGGACGCGGGATCGTCGAGCGTGCGCCCGGTTCACTACCAACTGGCCGGCGAAATCATCGCCAGGCAGCCGCTGCTGGGAGTCGGTGCGAATAACTTCGCAGCTGTCCTCCCCGAGCACGCAGGTCCGCGCTACAGCCAGGAGTGGCTTTACACCATCCACAACAAGTTCCTGCTCATCTGGGCCGAGAGTGGAGTGCTCGCTCTCATAGGCTTCGTTGCGCTGCAGGTAACAGGAATAGCTGCGGGCTTCAGTGCAGCCGCCAATCGAGGCCGGCTTCTGGGCTCGCTGGGCCTCGCCTTTGGCCTGGCCATCCTGGCCCAGGTGCCGCACATGGCTGTCGACATGTTCCATGCCCGGCCAGAAACCCAGCTGTTGTGGACGGTTGTGGCGCTCAACATAGTACTGGCGAGACGACCCGCTACCGACGCGGAAACGGCCCAGCAATGAGTGGCGCCGTCCGCGTTGCCCGCAACACGATTTGGCTCTTCGGTTCGAAGAGCTGGATGATGATGCTCACCTTTGGCTTTTTCGTGTTCGCCGCGCGCTTCCTGGGCGCGGCCGGTCTGGGGCAGTTCTCGCTGCTCAAAGGGTACTTCGAGCTGTTCGTGAGTCTGGCGGCCAGCGCGTTGACCACAGTGCTGGTTCGTGAGATAGCCGCGCGGCCGGGCCAGGCTCGCAAACTGATCAGCAGCGCGGCTGCGGTTGCCGTCCCGCTTGCGCTCACCGGAGGGGCAGTTCTTTACGGGCTTGCCGTACTGCTCGACTATTCGGGTCAGACCAGAGCGCTGACACTAATTGTCGGGATGGCTCTCGTACCAGCGAGCCTGTCGCTGCTGCTCGAATCAGTATTTGTTGCGTTCGAACGCGGCAGCCTTGTCGCGACCATCACCCTCACGGAAACAACCCTCCGCACAGGACTAAGCGTCCTGGCTCTACTGGCCGGTTACGGCGTGGCCGCACTCCTTGCCGTTCTGTTGCTGACCCGGACCCTCATGCTGCTGCACGGCATTCTCCTCATCAGACGTCATCTCGGCAGGGTAAGACCCCACTTTCATGCAAAAACTACGCGGTCCCTGCTTCTGAAGTGGCGAACATTCGCCGTAGAAAACTGGACGACCGATCTGTTCTGGAGTCTCGACATCGTGCTGCTCTCGGTCCTTCTCGGGGAAACGGCAGTCGGCATCTACTCGGCCGCCTACCGGTTGATAAATGCCGTGTGGGTAGTGGGAGTCAGCTTCGTACGCGCCATTTATCCGTTCCTGACCAGGCTTTACTACAGCGCACCGGAACGTTACCTTCAGGTGACCCGACAGACCTTCAGCGTACTCGTACTCCTGGCGATACCTGCCGTGGTTCTGGGGGCCCACGTCTCACCGCAACTGATTTCCCTCCTCTACGGGCAGGAGTATCTGGCAGCCGCACCTGTGCTGGCGATTCTGCTGGGGGTTGCAGCGTTCCGGCTGGTGAATCCTTTCCTCAGCTTCGCACTGTTCGCCCAGGGGCGGCAACTTGCTTCGTTGCGTGCGTCGCTGCTCTCTTTGCTTGTTTACGTCCCTCTGCTATGGCTGTTTACGCGGGCCTGGGGCGAGGCAGGGACGGCAGGCGCGCTTCTGGCGGCCAGTGCCGTTGCAGCCGCAGGTTATGCGATTCAACTGTTCGGACCCGGCATGCGTGCCCAGGTTGCCCAGCAAGTCATGCGCTCCCTGGCAGCAGGAGTGCTCACATTTGCTTTGCTGCAGGGGCTAAACATCCTGCCCCTGACGCTACGCCTCCTCCTCACCACGCTTGCCTACGCGCTCCTGCTCCTCGCTCTCGGACTGGTTACACCAGCCCAGCTCCGGGCGGGAGCCGGGGCCGTTGGCAGGACAACTCAAAGGGCATTTCACTCCGGAAAGGAGGGGGCACAATGACCAACGCAGTTACCGACATGGGGACTGCAGATGCTCCCCTGCGAATCGCAATCGTAGGCTGCGGCGCCATCGCCGGTACCTTCCACCTGCCTGCCCTGAGGAAGCTACACCGCCGCAACGGCATAACGCTCGAACCCGTCTTCGTCGACCCTGAGCCTGAAAGGGCACGACAGCTTCTGCACTCTTTCGGGGGAGGCAGTGTCGAGACCGACTACCGCAGGGTCGCAAACAAGGTCGACGGAGCAATAATTACAGCACCGCCCGAATACCACCTGAGCATTGGCCGCGACTTCCTGCAGGCTGGCGTGCCGATCCTGTGCGAAAAGCCATTGGCTTCGAGTGCGCAGGAGGCCGGGGAGCTTCTGGAACTGTCCAGAAGTTCTCAAACGCCGGTTTGCGTGAACAACACGCGCCGGCTGTTCCCTGCTTCTCAGGCGACGCATCACCTGCTGCGGCAGGGCGTGCTGGGCGAACTGCTGGAGCTGCACTATCGCGAGGGGTTCAGATTCCAGTGGCCCTCGGCCTCAGGTTTCTACTTCAGCAGGGATGCCAGGAGAGGCGTGCTTGCAGATCGCGGCGCGCACATCCTGGACCTGGTGTGCTGGTGGCTGGGAACTAAGCCTGCTGTACACGGCTCTTACGCCGATTCCTACGGAGGTGTTGAGGGTCACACAATGCTCGAGCTGGAAGCGGCTGGCGTCTCTGTACGAGTCGAATGTAGCTGGTTGAGCAACCTCGACAACTGTTTCAGGATCGTGGGTGAACGGGGAACCATTCATGCAGGTACGGAGGAGTGGGGCGCCATCCACCTCGAACTGGACGGTCAGCGCCCGGCATCCCTGCGCCTCCCCTCACGTGAACTCGAATATAGCGACTTCGCGCTGCCGCTGCTGACGAACTTTGTCGGCGTGATACGCCGGGAAGAAGACCCGCTTGTCGGCGCCGCCACTGTGCTGCCGTCGCTTGAACTCATCGATGAGTGTTACGACCGGATGGTTCCGTTCGAGCACCCGTGGTACGCGGGACTGGAGGTGCCGGCGTGAACGGAACACCGACCCTGGTTACAGGGGCAAGCGGTTTCATTGGCGGCTGGGTAAGCGAGCAGCTGCACCTTGGGGGGGCAACGGTTCGCGCCGGGGTGCGTAACTGGTCGAATGCAGCACGGGTTGCCCGTTTTCCATTCGAGATCGTCTCGTGTGACGTGCTCGATCCGGGGTCGCTGGCAAAGGCAGTTGCCGGAGTCGACCATGTGGTGCATTGCGCCGTTGGCGACGCGAAGGTAATCATTACCGGGACGCGAAACGTACTTGAAGCGGCCAGCAACGCCGGCGTGCGCAGAGTCATATTTCTGAGCAGTGCCGAGGTCTATGGCGCGCACACGGCCGGAGTGATCGATGAATCTGCAGAGGTGGCGGGCGGCAATCCGTACGCGGACGCCAAAGCAGCAGCGGAATCGATATGCCGTGAGTACAGCGACAAGCTTGAGATTGTGGTCCTGCGTCCGTCCATCGTCTACGGACCGTACGGCGGCGCCTGGACCGAGGATATGGCCCGCCGTCTGCTTTCGGGAAGCTGGGGCTCCTTCGGTGAACTGGGCAATGGTTACTGCAACCTGGTCTATGTCACCGATCTGGTGCGGGCGATACACCTGTCACTCCATACGCCGGCGGCCGCCGGCAGGACCTTCAACATCACGGGGCCCGACGACATCACCTGGAACGAGTACTTCGAGTTGTTCGCCAGTGCCATAGGAGCCCGTACTGCCCAGCCCAGAAGCGGCGCGGCAGTTCGCCTCGAAGCGGCGCTGACAAGTCTTGCACGGAAGCCGGCAATCTACGTGGCGGGTCAGTTGAAGGCACCCCTGCAGGAGCTGGCCAAGCGTTCCCCCCTTGTGAGGCGCAGCCTGCGGGGCGCGAAGGAGGGCCTGAACAACCGCGCCGGCCGCGAGGAGCTGGAAAGTCTCTACTCGCGACGCGCGCGTTACCCGGCCGCACTCGCAGGCGAACTGCTGGAGTGGGAACCTCGGGTGACAGTAGAGGAAGGTCTGCTGCTCGTCCGGGAGTGGCTCATACACTCAGGAGTCCTTGCAACCCCGACGGTAAGCGTGAAGGTGAATCGCCAGGAAACGCGCCAGGCACCGCTGCCTGGCCAGGCGGTGGAGCGATGACCCGGCCGCTGGTGGAAGCTCCACGCCCCCCGACGTCCGGTCTTCCAAGAATGCGGATAGCCTTCGTGTCGTACGACTTCGGGGAGTATTGCGTGCGAATCGCATCGGCCCTGGCGGTTTTCGCCGACGTCCTGCTGTGCCTGCCCGGCCACCTGGCCAGCCCCTACATGTCCCTGCTGAATCCTCGTGTTGAGCTGTTCACCTTCGAGAAGCCCCGGCTGCGCTCCCCTATCCAGCAGCTGGGCGCAAGCAACAGGCTCTGCAGGGCCATCCGGGCCTTTTCGCCCGACCTGCTGCATCTCCAGCAGGGCCACATGTGGTTCAACCTGTTCGCGCTTCCCCGGCTACGGTCCGTGCCGCTGGTCGTGACAGTCCACGACCCCCGGCATCATGTGGGCGATCGCGAGGGGCAAAAGACATGGCAGGGCGTATACGACCTGGCGTTCCGGCAGGCACGCCACCTGATCGTCCACGGAGAACAGCAATCGCTCGAAGTTCAGGAGCGGCTGAACGTGCCCCCCTCGGTCGTAAGTGTGGTGCCCCACGTGATGATCGGTGAAGCCGCCGCTGGCCGGGACGATCCCGCGCCGCCGGAGAGCACGCCAACCGTACTCTTCTTTGGTCGCATATGGCCCTACAAGGGACTCGATTATCTGATTCAGGCCCAGCCGGCAATAAGCAGAGCGGTCCCGGAGGCGCGCATTGTCATTGCAGGCGAAGGGGAGGACTTCTCGCGTTACCGGCGTCTGATGAAGGACCCGGAGGCATTCATAGTCCATAACGAGTATGTCCCCGACGACAGGCGCGACGAGCTCTTCCGTGCGGCGAGCGTTGTGGTGCTGCCCTACATAGACGCTTCCCAGAGCGGCGTGGTTCCGGTCGCTCAGGCTCACGCCAAGCCTGTAGTGGTGACATCCGCAGGCAGCCTGGCCGAGTCGGTGGAGGATGGCACCGAGGGATACGTCGTACCGCCGCGGGACAGCGAGGCGCTGGCAAATGCCGTGATCAGGTTGCTTCAGGATCCTCAGTTGCGACGCGCGATGGGCAAGGCGGGACGAAAACGAATAACCACCAGGAACTCGCCGACAGCGGTGGCCCGGCTAACCGCTCGCGCCTACCACTCCGTCCTCGCACCGGACGCGGTCCAACGGGAGGGGACTTTCGGATGGAACGGATGAACGCCGCCGGCCAGGGGGGCGCGGATGCGACAGCCTTAGCGGCACTCCGGCTGCACAACTACCTCGTACGGACCCATCTGAAGGGCGGCCTGCTGCGCGGACCCGATCCCGGTATCCGTCTCAACTACCGCATAGGCCGCTTCGTCAAGAGCTACCTGGACAGCTTCAACTGGAGCGACGATCTCGTCTACATGCAGGGGCAGGGCTACTGGATGCTCGCCAACTGGCGGCTCTACGAAATGACGGGCAACGAAATGTATCGCAGCCTGGCCAGCCAGGCTGCCCGGCGGACGATAGCCAGGCAGGAGTCCGGAGGCTGGTGGGCCTATCCGAATCCCGAGTGGCGAGGCAGGGTCGCTACTGCCGAGGGTACCTGGGCAGCGCTGGGACTGGTCCAGTCGTACCGCTACACCGGTACCGAGCCGTTCCTGCGATCGGCCCTGGCCTGGCACGACTTCGTCACTCGTGAAATCGGCTTCCAGCGGGTTGACGGCACGCTGGCGGTCAACTACTTCGCCCGCGAGGGCGGGGCCCGGATTCCGAACAACACCGCGTTCTACCTGCGATTCCTGGCGACTCTTGCAGCTGCGACTGGCGACCACAGCTACCTGGAACCGGCAGAAGCGCTGGTGGCCTTTCTGGAGCGCGCCCAACTCCCAAGTGGCGAACTACCCTACGCGCTGCCCGGCACCAGCCCAGGCAGGGTGATGACCCACTTCCAATGCTTCCAGTACAACGCGTTCATTTGCCTGGATCTGGCCAGCTATGCCCGTGACACAGGAGATCACCGGGCCTGTTCGATAGCGGCGCGCATTCTGCCCTTCCTCATGAAGGGCGTAAGTCCACGGGGCGAAGCGACATATGCCTGTGACGATGACAAGCGCCACGTTCTCTACCATGCGGCTGCTCTCGGTGCGGCACTGGGACTGGGCGATGAGCTGCAGGTCGGGCCTGCTACCCAGGCGGGCCAGCGGGCAATGGCGCACGTGCTCGATTCGCAGCTGCCCAGCGGTGGCTTCCACTACTCACGCAACGATTACGGCCTGCTGCGCGACAACCGCTCCTACCCACGCTACCTGGCCATGATCCTGCTGCACCTCCTGCAGACGCAAGGGGAAGCCGGCAGCGTCCGGACGAAGGGCGGTGAAACATGGCGGTCCCAGAGCCTCTCAAACTCCTGGTAGTCGCTTCACTGAAGCGAGGCGTCGAGCCTTTCGTCCATCAGGAGTTGCGGGAGATGGAAAGGAGCAGGGCAGACATAACCCTGCTTCCCACCAAGACAGGCCCCGGACTCTACCCCGCGCTGGATTCCTGGCGTCTCCTTCGTACCCCCGGTTTCCGGCTGCTTGGTGGTTTCATCCGCACCCTGGCGACCAGGCCGAAAGCAAGTATGGCCCTGCTCCTCAAGGCCCTGCACACGGGAACTCTGGCCGAGCTGGTACTGGCGGCCGGGAACCTGAGAGAGGCAGCCGGTTCGGACGTCCTCTACGCCACCTTCGGGGACAGAAAACTGTTCATCGCCTACTACCTGAAACTGCTCACCGGCCTGCCGCTGGTGGTGAAGATTCACGCCTACGAGCTCTACGCAAATCCCAATCCAGGGCTGTTCCAGGAGGCGTTGGCTGCCGCCCAGCGGATTCTGACTGTGACCGAACACAACCGGAAACTCCTGGTGGAGCGCTTCAAGGCTCCGGGGGACCGGGTGGATGTCGTCCGGATCGCCGTTGACACGGATGGGCTAAGACCCCGCAAGCGGTTCGCGCTGTTGACAGTCGCATTCTTCGCAGAGCGTAAGGGCCACGAAACCCTGCTTCGTGCCCTGCGGCACGCCGGCCCAGGGGTCGAAGCATGGATCGTGGGCGGGCCCGGACCCGAACTGCCCGTGGATGTCCCGGAGCTCGCACGTGAGTTCGGGGTCGCGGACCAGGTCGCCTTCTTCGGCGCCCTGAAGGGTGCAGCATTGAGTGCGCTGTACGACCGCTGCGACGCCTTTTGTCTTCCCTGCCGCACCGACTCGTCAGGCATACAGGAAGGGTTTCCGACGGCCATTGCCGAGGCGATGGCCGCGGGCAAGCCGGTCATCACGACCAGGCACGCCGGGATTCCGGAAGTCCTCTCCGAAGTGCTCGTTCCGGAAAACGACGAGTTTGCGTTAGCTGCTGCTATCAACTACCTGCAGGAGGCACCGAGCAAGCGGCGGCAACTTGGCCTGCGGAACAGAGGAATTGCCGAACGGGAGTTCTCACTCCGCAATGCTGCGGCGACACTTGCTGCACTCGAAGAGGCGGCAGCCGGGCAGGCAGCGGTACCCGCGGGAAACGCGGTGGGCGACCGGACGCCGGTGGCAGTGACGACGGGGACAGGCGCGGCCGTCATCTCAAGACCCAGGGGGGGCGAGTAGTCATGTGCGGGATCGCTGGAGTCTACGGAAGCGAACGAGAAACTGGCCCGATCCTGACCGGGATGCTCGCCAGGCTGGAGCACAGGGGGCCGGATGACGCTGGCTGTCATGTGGAGCGGCGCGTCGCACTCGGTATGAGGCGCCTGTCGATCATCGACATCGAGGGTGGGGACCAGCCCGTAGCAAACGAAGACGGATCGGTACTCCTCGTATTCAACGGCGAAATCTACAACCACAGGCAGTTGCGGAACCAACTTCAGGCCGCCGGACACCGCTTCACCAGCCGCAGCGACACTGAAGTAATCGTGCATCTGTACGAGGAGTATGGGGACGATTGCCTGGCACACCTGCGGGGGATGTTCGCCTTCGCTCTGTGGGACCGGCATCAGGAGCGGCTTCTGGTCGCACGCGATCGTCTGGGGGTGAAGCCGCTCTACTGGACCCAGCTGGATGGGGAGCTTATCTTTGCCTCCGAGATCAAGGCACTGCTGTGCCACCCCGCCATCCGGCCAGCCATGGATCACGAGGCACTTGGCCTCTATCTGGGGCTTAAGTACGTTCCTGCGCCGCGCACCCTGTTCCGGGGCATCAACTCGCTGCCGCCCGGGCACTGCCTGGTCGCCCGGCGAGGAACGATCCAGACGCACCGCTACTGGGACCTGCCCTTTGGAAATGGTGTGGGACCTGCCGGCCACCGGGCCGAAGCGGAAGCGCTGGAGGAGCTGGACTCCCTGCTGAACGACTCCGTAACCGAGCAGATGGGCAGCGACGTACCTTTCGGCGCCTTCCTGAGCGGCGGACTCGACTCGAGTCTGGTGGTGGCCCTGATGCGGCGCAACCTGACGAACGACGTGCGCACGTTTTCAATCGGATTCGAGACGGAGGACGGGGAGGGTGCCGACGAGCTAGGTTACGCCCGACAGGTTGCCAGGGAGCTGGGTGCGGTGCACCAGGAGGTGCGGATGGGCGCCCGGCAGTTCGTTGAAGAGGCCCACCGGGTGATCTACCACCTGGATCAGCCCATTGCCGACCAGTCCACCGTAGCCACCCATCTGCTCAGCGGCCTCGCCGCCCGGGAGGTAAAAATGGTCCTCACCGGCGAGGGTGGCGACGAGCTTTTCGCCGGTTATGCGCGCTATCCTGGCGAGGCAGCCTACCCACTGGCCCGGCCGTTCGGTCCCCTGCTGAGGGGCGTTACTCCTGCGCTCAGTGACCATCTACCCGGCTTGCGCCGCGAGAAAATTGCACTCTACGCCCTGTCTCATAGCGATGAAGGCCGCCGTTTCGCCAACTGGTTTCCACTATTCGACGACCGCAGGCTTCAGCAGCTTCTGTCGCCCGACCTTCGGGAGCGCACACTTCCTGGCGGAGCGGCAGACCTGTTCCGCGACCACCTGAAGATCCTCACCAACCGCGACGCAGTCCAGAGGCTGCTCTACGTGGACAACAAGCTGTGGCTGCCCGATTTTCTGCTCCTGCGCGGCGACAAGCTCACCATGTCCAACTCGCTCGAAGCGCGGGTACCGCTGCTCGATCACCGCCTCGTCGAGTTCGCAGCCCGGTTGCCACGCAACCTCAAGGTTCGTGGCCGGGAGAGGAAGTATCTCCTGCGGCGGGCCGCCAGCCGCTATCTCCCTTCCCTGGTGCTGGAGCGGCCCAAGCAGGGCTTTCCCATGCCTATCGCACGCTGGTTCAGGCAGGACGCCCGCTCCTTCCTGCACGACCTTCTTGACCCGCACACCGTCAGGCGGCGGGGACTGTTCGATCCTGGCTACATCCAGCGCCTGCTGAGCCAGCACGACAAAGGCTTTGCGGACCATTCGATCCCCCTGTGGGGCCTCGCAAGCATCGAGCTGTGGCAACAGATCTTCATCGACAATCAAGCGGCGCTGCCTGAACCTGCAGCGGCACAATTCCGTGGGGAGGCAGTCGTATGAGAGTAAGCGTGTTCGGGCTGGGGTACGTGGGAACGGTGACCTCTGCGTGTCTCGCCCATCACGGGCATGAGGTGGTTGGCGTCGACGTGAACTCCCTTAAGGTCGAGCAGCTGGCACGGAGTTCAAGTCCGGTGCTCGAACCGGGCCTGGACGAGCTGATCGCCGAAGCCACCGGCGCGGGCCGCCTGCGCGCCACCTGCGACGTAGCAAACGCGATAGCGGCGACCGACCTGAGCCTCGTTTGCGTCGGGACTCCCAGCAATGGCAACGGCAGCCTGGACCTCTCCTACGTGAAACGCGTCGTTCGCGAGATTGGCCGGGAGCTGGCACAGAAGGACTCCTACCACGTAGTCGTCATCCGCAGCACTGTCCTGCCCGGCACTGTCGAAACGGTGCTGCGGCCGGCGCTCGAGGAGGCCTCGGGCAAACGCGCCGGCGTGCACTTTGGTCTGGCCGTCAATCCAGAGTTCCTGCGTGAGGGCAGCGCTATACGTGACTACCTGAGACCGGGACAGGTCGTGGTGGGACAACTGGACGAGCCCAGCGGCGATGCCGTGCGCAGCCTGTATTCCAGGGTAGAAGCCCCTTTCATCACTCTCGACATTCCTTCGGCTGAAATCCTCAAGTACGCCAACAACGCCTTTCACGCACTGAAGGTCGCATTCGCCAATGAGATCGGCAGCATCGCCAAGGCACACGGCGTCGATGGCGTGAAGGTCATGGATGCACTGTGCCAGGACACCAGGCTGAACATCTCCCCCGCCTACCTGCGGCCAGGCTTCGCCTTCGGCGGCTCCTGCCTGCCCAAGGACACGCGGGCACTCGCCTACCGCGCGAAGGAGCTGGATCTGGACCTACCCCTCCTGCAGTCGTTGCTGCCGAGCAATGAGCGGCACCTGCAGAAGGGCATAGGTCTCGTCCAGGCACGCGGCCGCACCCGGGTGGGCGTTCTGGGCCTCTCCTTCAAGCAGGGCACCGACGATTTGCGGGAGAGTCCCAGCGTCATCCTCGTCGAGACACTCCTTGGCAAGGGTTTCGAGGTGACCGTATTCGATGAGACGGTAGAGCTGGCCAGGCTCACCGGCACCAACCGGGAGTATCTGGACCGCGAAGCCCCACATATCGCCTGCCGGCTGAGAGAGGACATCACCGAGGTGGTCGAGCAGAGTGAGGTGGTGGTGATAACCAGGGACGATCCCAGGTTTACGGGAGTTCCGCAGACGTTACGCGAGGACCAGCTCCTGGTGGATCTCGCCGGGGTCGCCAAGGACGGGGAGGTGCGCAGTGGGTATGAAGGGATCTGCTGGTAGACGCATCCTCATGCTCCTCGAGAACAACCCCTACCCGCAGGACACCCGGGTGCGGCGCGAGGCAACATCGCTGGTGAGGGCCGGCTGGCAGGTGACGGTAGTCGCACCGAGGGCCTGGCAACAGCATGGCCGGGAGAGGGTGCAGGGTGTTCGCGTGTACCGCTACCCGGCGGGGCCTTCCGGAGGCGGCATGCTGGGATACCTGGCAGAGTACAGCTGGGCCCTCTTCTGGGCAACGTTCCTCTCCTTCCGCGTTCTGCGCCGCGAAGGCTTCGACATACTCCACGTCCATAACCCGCCGGAAATCTACTTCGTGCTGGGAGCCTTTTACCGGCTACTGGGCAAGCGGTTCGTCTTCGATCACCACGACCTTTCGCCCGAGATGTACGAGGCCCGCTTCCCGGGGCGCTCGAGCGGCCTGGTAAAGCGGGCCCTGCTGCTTTGCGAACGATTGACCTTCCGGGTTGCTCACCTGGTAATCGCGACGAACGAGTCCTACCGGGCAATCGCCACGGGTCGCGGGAGGGTACCGCCAGAGCGGGTGACGGTGGTGCGCAACGGTCCCGACACTGAGCTGTTCTCACCGGGCCCGCCCGACCCGGACCTGCGCTCCCGCGCTGGGGTCCTCTTCGGCTACGTGGGACAGATGGGAAACCAGGATGGGATCGACTACCTGCTGCGTTCACTTGCCGAACTGCGCAACAGATGGAAGTACGACGATTTCCACTGCTGGCTGGTCGGTGAGGGTGAGGCACGCCCCAGCCTCATGGAGTTATGCCGCAGCCTGAGGCTGGACGACAGGGTAACCTTTACCGGCTACGTGTCCCGCAGCGAACTGTTGCGCCACCTGCGGTCCGTTCACGTGGGCGTAGTCCCGGATCCCAGGAACGAGTTCACCGACCGCAGCACGATGATCAAGGTCGGCGAATACATGGCTCTGGGTAAACCGGTCGTGGCCTTCGACCTTACGGAGCACCGGCAAACGGCAAAGGATGCCGCACTCTACGCCCCCGCCAACGACGAGGCGCAGTTTGCCGCGTGCCTGCTGCGCCTCGCCCAGGATCCCGGATTGCGGGAGCAGATGGGCAGCATCGCACGTGAACGGGCGCTCGCCCATCTGGATTGGAGAGTTTCCGAAGGTCCGCTCATCGCCGCCTACGAGCAGCTCAGCGCCAGGCGCGAAAAGAGACGTGCACCAGCATGGCCCTGAACCGCAGCCAGCAGCTGCGTGCGGTGGGTGTCCTCCTGCTCCTGATCACCGCCTGCAGCCTCTCCTCGAGCCAGCGGGAAGGCAACGTGCGCGGCCCGGCGGGCGAAGGCCTGCCCGAGCCTGGAAGGGTCCTCTGGGAAGCTGACCACGAGACGGGAGACCTGTCCCAGTGGACCTGGCGCCAGGGCGAGGCGGTCTTCAATACGGGCACCGGTTACGTATATGTGACCCACGAGGTGGCGTCGCGCAGTGGCAGGCATTCCCTCGTCCTGGGGATCTACGACGCCTTCGGGGGAATGCGCCAGGCTGCAAGGATTTTCAGATGGGCAGAGGATGCTGAGAGCGCGTACTACTCTGCCTGGTACTACTTCCCGAAGAGCTACCACTCGGCCAACTGGTGGAACATCATGCAGTTCAAATCGCCAGACGAGTCCGGCCGGCCCGAGCCCACCTGGGTCGTCAACGTCCACGGGCGCCGCGACGGGCACATGCGGCTGTACCTGTGGGATGCCCTGAACGAAGTTGCCTACCACAACCAGCTGCCCGGCCGGTCGATGCGGATTCCCATCGGGGAGTGGGTACACATCGAGCTTTATGCTCGTCGGTCCGTAAATGAAGACGGCCGTATAGCCCTGTGGCAGGACGGGGTCCTCCTGTTCGACCTGGAGGACGTACAGACGGCAATAACCGACTCCATTCAGTGGAGTATCGACAACTATACGGACGCCATAGATCCGACAGAAGTGATCATTTACGTGGACGACGCCATTATCAAGGAGGGCGAATGGTGAGGGACGGGGTGAGCGTGAAACTGAGGTTGCGCACTGGTATCGACACCTGCAACGACCCGCTATGGGAGCAGCTGGTGAACGAGCTCGACAGCGACGTCTTCCATGCCCCCGCCTGGCACAGGGTCCTGCGGGACACCTACGGCTTCACGCCGGAGGCCGCAGTCCTCCTCGACGCGGGCGACCGCCCGGCCGCCGGTATGTCCGTATGCCTCATCGAGGATGTGCGGGGCCGGCGAATCGTGTCCATGCCGTTCTCGGACTACTGCGACCCGCTGGTGGAAGACGATTCGCAATGGCAACCCGTCAGTAGCGAGTTCCTGCGGCTCTCACCCGTGCTGAAGTTACGCTGCCGGCGCAGCACCGCCCCCGTGGACGACGAGCGCTTCGAAAAGACGGGCAGGGCGCGCTGGCACGGAGTAACCATCCTGCCCACCGGTGAAGAGGCCTGGCAGCGTGTGGACGGGTCGGCACGCCGGGCTGTCACCAAGGCGCAGCGGGCGGGCGTCACCGTCACGCGCGTTTGCGACGGTCAGGGAGTGCGCGCCTTCTACGACCTTCACCTCGCCGTGCGCAAGTACAAGTATGGGCTGCTCGCTCAGCCGTTCCGCTTCTTCGAGAGTATCAGCGCAAACTTCCTGACCCGGAACCAGGGCGTCCTGCTGCTCGCCCACTTCGGGGAGCGCACCATTGGCGGCGTGCTGCTGCTGCGCTGGAAGGACCGCCTCTACTACAAGTTCAACGCCTCCTACGCACCCGGCCTGGAGCATCGGCCCAACGACCTGCTCATGTGGTCGGCGATCGAGTATGCGCGGGAGACAGGTTGCGAGCTGCTCGACCTGGGGCTCACCGACTGGGACCAGGAGGGGCTTATCCGCTACAAGCGCAAGTACGCGGACCTGGAGGGCGAGATCAGTTTCCTCGAGCGGAAGGGGGCACCCCAGGCGCATCACGTCGCGGCGGGCCCGCTCATTGGCGAGCTGTCCCAGCTCCTGGCGGGACCTACCGTGCCCGACTCGGTGACCGAGGAGGGCGGCAACCTCCTCTACCGCTACTTCGCCTAGCGGCATTACCGGGCCAGGCTTGCCCGGTGCCGCTGGCCAGGAACTCCGCTCTCCCCTGCCAACCACGTCCGGGCGCCTCATCGGCGCCTAGACGTGGTTGGCCAGCCGCTCGTCCCTCAGGACGGTTTTTATGTCCTGGACCCTGTCCTTGCTCACCAGCATGGTCGTGCCGCCGCGGCGCACTATCACCACGTCGTGAATTCCTACCAGGACGAGCACCTCGTCCTGGTCGCCATCCAGGTAGAGGATGTTGCCCTGCTGGTCCCGGCCCCTGAACTGCCCCAGCACCACGTTCGTGGCGCCGTTCCCGGCGGAGGGTGCGGCATCGATCGAGGCTTCGAGCAGTCGCTCGAGCGCGTTCCAGTCGCCCAGGTCGTCCCAGTCGAAACGGGCCTCCACCATCAGCGCCAGCCGGGTGTGCTCGAGGACCGCGTAGTCGAAGCTGATGGGCGTGAGCTTCGGGAACACGTCGCGCAGCGTGCCGCTCTCATGCGCGGCCACGAGCGGCTCGTACAGGCCGGGCGCGTGCACCCGGATCTCGCTCAGCAGCTCGCCCACCCGGGCGAGGAGCATGCCGCTGTTCCAGGAGTAATCCGGCCGCGTCCAGATCGATTGCGCCTGCGCCAGGTCAGGCTTCTCCACGAACCTGTCCACCCGGTGGCCGTGAAGGACGGTCGAGCCCCGCTGGATGTAGCCGTAGGCAGTCGCGGCATAGGCGGGGCGTATCCCGAAGGTGACCAGGCCGCCGCTAACAGCCGCGAGTTCGACCCCCTCGCAGCAGCTGAGCCTGAATGCTTCGCCGTCAACGATGCGGTGGTCGGCCGGGAAAACCCCCATCACCACGTTGCCGAAGCGGTTACGGACCTCCAGCGCGGCGAGTGCAACCGCCGGCGCGGTGTCGCGGCCGCAGGGCTCAACCAGCAGGTTGTCCGGCGACAGCTCCGGCAGCTGCGTGGCGACCAGGGGCGCGTGCCGCTCGCCGGTCATCACCAGCACGCGGCCCCGGTCGCCCACGGCCGCCACCGTCCGGTCGAAGGTCGCCTGCAGGAGGGTGCGGCCGCAGCCCTCGAGGTCCAGGAACTGTTTGGGACGCTCTTCAGTGGACAGGGGCCAGAAGCGCTGGCCCCGGCCGCCGGCCATTATGACTGCCACCCACTCTGCCATCCTCCGACCCTAGGCAGCGGCCCGGACGCAGTGGCGAATCTCGGAGCAGGTGCCCAGCAAAGCAAGCGGCCCCCAGTGCCATGACCGGGGGCCGCT
>CALKAI010000180.1 GCA_937983275.1 uncultured Trueperaceae bacterium | reverse complement strand
AACCTGGGCTGGAACATCATGGAGGGCAGCTTCGCCTTCGATCCGCAAAATCCCGATGAGATTCTTACCGATCCCCCCTCTGAGGGCCCCAGGGGTGAGGAGCTGGTGTACCCGGTCCTCGTGTACGCCCACCCGGGCGTAGCGGAAGATCAGGACCTGGGTGTGGAGCAGCGCGGCATCTCGATCACGGGTGGCTACATCTATCGTGGTGAGGCCATGCCCGAGCTGCAGGGTTACTACGTGTTCGGCGACTGGAGCCAGTCGTTCGCGGCACCCGGCGGCAAGATTTTCGTCGCCAGCACGTCCGGCACCGAAGAGGGCGAGTGGGAGTTCGTCGTCGACCAGCAGCTCGAGGAGTTCGTGCTCGCTTTCGCAGAGGATGGCCACGGCGAGCTCTACCTGCTGACCACCGAGATGGCTGGCCCGGCCGGTGACACCGGCAAGGTCTACCGGCTGGTGAGCGGCGGCGAGGGCGATCAGGCCCAGTAGCGGAACGGGAACCGGGGCCGGAGAGCGGTTCCCGAAGCAGGGTCGCCGAGGGTGGCGGGCGCCAGGCGCGCCTGCCACCCTCATACCCTGAAATCTGAGAAGGCCAGTTGAACTCTTAAGGAAGCCTGAATCGTGCTCTACTCGCTGAATCAGAAACACCGGCTAAAATGCGATTTGTGAAACGATTCATTGCGCTTTCCAGTTCACTATTGATTTCGGTCTTTTCGCTCTCCCTGGTGTTCGCCCAGGATGCAAGCGGAAGCAACGTCCCCTTCACTGCCGAGCAGCTCGAGCAGGGCAGCGAAAAGTACGCCGCCCATTGCGCTGCCTGCCACGGTGGCGAGCTCGAGGGTGGCGCCTTCCCGGCCCTGAAGGGCGAAGCCTTCCAGAACAAGTGGGGCGGCGAGAGCCTGAACGACCTCCACACCTACATCATGGAGAACATGCCTCTGGGTCAGGCTGGTGTCCTGAGCGAGGAGGAGTACCTCGACGTACTCGCCCTCATCCTCTCCCACAACGGAGTGGAGGCCGGCGACACCGAGCTGACCGCCGACGTCGTAGCCGATCACGAGTTCCCGGCTGCCCAGTAACCACCGGGCTGGCTGCCCCCCGGGGAGCCAGCAGCGGCGCCACGCGCGCCGGATGTAAGACAGCAGTAATCCAAGTGGCCGGCCTGGTCTCCCCTAAAAGGGGGCTGGGCCGGCCACTTTTCTATTGACCCATCCCTGGACAGGCAACACTTCTCACCCGGGAGAATGCCGGTGACCCCTCCCGGGCCTCCGCGTCGCATCCGTACAAATCCCCCAACAGTGGGGGAGCCGCCGGCACCAAACGGGCGAAAACTCCCCCATCCGAAGGGGTCTGTGCGTGTCGCACTGCCCCAACCGTGGGTACGCCGCGAAAGTAGGGGCAGGCAGGACCGATCGAACCCCGCAGTTGGTTTCCGCGTTCGCTTTGTACTCGCGGAGTGACAAAGCCAGTCCTTCTGAGGGGCCTTAGTCTTAGCCTTTATGCAAGGGGTTTACAAAGATTCATTCTTACTACTTCGACCTGCGTACGCCGCGCGTTTTCACGTGAACCCCACGTTGACCCCGGTGGGGCAACAGCGTCCGCGCGATGAGTCAGGAGGGGGTGTTGATCGAAGAAACAGAAGTGTGATGTGGAGGCCGGCAGGCCTATCCGAGAAACCCGAGCAGACAACATCCTGAAAGTACCTGGCATTTACCGACTGTGGAGGTTCAACGCCGTGAGCAAGTCTTTTCGCCTCAAGTCGCTGGTGGCCCTGCTGGTCACCGCGCTCGCCCTTCCCATCCATTTCGGGATGGCGCAAAGTCTCACCGATTCCCGCATCGTCGAGCAGGAGAAACAGCGCGGGATAGTTAGCCTCTACGAGGCCCTCACACCACTGAAGTCGATCAACAGCTTCATGACCGTCGGTGCTCACCCTGACGACGAACGCTCCGGACTGCTGGCGCTCCTCTCGCGCGGCATGGGCGTCCGTACCATCACCGTCACCGCCAACCGCGGTGAGGGCGGTCAGAACTCCATCGGTACCGAGTACCGCCAGGCGCTGGGCGTACTGCGCTCCCGCGAGATGGAGCAGGCCAGCCAGGCCTTCAACGTCGAGCTCTTCTTCCTGAGCGAGAGCTTCGATGACCCGATCTTCGACTTCTCCTTCTCCAAGTCGGTCGAGGAAACCCTGAACGAGTGGGGCGGTCAGGAGATCGTCATGGAGAAGCTCGTTCGCGCGATACGCGAGAGCCGCCCGGACGTTCTCTTCACCAACTTCCAAAACGTGTTCGGCCAGCACGGCCACCACCGCACGATGGCTCAGGCCGCCGAGATCGCCTACGAACTGGCAGCCGATCCGGAGGCCTTCCCAGAGCACTTCGAGCAGGGCCTGCGCCCCTTCGCTCCGGCAAAGTTCTACCTGCCCGCCGGCCGTGGCAGCGGCCTCGCCGAGGAAGAGCTGCCCACCAGCGTCAGCTACAACACCGGTGAGTACGACCCCATCTTCGGCGCCTCCTACGAGCAGCTGGGCCAGCAGTCGCGCGCCTACCACCGCAGCCAGGACATGGGCCGCTGGACCGATGAAGGCCCCAGCCAGAGCAACCTCTACCTCGGCGCCAGCCGCGTAGAAGCGGCAGAGGACGGCGACCTCTTCGACGGCATGCCCAACAACCTGGGCGAATACGCCGAACTGGTCGACGATGAAACCCTCGCCGGCCACCTCGAAGGGGCCCAGGCCGCCATCGACGAAGCGCTCGCCGCCTTCCCCGACTTCGTGGCTGTCAACGAGGCCGTCATCACCGCCCTCAACGAGGTCCGTGCTGCCCGCGACGCAGTCGAAGGCGCCGACCTCGATGAGGAGATGGCCTTTGATCTCGACTTCCGCCTCGCCAAGAAGGAAGACGAGCTCCAGTACGCCAGCCGCACCGCCCTCTCGCTCGTCACCCGCGTCGTGGCCGACAACCCCGAGCTCACCCGCGGCGGCAGCACCACCGTCACCGTAAGCGCCTTCCTGGGCGGCGAGGTGCCGGTCGAGAACGTCACCATCGACCTCACCGCGCCCGAAGGCTGGACCGTCGAAGAGGTCGAGAACGAAGCGCAGGAGGGTGTCGACCTCGCCTACAACGAGACCGTCACCGCCCAGTTCCTGGTGACCGTCCCCGAGGACGCCGAGGATTACAACCCCTACATCCGCAACGTCCACCCGTTCCGGGCGAACACCGGCCTGAACGGCGTCATCAGCTACGAAGTAGACGGCACCGAAGTCACCGCGCGCATCGACCCCACCGAGATCGTGGCGGTCCTGCCTGACGTCTCGCTGCGCGTGACGCCCGCCAACCTCGTCCATAACGTGCTGCGGCCCGACGAGCCCATCCAGCTCGAGGTCGCCGCCACCAACTACGTTGACGGCCCGGTCGACACCGCCCTTACCGTCGATGTGCCCGAAGGCTGGACGGTTGAGCCCGGCTACGTAGAGGTGTCCTTCGCCCGCAAGGGTGACGCCACCGGCGCCAGCTTCACGCTCACCCCGCCCCAGGATGTCGAGATCGGCGGCTACGACTTCGTCGTGCGTGCCGAAGGCGACGCGCAGAGCGACAAGTTCATCCAGGTGATCGGCTACGACCACATTGGCCGCACCTACCTCGTACAGGACGCCACCGCCAACCTCCAGGTGCTCGAGCTCGAGTTCCCTGAAGAGGTGCGCATCGGCTACGTCGACGGTGGCTCCGACACCGTGTACGAGGGCCTTCGCCGCGCCGGTATGGACGTCGAGCTGCTGAGCGAAGACGACCTGACCACCGGTGACCTCGACCGCTTCGACACCATCGTCGTGGGCATCTACGCCTACCGTCTGCGCCCCGACCTGGCCGCTGCCAACAGCCGGCTCATGGAGTGGGTCGAGCGCGGCGGCAACCTGCTCGTCCAGTACCACCGCCCGGTAGACAACTGGCACGCCGAGGAGACCCCGCCCTACGAGATCGAACTGGGCCGCGTCTCGCTGCTCGCCCGCGTCACCGACCCGAACGCGCCCGTCGAGTTCCTCATGCCCGAGCACCCGCTCATGAACGTTCCGAACGAGCTGGGCACGCCCGACTTCGACAACTGGGTGAAGGAGCGCGGCCTCTACTTCGCCGAGGAGTGGGCCGAGGAGTACGACGAGCTCTTCTCCATCACCGACACCCAGTGGAGCGACACTGAAGAGGAAACACCCTTCCTGGGCACCCTCCTCACCGCCGAGTACGGCGAGGGCCGCTACACCTACACCAGCCTCGTGCTGCACACCCAGATCGACAACAACGTGCCCGGGGTGTACCGCCTCTACGCCAACCTGCTCACCCCGCCGCACTACGCCGACTGAGTAACCGCCAGTCCCGGCGCTGAGCCGGCGAATACCAAAGGGGCAGAGGACAGCATCTTTCGCTGTCCTCTGCCCCTTTCCCGTTGTCACCCCCGCGGGCCAGGCCTGGAAAGCGGGGCACAATGGGCCCAGTGAGTCCGCAAAGCGCCACCCTCCTTACGCTCGTAGCCTCACTGCTCGTCCTGGGCATGAAGGCTGCCGCCTACCTGCTCACCGGCTCGGTGGCGCTCCTCTCCGACGCTGCCGAATCGGTCGTCAACGTCGTGGCCGCGCTCGCGGTGCTGTATGCGGTGCGCCTGGCGCGGCGCCCACCCGACTACGAGCACCCCTACGGCCACGCCAAGGCCGAGTATGTCGCCGCCGCCCTCGAGGGCAGCCTCATCCTGGTCGCGGCTGGCCTGATACTGTCCACCGCCGGCGCGCGGCTGTTCAACCCGGCCCCGCTCGAGAACGTCACCTCCGGCGTGGTCGTCGCCCTGCTCGCCATGGCCGTGAACGGGGCAACGGCGGCGGTGGT
>CALKAI010000179.1 GCA_937983275.1 uncultured Trueperaceae bacterium | reverse complement strand
TGCGCACGCCGCCCGGGTTGAGGGTAGCGTCGGAGCGGCCATACACGACGATGCCAGTCGGGGTAATTTCGATGAGGTCACCGTGGTGCCACACGCCCGGGTACTTCTCGAAGTAGGCCGACCGGTAGCGCTCGCCCCCCTCGTCGTTCCAGAAGTGGAGCGGCATCGAGGGCAACGGCTGGCGACACACCAGCTCCCCCGGCCTCCCCTGCAGCGGGCGGCCCTCCTCGTCGAAGGCGGCCAGGTCCACACCCAGGCCTGCCGCCTGGATCTCGCCAGCGTAGACGGGCTCGGTAGGCACGCCCAGCATGAAGCACGAGACGATATCGGTGCCGCCGGAGATGGAGGCCAGGTGCACGTCCTCCTTCACCTTCCCGTACACGTAGCGGAAGCCACCGGGCGAAAGCGGTGAACCGGTGGAGGCGATCGTCCTGAGGGTGCCCAGATCGTGCTGCGACGCCTCGAAACCCTGCGCCTGAAGGGTGTGCAGGTAGCGCGCGCTCGTGCCCAGGAAGGTGACGCCGTACTGCTCGACGAGCTGCCACAGCCTCTCCGGGCCGGGATGAACGGGCGAGCCGTCGTAAAGCACCAGGGTGGCGGCCCGGGCGAGGGCGCTCACCATCCAGTTCCACATCATCCAGCCGCAGGTCGTGTAGTAGAAGACCGTGTCGCCAGCCCGGATGTCGCAGTGGAGTTCGTGCTCCTTGTGGTGGCTCAGCAGCGCTCCGCCTGCCCGGTGCACCATCGCCTTCGGTGCTCCCGTCGTGCCTGACGAGTAGAGGATGTAGAGCGGGTGGTCGAAGGGGAGCGGCTCCAGGCGCAACTGTGCCTCGCCGTCCCCCAGCCACTCCTCCCACCCGGCAAGGCCGGCGCTCGACCCCGCCCCGGCGCCCGTCCCGTCGGGGAAGCGCACCACGGGGATGCCGCCCAGCCGCTCGCCAAGCTGGCCCGCCACGCCGCTCACGTCGAACTCCTTGCCGCCGTAACGGTAGGCGGTGGTGGCGAAGAGCAGCCTGGGCTCGACCTGGCCAAAGCGGGCGACCGCCGCCTCCAGTCCGAAGTCGGGTGAGCAGCTGGAGAAGATCACGCCCATCCCCGCGCAGGCGAGCAGAAGTGCCACCGTATGCGCCGAGTTCGCGCCGAAGGCGGCCACCCTGTCGCCGCTGCCTATCCCTTCGCGGGCCAGTGCAGCCTGAATGCGGGCCACCAGCTCGCGCAGCTCCCGGTAGGTCAGCCGCTCCTCCTCCCCCTCTTCCGTGACGCCTATGAGCGCCACCTGGTCGGGGTCCTCCAGGTCCTGCGGGAAGAGCAACGCCTCCGCGTAGTTCACGGTCGCCCCCTCGAACCAGCGCACGCCGCTCATGTGCCCCTCCGATACCACCCGCTCCCACTGGCCGCGAACGGGCAGCCTGCTGAAGCGGAGGTAGTGCGCCCAGAACTCCGCGGGCTCGGTCACCGACCATTCGTGCAGGTCTGAATACGCGTTGAATTCCCGCCCCAGCCTGCCCTGCGCCCACTGCATGAAGGCATGGAGCCGCGTCGACCTGCTGCGCTCCTCAGTTGGTTGCCACAAGAGTTCCGGCATGCCGCGCTCACCCTCCTGCCGCGGCTCCTGTGAAGTGCCGCGGGATCGAGTCCAGAAGATTCCTTACCCATGAGTCTAGCCGTGCACAGGGCACAGCACTACGACTGCCGCCAGAGGCGCGGCGTACACTGGCCGGGATGAGCAGTACCGGTGAAAGTGCAGTCCAGCAGGAGCCTCAGATCGGGACGAACGGCGCAGGCGGGGGCCGGCAGCGGGAGAAGAGCCCCCGGCGCGGCATCGATCCTGGTCATTTCCGGCAGCTGCTGTCCCTGACGCGCCGTTTTCGCCCCTGGTTTCTGGGCGGCCTCGCCGCGGTGGCGGTTTCGGGGCTGCTGAGCCTCGCCTTGCCCCTGCTCGCCCGGGAGCTTTTCAACCGGGCGTTCGAGGAGCGCTCTGCAACCGCCCTGCAGGGGGCAGGTGAGGGGGTCGGCTTCGGCGGCCTCATCCTCCTTCTCGTGGCCATCTTCATCGTGCAGGCCGGCTTCAACTTCCTGCGCGTCTACCTGCTGGGCACCGTCGGGGAGGGGGTCGTCGCCGACCTGCGCAAGAGACTGTTCGGGCACCTGCTCGAACTGCCCGTACCCTTCTTCGACTCGCGCAAGACAGGCGAGATCACCTCGCGCCTTACGGCCGATGTCGCGACGGTACAGGCGGCCGTCTCGCAGGGGCTGGCCGAGCTCATCAACCAGGCCGTGATCCTCATCGGGGCCTGCATCGTGCTCGTCTACCTGAACGCGCAGCTCACGCTGGTGATGCTGGCGATCATCCCACCGGTGATGATCGCCGGAGTGCTGTTCGGCAGGCGCCTCCGCAAGGTGAGCACCCGCTTCCAGGATTCCGTGGCACGCGCCAACGCTTACGCCGAGGAGGCCATCTCCGGCATCCGGGTCGTGAAGGCGTTCAGCGCCGGCGATCTGGAACGGCGCCGCTATGCGGCTGCAGCAGACGAATCATTCCGCCAGGGACGGCTCCGTGCGCGGGCCCGGGCGCTGTTCATTCCGACGATGATCCTCTCCGTCTTCCTTGGCGTGACGGTCGTCATGTGGTTCGGTGGCCAGCAGGTCCTGCAGGGCACTCTCGCCGCCGGCGACCTCGTCGCCTTCCTCGTGCTGATGCTCTTTGTCGCCGGCTCGACCGGAACCGCGACCAACCTCTACAGCCAGTTGCAGGAGGCTACCGGGGCGTCGCAACGGATCTTCGAGCTGCTGGGCGAAACCCCCGAGGACACCGGGGCCCAAGCCCACCCGAAGCGTGCCGGGCAGCGCTCCCAGGGACACATAGCGTTCGAGAACGTCTCCTTCGGCTACGGCGACAGGGGTTCCGAGCCCGTGCTGGAGGAGATAGATCTGGAGGCCCGACCGGGCGAGGTGGTGGCGCTGGTGGGCCCGTCGGGTGCCGGCAAGAGCACTCTGATCTCCCTCATCCCCCGCTTCTACGAGCCCGATTCTGGCCGCATAACCCTGGACGGGACCGACCTGCAGGACATGGACCTGGCCCAGCTACGCGAGCAGCTCGCGATGGTTCCCCAGGAGACCCAGCTCTTCTCGGGGAGCATCAGGGACAACATCCGCTACGGCGCACCCGACGCCAGCGATGAAGAGGTACGGGAGGCAGCGTCAGCGGCCAACGCCACCGATTTCATCGAGGAGTTCCCCGAAGGCTTCGACACCGAGATTGGCGAGCGGGGCGTGAAACTGTCGGGCGGGCAGCGCCAGCGGGTTGCCATCGCGCGGGCCCTCCTCAAGGACCCACGCATCCTGATCCTCGACGAGGCCACCTCGTCGCTCGACAGCGAATCGGAGGCGCTCGTGCAGGCCGCCCTGGACACGCTCATGGCGGGTCGCACCACGTTCGTGATCGCGCACCGGCTGGCGACGATCCTCAGGGCGAACAGGATCATCGTGCTGGACCGGGGCAGGATCGTGGAGAGGGGCACCCACGCGGACCTCCTGGCACGCGACGGCCTCTACAGCCAGCTCTACCGCCGGCAGTTCCGGGAAACGTCACTCGCGGGCAGCCCGTAGCCGGCCTCGCGCTGCGGCAGGAGGCCGTAGCTCGAATGCAGGTGTACACGTCGCCCACGGCTTAGAATCGGGGGATGCCACTAGAGGTTCACGCCCCATATCAACCGCAGGGCGACCAGCCCCAGGCGATCGCGCAACTGAGCGAGGGCCTGGAGGACGGGCTGCGTTTCCAGACGCTCCTGGGCGTAACCGGTTCGGGTAAGACGCACACGATGGCCCGCATCATCGAGAAGATGCAGCGGCCGGCCCTGATCCTGGCGCCCAACAAGATTCTCACCGCCCAGCTCGCGGCCGAATTCCGTGACTACTTCCCCACGGCCGCCGTCGAGTTCTTCATCTCCTACTACGACTACTACCAGCCAGAGGCCTACGTGCCGGCCAGCGACCTGTTCATCGAGAAGGACGCGAGCATCAACGATGAGCTCGAGCGCCTGCGCCACTCGACCACGCGCAGCCTGCTGACGCGTGATGACGTGATCGTGGTTGCGTCGGTCTCGGCCATCTACGGCCTCGGTTCGCCCGACACCTACCAGATGCTGAACATGATCCTGCAGGTGGGCCAGCGGGTCTCCCGCGACGAGATCCTGCAGCGGCTGGTGCTGCAGCAGTACGAGCGTAACGACATCGAACTGGCTCCCGGCCGCTTCCGTGCCAGGGGCGACGTGATCGAGGTGTGGACGGCCTACGAAGAGGAGCCGCTCCGCATCGAGCTGTGGGGCGACGAGGTTGACCGGATAGGCGTGATGGACCCGCTCACCAACGACCTCCTGCGTGAGCTGGACGCCGTGACTGTGTTCCCGGCGAAGCACTACGTGACGCCCTACGATCAGCTGGCCCCGGCGATCGAGCAGATCGAGGTGGACCTCGTGAAGCAGCTCGACTACTTCGAGAAGTCGGGCAAGCTGCTCGAGAAGCAGCGGCTGGAGGAGCGGGTCAAGTACGACCTGGAGATGTTGCGCACCCTGGGTTACTGCTCGGGGATCGAGAACTACTCCCGCTACCTCGACGGCCGCAGCCCGGGCGACCCGCCTTTCACGCTGCTCGACTACTTCCCGGACGACTTCATCACCTTCACCGACGAGTCGCACGTGATGATCCCCCAGCTGCGCGGCATGTACAACGGCGACGTCGCCCGCAAGAAGACGCTCGTCGAGTACGGTTTCAGGCTGCCGGCAGCGCTCGACAACCGGCCGCTGAAGGAGGACGAGTTCCTCTCGAAGGTTGGGCAGGTCGTGTTCGTCTCGGCCACACCGGCCGACGAGGAGCTGCGGCTGTCGGACCAGGTGGTCGAGCAGGTGATCCGTCCCACCGGTCTGGTCGACCCGGAGATCCGCATACGGCCCAGCAAGGGCCAGATCGACGACCTGCTCTTCGCCATCAGGGAGCGCGCAAAGAACGACGAACGCGTACTGGTGACCACCCTGACGAAGAAGATGGCCGAGGACCTGACGGAGCACTTCGCCCAGCAGGGTGTCCGCGTGCGCTACATGCACTCGGACATAGACGCGCTCGAGCGCCAGGTGATCATCCGCGACCTGCGCCTGGGGCACTTCGATGTGCTCGTGGGCATCAACCTGCTGCGCGAGGGGCTGGACCTGCCGGAGGTGTCCCTGGTGGCCATCCTCGATGCCGACAAGACCGGCTTCCTGCGCAGCGAAAGATCGCTCATCCAGACGATTGGCCGGGCCGCGCGCAACGTGAAGGGCGAGGTTTTCCTCTACGCCGACACGATTTCCGATGCCATGCGCGCCGCGATCGATGAGACGGAGCGCCGCCGCGAGAAGCAGCTCGCCTACAACAGGGAGCACGGGATCACACCCGAGACGATCCGCAAGCGGATTCACGACGTCATCAGGGAGTCCGAAGAGGAAGACGAGGCCGCCGAGAAGCTGGCACCGTGGGAGCGCGAGATCGTCTTCGACGACCTGCGCCAGCAGCTGGCCCAGCTGGAGAACCAGATGTGGCTGGCCTCCGAGGAGCTCGACTTCGAGAAGGCTGCCGCAATCCGCGACGAGATACGCGAGCTCGAAGCGCGCCTGCAGGGCCGCGAACTGAACCTGCCGGAGTTCCCCGGCAAGGGGGAACGCCGCAGCGGCGGCAAGGGCTCGCAGCGGCGGCGCGGCCCGGCCGCGAAGGGGATGAAGGCGTGAGGGGACGGGCCGCGAGGCCGGCGGTCCTGCTGGTCCTCCTCGTACTCCTGCTGCTCCCCGGGGCACTGGCCCAGCCGTACGTCGCGGGTGCCGGATTCGACAAGCCCCGCGAGGTGGGCTGGAGCAGTATCACCACCCGCTTCGCCTTCACCGCCACGGCGAGCGGTCCCTTCGTTCATTACACGGACAACAGCGGCCTTCATGCGGTAGACGTGAGCGAGCCGGCGGCCGTGGACGAACTGCCGGCCCGGGAGATCTACTCCGGGCGGGGAGTTCGCCAGGTGGCCTCGGCCGATGTCGCCGGCGAGCCGGCGGTAGCCTACGCCTACTCGCGGGCAGGCACTTTCGGCATCCCCCATGTCGTGAGCTGGCGCGGCGAGGAACGCCAGCTGTTCGAGGCGCACCAGGCGTACGAGCTCGAGCTCCTCGACCTGGGCGGCGAGCCGGGCCTGCTCTACTCCCGCCTGGAAGGCGGCCGTCATGTCCTCAAGCTGGTCACCTGGGACCTGGAAGAAACCATCATCTATGAGAGCGAAGACTGGCTGGCCGGCTACTCGGCCGCACGGGCTGCCGATGGCACGCTGCACCTCGCCTGGCTGGAGGGCTACGTCGAGCAGGGGGCGATAGGCGGACCCCAGTCGGAGTGGAGCGCCTACCTTGGCGCGCTGTCTCCGGATGGCGTGGTCACGGGGGCCACCGAGCTGGGTACTGCCCGCAACGTGGGGATCGAGTCGCGGACCAGCATCACGCTGGTCGATGGCACGCCGGTCGTCATGTGGCCCGGCGAGAACGGCGAGGTGCTGGCAGGCAGTGCCGGCTCCCCGCCGGTCCGGATCGGGGTCGGCTCACCGCTGGGCCTCGCATCACTGCACGCCTACTGGTTCGACGGTCACTACGTCTACCGGGCGGCGCTGCCACCCGAGGTCACGGGCCAGCAGCCGGCCGGCGAAGAGGATTCCGACGAGGCGGCGATAGCCGTGGAGAACGTCGCCTGGTCGCCGTTCACGATCGAAACCGGCGAGGTGGCCACCGAGGGGGACCACACCTTCCTAGCCTGGTACGGGCCCACACGCGGGCTGGATTACCTCGTGTTTGCGACGGATAACCGCGAGGCGTTCCAGCCGGGAGCGATGGACCGCATCGCAGCGGCCCTCAACTGGAACCCCTGGAACTTCTGGGAAGCGTTTGTGGGCCAGCTCTTCGGCTCGCTCTTTGCGGGCATCGGCATCGCCGTACTGTTTGCTCCCCTGCTGTGGATCCTCGCGTCCGTCTTCGTCGGCTTTGGCCGCCGCTACCAGGCGAGCACCGTCGGTGTGGTTCTGGGTGCCGTCCTGCTGCTGCTCGGCGCCGCCGGCTTCGCGATGGTTCCGATCGTCAGGAGCGGCTGGCTCACCCCGTTGCTGGGTACACCCCTGCAGCTCATCGCCTGCGTCCTGATCGCCGCCCTCCTCTCCTGGCTGCTGCTGCGTCGCAGCGATGCGGAGCCGGTGCAGGGGATGCTGGCCGGCGGCGGCATGTTCATCTTCCTGTGCGCCTCGGCAATCGTGTTCCTGACATTTACGGCCTGGGGTGAGTTCTGGGTATTCCTCAACGGCGGGGTGACCTGAGTGTCACGGGTGACGGAAGAGAAATCCGGGCCGCGGCAAGGTGTTACCGTTGTTCAGGAGGCAAAGTGAGATTTCAAGTCGGAGACCCCGTGGTCTACCCCTCACAGGGGGCGGGCCGTGTCGAAGAAAAGACGGAACGTGAAGTACTCGGGGAGACCCAGGAGTACCTGAAGATCGCCTTTATCCGCGGCGACATGGAAGTTCTGGTTCCCCTGCGCAAGGCGCAGGAGGTTGGTCTCCGCCCTACCGTCGCCGTCGACGAGATAGACGCCCTGCGGGAAGCGATCAGGGCGGGCGACCTCAACCTGCCTACGCAGTGGCCGCCGCGTTACAGGGCCGAGCAGGACATATTGGCCGCCGGCAGCGCCATGGAGCTCGCGAGCCTCATCGGGGTGCTGGCCAAGCGCGACCTGGAGAAGGGCCTTGCGGCGACCGAGCGAGAGGTGCTCGAGAACGCCAAGGAGATGCTGGGCAGCGAGCTGGCCGTCGTTCAGGGCATGAGCCTCAAAGAGGCGGCCGACCAACTCGAGGAGTTCATCAACGAGGCCGTGAGTTCGGGGGCCTGATTCGTTGAGCGGCAACGCCCCCACGCGCGAGGGGTCGCAGGGGGGCGACCCGTACGCCCTCCACACGCCTACGGCCGTGCGCGCACTGCTCGCCCGCCATGGGCTCCGGCCGGACAAGTCGTTCGGCCAGAACTTTCTCGTAGATCAGAACACCCTGCTTTCGGTAGTTTCCAGCGCCGGAATCGAGCCTGACGACACGGTCTTCGAGGTTGGCCCTGGCCTGGGCGTGCTGACCAGGCAGCTCGCAATGCGGGCCCGAACGGTCGTGGCCGTCGAGAAGGACGAACGGCTGCGGCCGGTCCTGGCACAGACCACCGGAGAGTTCCAGAACGTGCGCCTCCAGTTCGGTGACGCGCTGCGCTTCCCGCTGGAGACCTTGCCGCAAGGCTCGCTCCTCGTCGCCAACCTTCCCTACAACGTGGCGACGACCCTGCTGGTGGACGCCCTGCAGTCGGGCAGGTTCAGAAGACTTGTCGCGATGGTCCAGCGGGAGGTGGCGCAGCGGCTCTCTGCCGGCCCGGATGAGGAGGCCTACGGAGCGCTGAGCCTCATAGCCAACCACTTCTCATCGCCGCGCATAGTACGACTGGTGGCACCGGGCAACTTCTTTCCGGCTCCGGAGGTGACATCGGCCATCATCCGGCTCGATGTCCGGCCGGACGCCAGGCCCAGCGAAGCGCTCTTCACGCTTGTCAAGGACGCGTTCCGGCACCGGCGCAAGACCCTGGTCAACAACCTGCAGTCAGCAGGCTGGAAGCGCCCGCAGCTGGAGGAAGCCCTGGAGGCGCTGGGGCTGGACAGGCGCATAAGGGCCGAGTCCCTCAATCTGGAGACGTTCGAAAAACTCCTCGAAGCGCTCTCGGCTTCCGATATCTGAACTTTGCACGCCGGGACAATTAGCGCTAGAGGAATTGAAGGCTGGAGTATAGGTTTGGAATTGGAATTGAGTATACTTGCGCAAGCGCAATCAACTGTCTGCACGTCGGAGAAGGTGGATGTGTAAGTTCTTTGTTGTCGGCGATGCCACCGTCGACCAGATGTATTTTGTTTCCGAGCTGCCGGAACCCGGGGGCGAGATCAATGCTGACAAGGCGTTGATGCAGCCCGGCGGGGCAGGCGGCACCATAGCAACCGTGCTCGCCCGGCTGGGCAACGACGTAAAGATAGCAACCCGCGTCGGCAAGGGGCCCTTTTCGGAGCTGGCCCTGATGAACCTGAAATCGGCCGGTGTCGACCTGAGCCTGATCCAGGTGGACGAGGGCAGGCAAACGTCAAACGTGACCCTGCTCATCACGCCCGATACGCAGCGCACGATGATCAGTGCGGTGGGGGCGTCGCGGTTTCTGGACTCTGCCTACCTCAAGCCGGAGCAGGTCACCGGCTGCGATGCGCTCATAGTGAGCGCCTACAGCCTGCAGGGCGGCCAGCAGCGGGAGTACACGGTCCGGGCGCTCGAGCTGGCCCGGCAGGCGAACATGACGACGTTCGTGGACCTGGGCACCGGTGTCGTGAACGACCTGCGCGACCGCCTCATCTACCTGGTGCAGGACGTCGACTACCTGCTCATGAACGAGAAGGAACTCTACACACTCACCGGCGCCAGCTCCATAAGCGACGCCGTCGCCCACCTGAGGGGGCACGGAGTGGAGAGAGTGGTCGTCAAGGTGGGCGCGATGGGTTCGATCGTCATCACCCCCGAGCTGAACGAGCTGGTGGAGGCGTACGACGTGGACAGCGTGGTCGACTCCACCGGGGCGGGCGACTACTACACCGCGGCTTTCGCCCACTCCGTCATGCGCGGCGACGACCTCATTTACGCCGCCCGGCTGGGCAACGTCGCCGGTGGGCTCAACACGACCGTGGTGGGCGCCCAGTCCTACGAGTTCGGGGCTTCAGAGCTGGATGAACATGCCGAGGAGTACGATGCCGTTCACAACTGACCGTCTCGCACAGCGCATCCTCACGGTCCTCCTGCTTCTCGGGCTGGCCGTCACGGCTGCCGCCCAGGAGGAGACCAGCGAGTACGCGCAACGCTTCGATTTCGCCTGGCAACTCGTGAACGACCGGTACTGGGACCTAAACGCCGTTGGTGTCGACTGGGAGGCCGTAGGCGAACGCTACCGGCCGCAGGCGCTTGCCGCATCCAGCGACGAGGAGTTCTACGAGACAGTGTCCCGCATGTACGAGGAGCTTGGCGACGACCATTCGACGTTCGTGGCTCCCTCGCAGGTGGAGGAGATCCATGCGGAGTACGGCGCGCTGCCCTGCCTGCCGGTGTTCTCTGCCTTCTCCCTGCCCACACATGCCCAGGCCAGCTTCGAGACGCTGCCGTCGGGAGTCCAGTACCGCACCTACGACGAGATCGGCTACCTGAAGCTGCCTGACCTGGCCTCGAACGGGGTGACGCGCGACGTGCGGGAGGCCGTGCAGGAGCTTACGGAGGCGGGTTCACAGGCGCTGATCCTCGACCTGCGGGGCAACCCCGGCGGCCGGCTGGTGGAGATGATGCAGGTCGCCGGTGTCTTCACCGGTGGCTTCCTGTGGCGGGTGGTCACGAGCTGGTCCTTCCCGCTCCCCTACCCGGCCATAGGTGCGACCGCGACCGACCTGCCGCTCGTCGTGCTGACGGACTCGAACGTCCACAGCGCGGCAGAGGGCCTGGCGGGTGCCCTGCAGGCGCGCGGCCGGGCGATCACCATTGGTGAGACGACCGCCGGCAATGTCGAGGCTGTCCTCCCCTTTTGCCTGGCCGATGGCTCGCAGGCCTGGATTGCGACGGGCGTACTTGCTCCGGTGGGCGGGCCCGCCTGGGAGGGCCAGGGTGTGGAGCCGGACATTCCCGCTGCCGCCGATGACGCCCTGGAGAGCGCCCTGGAGTACCTGCGCGAAGGGTGACCACGAAATCCGCTGCAGAGCAGGTGAGCGCCAGTGTCTGGCGACTGCCGCTGGCTAGCGATACGCTGCCGCCCTTCGACACCACCAACACGTACATCATTGCTGATGGCGGTGTGGCCGCGGTCGTCGACCCCGGCTTCCGGGACGAGGCCGGCATGGCCGGACTTGAAAGCGCACTCTCGGCCCTGGGGGTGCGCTTCCTCAAGAGTGTCCTGCTGACCCACACCCACCCCGATCATGTTGCCGGGGTCGCCCCGGTCCTGAGCCGCTACGGCTCGCCGGCGGTCTACACGCACCCGCTGGAGCTGCCGCGGCTCCTGCCCGACCTCCCGTCGGTCAAGGCGCTGACGGGCGGCAGGACGCTGATGATCGGTGACCTGGCGGTCACGGCGCTGCACACGCCCGGGCACTCCCCGGGGCACCTCTCCTTCCACGTCGGGAGCGAGGAGGTCGTGCTGGCAGGTGACCTGGTAGCTCAGGGCAGCAGCGTCTGGGTGGGCCTGCCCGAGGGGAACGTGAGCCACTACCTCGACTCGCTCGACCTCCTGATGAACCTGCCGCGCCTAAGGTTCCTGGGGCCCGGCCACGGGGAGGTCATCGACCGGCCCTACCGGCAACTGACCGACGCCCGCGCGCACCGCCTGGCCCGCGAGGAGCAGATCCTGATGGTGCTGGAGGAGAGCGGCCGGCAGCTGAGCCTGGACCAGCTGGTCGGGGCGATCTACGAGGACCTGAACGCGGAGCTCGTCGAATCGGCGAAGGCGACCCTCCTGGCGCACCTGAGCAAGCTGATGCAGGAGATGCGGGTCCTGCACCTGGGGGAGGACATTGAGGGGCCGTACGCGATTCGCCGCTGAAGACCAAAACAAGGGGGAGGAGCCGACGTAACCGGCTCCTCCCCTTCTTGATGCTGTCTGTGTGCTTTGCGCAAACCCTGGGGATGTAACCCGGTAGGTTGTTGCCGCGGGGACGTTAGCCCCGGGGACCTTACCCCTCGAGGAAGTCCCGCAGCTTGCGCGTCCTGGACTCGTGGTACTTCAGCTTGCGCAGCGCCTTGTTCTCGATCTGGCGAATGCGTTCACGGGTCACGCCGAAGTGCGAGCCGACCTCTTCGAGGGTGTGCTCGCGGCCGTCGACCAGGCCCTTGCGCAGCTTGAGGACCATCGCCTCGCGTTCGCTCAGCTTGCCGAGCGCCTCTTCGAGTTCCTCGCTCAGGATGATCTTGCTGGCCTGGTCGACGGGCGATTCGATGTTCTCGTCCGGGATGAAGTCGCCGTAGAAGGAGTCCTCCTCGTCACCGATGGGCGTTTCGAGGGAGAACGGTTCGCGGGCGAGGCGGAAGGCCTCTTCGACTTTCTCTGCCGTCCAGTCGGGACCCATCGCGTCGGCGATCTGCTCCCAGGTGGGCTCTTCGCCCTGCTCCTGGTGGAGCGTACGGCGTATGCGGGTGAGCTTGTTGATCGTTTCGACCATGTGGACCGGGATGCGGATGGTGCGCGCCTGGTCGGCGATCGCCCGGTTCACGGCCTGACGAATCCACCAGGTGGCGTAGGTGGAGAACTTGAAGCCACGGCGGTAGTCGAACTTCTCCACCGCGCGGATCAGGCCTTGGTTGCCTTCCTGCACGAGGTCGAGGAAGCCCATGCCGCGGCCGCGGTACTTCTTGGCAACCGACACCACCAGGCGCAGGTTGGCTTCGATGAGGTGCTGCCTGGCGACCTCGCCGTCCTCGACGACCCGCTGCAGCTGCCGCTTCTCGCGGTCGCCCAGGCTGTCGTCCTCCTCCTCGAGGCGCTCCTTGGCGGCTTCGCCCTCCTCGATACGGCGGGCGAGGCTTATCTCCTCCTCGAGGGTCAGCAGCTTGACGCGGCCAATCTCCTGCAGGTACTGGCGTACCGGGTCGCCGGTCGCCGCCGAGTCGCGCGCCCAGGTGTCGGCCCGCTCCTCCAGCTCGAGGCGCTCCTCTTCGGCGTCCAGCGCCTCGTCGTCGTCCTCGTCCTCGTCCTCGCCTATGGCGAGTTCGTCGTCGTCCTCGTCGGCCTCGGCGACATCACCGTCGGCATCCTTCAGCGCCGCTGCGTCCGCATCCTCTTCGATGACGATGCCCTCAGCGCTGAGGACTTCCCGCAGGGCCTCCTCCTCGCTGCCGTCACGGCCCATGTCGAGCAGGGACTGCAGGACCTGGGAGACCGTCTCGGCCGAAACCGTGCCCTCTTCCCGAGCCCTCTCCAGGAGCTCCTGTACGACCGGCTCGTCGCGAATCGATGATTCGGCGACGGCTTCGGGTGCTGCGGCCTTCCGGGTTGCAGCTCTCTTCCGTTTGGTCGTTACCTGTTCACTTTTTTCCGGCATGCATCCTCCTGCCTACGGCTCTGTGCGGGCCCAAGGCGACTGATTCCGCTAAGTGGCAAATGTCAAGGATGTACCAACGTCATCCTGAAACACAAAAGGACCGTTGGCGGAATACCCCGCCCCCAGCACTATAGCCAGAATAGGCGTAACTCATTGTTGCCTTGGCTTGCAAGGCGGCAATTTCGGTTGCGATGTTCAGGGGCTGGACTCTTCTGATCTCTGTGCGTCTGAGCGCGAATTACTTTCCAAGTATACAGGCGCACGACCGTATGAGGGGCAGCTCAGGCGACATCCGGCCTGCACGGGGGCGTGTTTGCCGGGCAAAGGGGGACGGGAAGGGCAACTGATATACTCCGCCCTTGGGTTCGGTGCGGTCAGCAGCCCCGAGCGGGCGTGCCCCCGGGTAACCGGCCTGGCGCACTATCTTATTGGAGTCGATATGCTCGGAATCGGAATCGTAGGACTGCCCAACGTGGGCAAGAGCACGCTGTTCAATGCCATCACCAGGGCCGGTGTCGAGGCGGCCAACTACCCCTTCGCGACGATCGACAAGAACGTGGGTGTGGTCGCCGTCCCCGACGAGCGTCTTGACGCCTTGCGCGACGTGTTTACGAAACCCGACCGGGTGCCGCCTGTCCACCCCACCACCGTCGAGTTCGTCGATATCGCCGGCCTCGTCAGGGGCGCCCACAAGGGCGAAGGGCTGGGCAACCGCTTCCTCGCCAACATCCGCGAGGTTGCCGCCATCGCTCACGTGGTGCGCTGCTTCGAGGACGAGAACATCATGCACGTGGCCGGCAAGGTGGACCCGCTCGCCGATATCGAAACGATCGATACCGAGCTGGCCCTCGCCGACATCGCCACCCTGGAGCGTCGCCTCGAGCGGCTGCGCCGCAGCGCGAAGTCGAATAAGGAGGACCAGCTCCTGGTCGATGCGAGCGAGGCCCTGATGGCGCACCTGGAGGAGGGGTTGCCGGCGCGCTCGGCACCGGTCCAGGTTCCTGCCGATTTCAACCTGCTCACCGCCAAGCCGGTCATCTACGTATGCAATGTGGCCGAGGACGACCTGGCCGGCAACGAGCACGTTGACGCCGTACGCGGGAAGGCGGCCGCCGAGGGCGCAGAGGTCGTGGTCATCAGCGCCCGCATCGAGGAGGAGCTGAGCGAGCTGGGCGACGACGAGGCGGAGGAGTTCCTGAGCGACCTGGGCCTCGAGGCGCCCGGCCTGGAGCGGCTCATCCGCACCGGCTACAGGACGCTGGGGCTGCTCACCTTTTTCACCTCCGGCGAGAAGGAGGTCCGGGCGTGGACGGTCACCGAGGGCGCCCTGGCCCCGGAGGCTGCCGGGGAGATCCACACGGACATGGAGCGGGGCTTCATCAGGGCCGAGGTAATCGCGTGGGACAAGCTGGTCGAGGCCGGCTCCTTCGCGGGCGCCCGGTCGAAGGGCTGGCTGCGCACCGAAGGCAAGGAGTATGTGGTGCAGGACGGTGACGTCATGCACTTCCTCTTCAACGTCTGAACTGCAAACTGACAGTGGGGCCCCGGAGGTCGGGAGCGCCGGCAGGACAGATCGTCAGCATGAATTGGTCAGCCGATACTTTTCACGGCGGGCCTCGCGCGTCTATAGTCGTGCAAAGGCGCGCGGGCAGTCTGGTCCGTGCGAGGGGGGCGCAATGAGCGAGACGATCGACAAGCAAGAGTTCACTCAGGTCGAGACGTTCGCTCCCGGAGAAGTGATCCTGCAGCCGGGCGCGGCCGCAAACCTGTACCGGGTGCGTACCGGCCTGGTGCGACTTCATGCGGTTGACGACGACGGGAACGGACTCACGCTTCGTTATGTGCGTCCGGGCAGCTTCTTCGGTGAGGAATCGATCGCGGGCCTGCCGCGCAAGTATTACGCGGAATCGGTGGCCAACAGCGAAGTCGAGATCATGAGTCCTGCCGTGATGAACGAGCAGGAGAACCTCGACCTGACGACAGATCTGGCCAAGGCAGTAACCGAGCTCTACCGTTCGCTGGGGCGCCTGTCCGGCAAGCGGCTCAAGTCGCGCATCGCGGCCGAGCTGCTCGAGCTGCGCGGCAGCGCCCTGGCCGACAAGAACGAGGACGGCGACCAGCTCATACGCATCACTCACGACGACCTGGCTGCGGCCGTGGGGTCCGTACGTGAGACCGTCACCAAGGTGGTTGGCGAGCTTAGCCGCCAGGGGATGATCGCAAGCGGTTACGGCAAGATAGTCCTGCGCGACATCGATGCCCTGGAGACGCTCGCCGGAACAGGCTAACGGGCCGGAGGGAAATCCTCCGGCCCGTTCTGGTTGGCTCAGTTTTGAGGGCTAAGGCCTGGCTCAGAAGACCGGGCCCACCCGGAAGCGGAACTCGCCGCCGGGGTTGCGCTGGCTGAATCCGTAGTCGAAACGCAGGGCGGGCAGCACCACACCACCGAAGCCCAGGTTGAGCTGGACGCCGACGCCGTAACCGGCGAAGAGTGGCGCGCCGTACGGGTCGAAGCCGGGCACGTGCGAGGCGTAGCCGATGTCGGCGAACACGATGCCGATCACCGTCTGGGTGGCGAAGGTGTCGAGCCCGAAGTCGTAGCGGTACTCCACCGAACCGGTGGCGTAGGTGCGCGACAGGCTGAAGTCGCCGGCCTGGTAGCCGCGTATGGCCGTCGCCTCGTTCGTGCTCTTGCCCACGAGGAAGCGCCGCGAGACCGGGTACTCGCCGCCGAACTGGTGGCCCAGGTTCACGCGGAAGGCGAGCACGTGGTTCGGGTCGTCGATCTCGGGAGCGATGTCCGAGAGGAGCAGATAGGTGCGGGCGCCAAGCTCGACCTGCTGGTAGTTGTAGCCCTGCTGCTCACCGGTCTCCGGGTTGCGGAAGTCGGTCCCCAGGCCCAGGCCAACCGAGCCGCTGGCGGCGACGCCGCGCCGCGGGAAGTCGGGGTTGTCGCGGTTGTCGAAGTTGACGGTCGTGGAGATGTAGGAGGACAGGCCGCCCTGCGGCAGGAACTGCCGGGCGTGCTCCTCGGGGAGTGCGCAGGCGTTGGCATTCTCGATGTTGCCGGCCTCGTCGAACTCGCACTCGGCGCGGGGCGGCTCGAGCATGTAGCGGGTGACGGAACCGCGGGCCGAGAAGCGCAGGCTGGTGAAATCGGCGATGGGCCTGCCGACGCTGAAGCTCAGGCCGGTGTCCCGCTGGGCGTACTCGCCCACCTGCACCATGTTCTCCTCGCCCGCGGGAGCGTCGGGGTGGGCGATGCGGGTCGCCCCTTCCGAGGTGAGCGGCCGGTTGGTGATCACGGTGCTGAAGGCCGAGGCACTGACGGAGGTGGGCACCTCCTGAAAGTCCAGAGCGTCGATGTAGAGCCAGGGGATGTTGTAGCTGACGCGGCCGCCCAGCTGCAGGCCAAGGTCGCTCGTCTGCGCATTGACCTCGGCACTCACGTTGTGCGCCCTGCCCAGGAAGTTGGATTCGCTGAAGGAGACCGAGGCCGAGAAGCCACTGTCCGTCGCATACTGCGCGCTTGGCGTGAACGTACCGGTCCGCGTTTCGCGCACCACGACCTCGAGGATCACCTCGTCGGGCTCCTCGGTGGGCACGAGGTTGGCGGTCACCGGCTCGACGGCACCGAGTCTTGCGATCCTCTGCAGGCTGGAGCGCACCTCGTTCTGGTTGAAGACCGACCCGGTTTCGGGCATGTAGCGGGTGACCACGAACGCCTGCGTGCGGGGCTGCTCGTCCTCGAAGGTGGCGATCACGTCCGCTATCCGGACCTCGCGTATCCGCTGGACGTAGGTGCCGTCCTCGTACCCGAAGTCGGGCTCATCCAGAACCAGGTAACCGGCATCGGCGTAGAGAGCGAGGATCCTGCCGAAGTCCTCCAGCGCCAGCGTCGAGGTGAAGGTGTCGCCCTCCTGCAGGGTGAGCTCCTCCCGCAGGCGGCTGTCGCTGTACAGGGTGTTGCCTTCGAACACGATCTCGTCGATAGGACCGGCGGTCTCGGGCGGGCCCAGTTCGAAGCGGACCCGCAGGTCGCCGGTGGCCGTGGCGCTCGTGACGAGGCGTATGTCGCCGGTGCGTCCCTGTGCCAGTGCGCGCACGTCCTCCAGGAGCAGGTCGTAGTTGAAGAGGTCACCCACCTGCAGCGACAGCTCCTCAGGCTCGACCCCGACGGCGCTGCTGTCGATGGAGGCGATGCGCGCCTCGCGCAGGCTAACCTGCAGTTCGCCCTGCTGCAGGGTGGTGGCGGCCACGTCGACTCCGCTCCCCCGGTAGCCGCGCTCGCGGTACAGCTCCTCGACCGCCTGCAGCGCCTGGCGGTAGGCCTCGAAGGAGAACTCGCCCTCGGCGAGCAGCGGCGCGAACGGTTCACGCAGCTGAGCTTCGCTCAGGATTTGCGATTCGCCGACGGTCACGCTCTCGACAGGGGGTGTTTCGTCGATCTCGTAAACCAGGCGAACGCGGACACCCGCCTCGGTGGAAACCTCCTGGACATCCAGGGTGACGGCAACATCGAACGGGAAGCCGATCTGGCGGTAGACCCTGCTAATCGTCTCCCGCGCATCTTCGGCCCTGCTGGTGTTGAAGACACGGCCGCCGGCGAGCAGCTGCTCCTGGGCCACGGCCTCACGGAGCGCCGTGGTGGGCAGCGAGGCGTTGCCCTCGAACGCCACCTCGCTAATGAGCGGGTTCTCCTGGGCGCGGACGACCAGTACCGGGCCGCCTGCCTCCTCCTCGATGCGCAGGCTTACTTCGCTGAAGGTTCCCAGTGCGTAGATGCGGTTTCTCTCTGCCTCCAGATCTATCTGGTCGACAGGGGTGCCGGCGCGGGCCTCGAGTACGACCCTCACGATGTCGGCGTAACCGGTGGTTCCTTCGATGCGCACCTCCCGGAGCGCCTCGGATGTGGGCTGCGCCAGTGACCAGAGAGGGGCGAGGAGCAGCATGAGCAGAATGCAGGTCGCACGGCGTAATGGCATGGCGTCAGTCTACCGAAGAGACTGTGAGAACGCACTGAATTGCGCAGTCTGCGGATGCCGTGAGACTCGCGATAGTATTGCGATATGCATGTTGGCCTCGAAGCACAGAAACTTAGCAGCGACATCCGGGATGCCACCGATTTCGTAAGATCCCGCACTGACCTGGTTCCCGAGGTGGCCCTGATCCTGGGCTCCGGCCTGGGGCCGCTGGCAAACGAGATCGAGGACCCCGTGGTAATCCCCTACGCCGAGATTCCCGGCATTACCCCTTCGACGGCCCCGGGGCATGCCGGCGAACTCTACCTCGGCACCTTGCAGGGCCGCACCGTAGTGGCCATGAAGGGCCGCATCCACCCCTACGACGGGCAGCCGGCGGCCCGGCTCGCCTTTCCGGTACGCGTGATGCACGAGCTGGGGGCGTCGTCCCTGGTCGTCTCGAACGCCTGCGGCGGCCTCGTTCCCGAGTGGAACGCGGGCGACCTGATGCTGCAGACCGATTTCATCAACTACACCTGGGACAATCCCCTTACCGGACCGAACCTTGACGAGCGTGGGCCACGCTTCCCTGTCATGTACGACTGTTACGACGCCGCCTACCAGGAGCTGGCCCGGGCGGCTGCCCGCGAACAGGGGATCGACCTGCGCGAAGGCGTCTACCTGGCGATTTCGGGGCCCAGCTACTCGACGAGGGCAGAGGGACGCATGTACCAGGCCTGGGGCGCCCACGCCATCGGCATGTCCACTGTCCACGAGGTGATCGTCGCCCGGCACGAGGGCATGCGGGTGCTGGGCCTGTCCTGCGTGACCGACATGGCCCTCCCCGACGGCGATGGGCACGCCACGGGCGACGAGGTGATAGAGGTGGCCGAGCGCTCCGGGGAGAGGTTCAGGCGCCTCGTGCGGGCGCTCCTGCCTGACCTGCGGTGACGATGCTGGAGCGGGTTCAGGAGCGGATACGGGCCGCCTGCGAGCGCGCCGGCCGCGATCCGGCTGGCGTGGAACTGGTGGCAGTGACGAAGGGGCACGAAACCTCCGCCATCCGGGAGGCCATCCTCGAAGGGGGCGTCAGGAACCTTGGCGAGAACCGCATCCAGGAGTGGCGCGACAAGGCCGCCCAGCTCGAGGGTGAGGAGATCCGCTGGCACTTCATCGGCAACCTGCAACGCAACAAGGTCAAGTATTGCCTGCCTTTTCACCTCATCCACTCCGTGAATTCAGTAAGGTTGGCAAATGAACTGCAACGTGTCGGGGAAAGGCGCGAGCATCATTTCGATGTCCTCGTCGAGGTGAACGTCGCCGGCGAGGAGACGAAGCAGGGCGTCCACCCCGGCGGCCTGGACGAGCTCGTCGAACACGTGCGCCAGCTCCCGAACGTCCGGGTCCACGGCCTGATGACCATGGCGCCCTGGTTTGAGGAGGCAGAGCAGAGCAGGGAGGTCTTCCGGGCCCTGCGCGAAGCGGCCAGGCGCCTGGACCTGCCGCAGCTCTCCATGGGCATGAGCAACGATTTCGAGATTGCAGTGGAGGAAGGGGCGACCATAGTCAGGGTAGGCAGCGCGCTTTTTGAGGAGGAACCGCAATGAAACTAAGTCCCCTGGATATCGAACACATGGAGTTCCCGACCGGGATGGGCGGCTACTCGAAGCGCCAGGTTCGCGAGTTCCTCCAGCAGGTGGCCGGCCAGCTCGAAACTGCGCTGCGCGAGAACCAGCAGCTGAAGGACGAACTGCGCAAGCTGGAAGCGCGCATCGACGAGCTGCAACTGGGCGAGTCGCAGCTGAAGCGGGCCGTCGTGGCGGCCGAGCGGATTGCGGGCGAGATCAAGGAGAACGCCAAGCACGAGGCGACCCTGATCCTGCGCGAGGCCGATTCGGAGCGGGAGCAGATCATCCGCGCCGCGCAGGAGAAGACCCGCGAGGCGCGCGAGGAGCTGGTGCGGCTCGAGCGGGAACAGGAGCTGTTCAGGGAGCAGTTCCGTGGACTGCTGAAGGCGTTCGAACGCGCCATCGACTCACCCGGTGAGGCGCGGCGCCTGGCTGTGAACGGCAGCAAGACTGCAATCAAGAGCAGGAGTTAGCGAACGGTAGTTCTTTGCGGCCCTGCGGAGGCGCCTGACGCCTAGGCGGCCTGAGCCTCGTCGAGCGCCTCCTCGAGCGTGACCCAGGGCAGCGTCGCGCACTTCACGCGGGCGTGCAGCTTGCTGATGCCCTGCAGCAGCTGCAGGTCGCCCAGGCTCTCCTTGGGGGGCTCCCCGTGGATCATGTCCTTGAAGTCACCGGCCAGTTCACGCACCTCGGCAACGCTCTTCCCCTTCAGGGCGGCGGTCATCATGCTGGCCGAGGCCTGGCTTATCGCGCACCCCACACCCTCGAACTTCACGTCCGTCACCTGGTCGCCATCGATGAGCAGGTAGAGCTCCAGCTCGTCCCCGCATGAGGGGTTGACGCCCTCCTGGCGCACAGTGTGCGGATCGAGCTTGCCGCGGTTGCGGGGGCTCTTGTAGTGCTCGAGGATTATTTCCTTGTAGAGGTTGTCGAAGACTGACATCTGGTTGCGCTCCTCAAAGTGCGAGTGCGAACAGGTCCCGCGCCTTCACGAGGCCTGCGAGGAACCTGTCCACCTCCTCCTCCGTATTGTAGAGGTAGAAGCTCGCCCGGGCGGTTGACTGGGCGCCTATCGCGCGCATGAGCGGCTGGGCGCAGTGGTGGCCGGCGCGGATCGCCACCCCCTCCTGATCCAGGACGGTGGCCACGTCGTGCGGGTGGGCCCCAGCGATGTTGAAGGCGATGATGCCGCCCCGGTCTTCCCCCTCCGGGCCGTACAGCGTGATGCCATCCATGTCACGCATTCCGTCCAGGGCGTAGCGCAGCAGCTGCGCGTCGTGCCGGGCGATGTTCTCCATCCCGACCTCCTGCAGGTAGTCGACGGCTGCGCCCAGGCCTATCGCCTCGGCGATGTTCGGCGTGCCTGCCTCGAAGCGCATGGGAATGTCCGCAAACGTCGAGCCTTCCAGGTCCACCTTGCGGATCATCGAGCCGCCCGTCAGGAAGGGCGGCATCCCGCGCAGGATGTCGGGTCTGGCCCACAGCGCACCCGCTCCTGTGGGGCCCAGCATCTTGTGCCCGCTGATCGTGTAGAAGTCGACACCGAGAGCCTCGACATCGACGGGCAGGTGCGGGGCCGCCTGGGCCCCATCGACCAGCACCAGGGCCCCCTGCTCGTGGGCCAGCCGGGCTATCTCCTGCACCGGGTTGATCACACCCAGCGTGTTCCCCATGTGCGCGATGGCGACGAGCTTCGTGCGCCCGTTCAGCGCCGCCCTGAAGGCGGTCATGTCGAGCCGCTGGTCCTCGCCCAGGGGCACCGACACCAGTTTCGCCCCCGTCTGCAGGCAAACCTGCTGCCAGGGGAGGAAGTTCGCGTGATGCTCGGCCTCCGTGATGACGACCTCGTCGCCGGGACCCAGGTTGGCGGTGCCCCAGCTGTGGGCCACGAGGTTGATCGCCTCGGTGGTATTGCGTGTGAAGATGACAGACGCCTCATCGCTTGCTCCCAGGAAGCGCGCGACCTTGCCACGGGCCTCCTCGTAGAGCTCGCTGGCCTCGTAGGCGAGGGTGTGTGCGCCCCGGTGCACGTTGGCGTGGTGATGGTAGTAGTATTCGACCATCTTCTCGACCACCTGCCTGGGCTTCTGGGATGACGCGGCGTTATCCAGGTAGACGAGCGGTTGCCCGTTCACCTCCCGGGCAAGGATGGGAAAGTCGCTCCGGATGGCGGCTGCATCGATGGTCATACCCAGAGTCTAACACCGGGTCGGAACGGTTCCGAGAAGCTGACAGACGCAAGCCGACAGGCAGAGAAACCCCCACCGGGATACGCGCAGGAAATAGCCCAGATCCGCTGGGCATTTCCCGGGCCTTACGCGAACGACCCGCCCACCGGCGGTAGACTGCCACTGTGCTGTTACGCTCCCTCACCCAGCTCAACTTCCGGAATCTGCAGACCCACGAGTTCAGACCGTGCGTGGGGCTTACGGCAGTTACCGGCAGGAACGGGGCGGGCAAGTCGAACCTGCTGGAGGCCTGCTACCTGGGCCTTTCGGGCGAGCTGCCGGGAGGCAAGATCGCGCAGAACGTACGGATCGGCGAGGAGGAGGCGTTCGTGGCGGCAGTCGTGGACCACAACGAGGGCTCTTCGCGAATCGAGATCGGGCTCGCCCCTGGCCGCAAGGCGATGAAGCTGGACGGTCAGCGGGTGCGGGTCATCGACATCGCCCGCGTGAGCACGGGGGTGCTCATCACGCCCGAGGACGCCGACATCGTGCACGGCTCCCCCTCCAGGCGCCGCGCCTACCTCGATTCGCTGCTGGCACGCATCTCCCCGCGTTATGCGACCCTGCACCGTGCCTACGCCAAGATATTGGAACAACGCAACGCGGCCCTGAAGGCGGGTTTCGCCGGGGAGACGCTGGACGTGTGGACCGAGCCGCTCGCGCAGTACGGCCAGGAGATCGAGCAGTTGCGGGAGCGCGCCCTCAGCAGGATCGCGCCCCTCGCCCGGGAGGCCCATGCGGCGATATCCGGTGGGCAAAAGGAGCTGGAGGTGCGCCTGCTCAGCACCTTCGAGGGAGAGTTGCTGGCCGCCCTGCACGCCGCCAGGCAGGAGGAGCGCGCCCGGAGTACGACGGTTACAGGTCCACACCGCAGCGACCTCGCCCTGGAGCTGGACGGCCACTCGGCCCAGGCCTACGCCAGCCGTGGCGAGGCCCGCACGGTCTCCCTGGCGTTGCGGGTGGCCGAATTCCAGCTGCTCGAGGAGAGGCACGCCGAACCGCCGGTGCTCCTCCTGGACGATTTCACGGCCGAGCTTGATCCGGCCCGGCGCGATTACCTCCTCGACCTCGTCGGGAGGACCCAGCAGGCGATCGTCACCGGCACCGAGCCGCCCGAGCGTTTCGATGGCCTCTTCGAGATCGACGCAGGGCTGCTCCGGGCGGTGGAAACTGCGGACGGGGGTTCCCATGGCACGACGTGAGTCGCACGTATCGGATGTTCTCGCCCGGGTGTTCCGGCGGGGCGGCATGCAGCGCGGGCTGCGGCGGGCGCAGGCGGTACTGGTGTGGCCGCAGGTGGCCGGTTCGCAACTGAACCGCTTCACCCGCGCCCGCGCCGTAGTCGAGGGGGTGCTCATCGTCGAGGTTTCCGACTCCGAAACTGCGATGCACCTGACCCTGCAGAGACAACGCTTCCTTGACGTGATACGCGGCAAGTTCGGGGTGCGCGAGGTGCGCGACATCCGCTTCCAGCCTGGCCGGGTGGAGGGACAGAAAGCTGAACCGCAGGAAAGCGGTGAGCCTCAGGAAGATGTCGCGATCGACGAACAGCAGTGGTCGCGCCTGGCCGGCTCGCTGGGCGAGCTGCAGCTTCCGGAGGGGTTAATGAGCCCGGCCCTGCAGGCAGCGCGCTCGATGCTGGAGTATCGTGCGAAGCGCAAGGCGCAGGGCTGGCAGGAGTGCGAAGCGTGTGAGGCCCTCACTCCGGAGAAGGGATTGTGCAGCACCTGCCAGCGCTACTCGAACGAGCCCGCTGTTACCGCGGCAGCACGCACCCTCACGGTGGACCCCGGCGCATTCACGCCGGGCCTCTCCGAGGAGCAGCGCAGCGTCGCCCTGCTGCAGGCGATAGCCCGCCTGGAGGACAGTGCGCGCGAACTGCTGCCCCAGGTGATCGCCAATCCCGAGCTCAGGCCGCAGCTCGAGGCGGTTGCCAGGCGGCTGTTGCAGGCGCAGCTCGGCAAGGGGCGCGAGGACCTGCAGGAGGACGATTTCCTGAAGCTGCCCTCCCAGGTCGCGCGTGTGCTGGGCTACTGGGAGTAGTCAGGGAGTTCACTTATGAAGAGACCGTTCCTTCTCGTCGTTCTCGATGGTTTTGGCCTGGGCCCGCAGGGTCCCGGCAACGCGGTCGAGCTCGCCCGGACGCCACACTTCGACCGGCTGTGGGCCAACGCCCCGCGCACTACCCTGCAGGCGTCGGGCACCGCGGTGGGCCTGCCGGAAGGTCAGATAGGCAACTCCGAGGTGGGTCACATGAACCTGGGTGCGGGCCGGGTGGTGATGCAGAGCCTCACCTACATCGACAGCCAGGTTGCGAGCGGGGAGTTTCACGACAACGCTGTTCTGAACGACGTCATGGACCGGAGCGCCGGCAACGCCCTGCACCTCATTGGCCTCGTCAGCAGGGGTGGCGTCCACAGCGACCTCGAACACCTGATAGCCCTGGTCGATGTCGCCAGCGACAGGTTCGGCGGCCCCGTCTATATCCACGCGTTCACGGACGGCCGGGACACGCCGCCGCACTCCGGTCTGGGGTACATCGGGGAGCTCGAGGAGCACATCGCCAGCGAAGCACCGCACGTGCGGATCGCCAGCGTCATTGGCCGCTACTACGCGATGGACCGCGACCGCCGCTGGGAGCGCACCAAGCGCGCCTACGACCTCATGGTGGAGGGAAGCGCCCCGCATCGCGCCGGTGATGCCCGGGCCGCAATCAGAGCTGCCTATGACCGCGGCGAGACGGACGAGTTCATCGAACCCACCGTCGTAACCGACGGGGCCGGCGACCCTATCGGGACGATAGGCGACGGCGACGGGGTGATCTTCTTCAACTTCCGGGCCGACAGGGCGCGCCAGCTCACCTACGCCCTCCTGGGCGACGCGGGCTGGAACGAGTTCGAGCGCAGCCGCAGGCCGGCCATCCACTTCGCCTCGCTCATGCAGTACGACGCAGCACTGCCGGAGGAGCTGGCGCCGTTCGCCTTCGGGTTGCCCCCGCTGGAACCGAGCCTCGCCCAGGTACTCGCCGGGCATGGGCTCACCCAGTACCACACTGCCGAAACCGAGAAGTACGCGCACGTGACCTACTTCTTCAACGCCAAACGGGAGAAGCCGTTCCCCGGCGAGGTGCACCGGCTCATCCCCTCACCGAAGGTACCCACATACGACCAGCAGCCGGAGATGAGCGCTCCCGAGCTGACCCGGGCGACGCTGGAGCGGATAGGGGAAGGGAAGGACGACTTCATCCTCGTCAACTACGCCAACCCAGACATGGTGGGGCACACGGGCGTCCTGGCGGCAGCCATACGGGCGTGCGAGGCAAGCGACGAAGGCATGGGCGCACTCGTCGAGGCGGTGCTGGAGCGCGGCGGTATCGCGATGGTGGTCGCCGACCACGGTAACGCCGAGCAGATGCTCGAGCCGGACGGCTCGCCCCACACCGCGCACACCACCAATCCGGTGCCCTGCATCATCGTCGGGGCAGGCGACCTGAAGCTACGGGAGGGCGGCGTCCTGGGCGACGTCGCGCCCACGATCCTCGAGCTCATGGGCGTGGAGGTGCCCGCCCAGATGACAGGGCGGTCGCTGCTGGCAACGGCCCAGAATGCGGAGAGCGAAACCGCCTCCGCTAGAGCTCGAGAGCAATAAGGGGAACGAGCATCTCGTCCGGGTGGAGTGAGCCGTGCATGCCCAGGAGGCGGGCTGGGTTCCCAGAGGGCCACAGGTAGTTTTGCCCCCTGGCGAGCAGCAGGACATCGCCTATCCGCTCACGCGCCTCCGGGTGTTCCCGGTGTCCGGGTACCCCGTAGAGGCCGCCCTCGATGGCCGCCTGCGCATCGAGCACCACGAACTTCTCCCCCAGGCGGCCGTGACAGTAGTCCAGGAGCTGAGCCACCCGGCCCGGCCTGGCGTAGAGGTTCACGTGCCGCGCCTCCCCGCCCGGAGGCAGCCTGCACAGCTTTGCCAGCTCCGGGTACTCCTCGAAGAATGAGGCCGCTGCGGCTGGTGTGAACACATGACCGTGATCGGCTGTCAGCAGCAGCACGGTGCGGCCCCCTTCCCCGCCCCCGGCGCGGTTCCTCTCCAGCAGCCCGCCGAACAGCGCGAGGCCCCGGTCCAGCTCCCGCAGGTACAGGTCCCACAGGGGCGTTTCGGGACCGTCCCGGTGCGACAGGCCGTCGAAGTCCGGGAAGTAGGCATAGGCGAACGAGCGTTCGCCGCGCGAGCCCTCCTCCCACCTGGCGAGCTGCCACCACAGGTCGATGCTGTTCAGGTAACCACTCACGTCGGTCCCCCGGAACTGCATGCGGCTCAGGGGGCTCCGGGCTATCGGATTGGGCAGGAAGGCGGCCACCGGAACGCCCGCCCCCTTCAGGAGCTCGGCGGTAGTCGGGACCGGCAGCGCCTCCTCGGGCACGAAACCCTGCTCCTCCAGGGAGCCCACCCCTTCCTCCGATCCTTCCCGGTTCCAGCGGATGAGATTGGCGACGAACCCTAGCCGGGGCAGCAGCGAGGTGTAACCGACGAAACCTGTCTGCAGCGGCAGGGCACCGCCGGCAAGCAGCACGGTCGTAGCTGCCGCGGTGGTCGAGGGCAGGACGGAGGTGAGCTGGCTGCGCAGCAGCACCTCCCTTCCCAGCCGGATCGGAAACGACCCCTCCCCCGCCCCTTGGGGCGACCGGGCCAACCTGTTGAACCCGACGCCGTCGACGAGGAGCAGGATTACCCGGTCGGCACTGCCCACGCTCTGCAGCAGCGGCTCCCGCAGGGGCGGGCTGGGCCAGGGTGCCTGGACCCCCAGGATTGCGCCAATGGCGGCGGGCAGGTTGGCGATGGAGCCGCCCGCCAGGTCCGGCGACACGGTTCCGGAGGGCAGAGACGCCAGCAGGTCGGGGTCGGGACTGAAGTTCACACGGCCATGTTAGCCGGGATCAAAAAAGAGGTGGAGCTCAGGAACCGTCGGTTCCTGAGCTCCACCCACCTGCGCGGCCATAGTGGCCGGCGTCAGGCGTTCATGTGTTGCTTCCTTAGAAGTCCATACCGCCCATGCCACCCATGCCGCCCATGTCGGGTGCAGCAGCGCCGTTGGCACCGGCTTCCTTCTCGGGCTTGTCGGCGATGACGGCCTCGGTGGTGAGGAGCAGGCCACCGATCGATGCAGCGTTCTGCAGCGCGGTGCGGGTCACCTTTGCGGGGTCGACGATGCCGGCAGCGAACATGTCTTCGACATACTCGCCGGTGGCGGCGTTGAAGCCGTACTTGCCGTCGGCCTTGTTGCGGATGGCGTTCACCACGACCGAGCCTTCGGCGCCGGCGTTCGCGGCGATCTGACGGGCCGGCTCTTCGAGGGCGCGCATCAGGATGTTGGCGCCGGTGCGCTCGTCACCCGTGAGGGTCTCTGCCAGCTTGCGGACAGCCTCGGTGGCGTGGATGAGGGTGACGCCACCACCGGCGACGGTGCCTTCCTCAACGGCAGAGCGTGCCGTGGAGAGGGCGTCCTCGAAGCGGTGCTTCTTCTCCTTCAGCTCGGTTTCGGTGGCGGCACCGACACGGATGACGGCAACGCCGCCGGCGAGCTTCGCGAGACGCTCCTGGAGCTTCTCACGCGCGTAGTCGGAGTCGGTGTTGTCGATCTCCTGGCGAATCGCCTTCACGCGCGCTTCGATGGTAGCGGGAGCACCCTGGCCTTCGATGACCGTGGTCTCGTCCTTGGAGATGCGGACGCGCTTGGCGCTGCCCAGCTGCTGCAGGCTGGTGTTCTCCAGCTTGTGACCGAGTTCCTCAGAGACGACCTCGCCACCGGTTACGGCTGCGATGTCCTTGAGCATCTCCTTGCGGCGGTCACCGAAGCCGGGCGCCTTGACGGCAGCCACGTTGAAGGTGCCGCGCAGCTTGTTGACGACCAGGGTCGCGAGGGCTTCGCCTTCGATGTCCTCGGCGATGATCAGGAGCGGCTTGCCGGTCTGGACGACCTGCTCGAGGACGGGCAGGAGGTCCTTGAGAGCGCTGATCTTCTTCTCGACGATGAGGATGTAGGGATCCTCGAGGACCGCTTCCATGGTGTCGGACTCGGTCACGAAGTAGGGACTGATGTAGCCCTTGTCGAACTGCATGCCCTCGACGACGTCGAGATCGGTGTCGAGCGACTTGGACTCTTCGACGGTGATGACGCCGTCACGGCCCACCTTGTCCATGGCCTCGGAGATCAGGCTGCCGACCTCGGGGTCGTTGGCGCTGATGGCTGCCACTTCGGCAACGGCCTTGGAGTCCTCGACCGACTTCGCCATGCTGCGGATCGATTCGACGGCAGCTTCGACGGCCTTGTCGATACCGCGCTTCAGGCCCAGCGGGCTCGCGCCTGCCGCGACGTTGCGGAGGCCTTCCTTGACGATGGACTGGCCCAGGACGGTAGCGGTGGTGGTGCCGTCACCGGTGATGTCGTTGGTCTTCGAGGCGATCTCGATAAGGAGCTTGGCGCCGATGTTCTCCAGGTTGTCGGAGAGTTCGATCTCCTTGGCAACCGTGACGCCGTCCTTGGTGATGGTGGGAGAACCGAACTTCTTCTCCAGAACCACGTTGCGGCCGCGCGGTCCAAGGGTGACCTTGACGGCGTTGGCAACGGAGTTCACGCCACGCTCAAGTGCGCGCCGCGCGTCTTCCTTGAAAATCAGTTCTTTTGCCATAAGCAGAATCTCCTAAGATTTACTGACTGAATTGTTGCTGTGTAAAAGCCTGTAGCTGCTCGTGCCGCTGTTACTGGACGATCGCGTGGATGTCACGCAGGCTCAGGATCATGTACTCCTTGCCGTCCAGGTCGAGCTCGGTCCCGCCGTACTTGGCGTAGACGACAACGTCACCCACAGAAACGTCCATGGGCTCGCGCTCGCCGTTCTCGAGGACCTTGCCCGGTCCCACGGCAACGACGGTGCCGCGCTGGCTTTTCTCCTGCGCAGTGTCGGGCAGTACGATGCCACTTGCGGTGGTTTGCGGCTCTTCGCTCACCTCGACGACAACCTTGTCGCCCAGGGGCTTGAGGCTCACGCGTGCTTCAGTATCAGCCATGTTCCCTCCAGATTGTTTAAAGAGGATTTGGGGTATTCTTAGCACTCAATCCTCGAGAGTGCTAACGGCACCAATGTTAAGCCGGCCGGCTTCCGGATGTCAAGTAGGTTGAGTGGTGGGGACTCAACACATATGTGCGCACAGCTTGCATTCCGGTTCGGCGCGGCTTCCGGTCGTCTACCGGGCTGCCGACACCCGTACTAGCCGCGCCTGAGGCCCAGGATCAGAGCGGGCACGAAAGCGACTGCAAAGGTGATGTTGTAGGTAAGGACGGCCAGGAGCGACTGCCAGGCGCTCTCCAGGGAGTTCGTTTCCAGCAGCGGATCGACCCGCCCCTGCACCTCGTTCCAGTTGACGGTCACGAACCCGAAATAGGCGAGAAGCTGGACCGCCACGAAGAGCAGGCCAACGATTATCGCTACGAACTTGCCGACCTTCTTCAGCGCATAACCCGCAAGGAATCCGGCAACCGCACCGAATGACAGCTGTTGCAGGAAAGGGGCATAATCGGCCAGATTCGCGAGCTCCACAGCCTCGGAGTCTAACACGGTGACCCCACCTCCCCCGATAAGGCGGGCCCTCCCCCGGCGGGAGGACAACCCGGGGTGAGATATCATTACCCCGTGAACCTGGCACCCCAAGTCGAAGAGGCCCTGCGGCAGGGACGACCTGTTGTAGCACTCGAATCAACGGTCATCACCCATGGCCTCCCGCATCCCAGAAACCTGGAGCTCGCCCGCGAACTCGAGGAGACGGTACGGGAGGCGGGCGCCGTGCCCGCGACCATAGGGCTGGTGGATGGCATACCGACGGTGGGCCTCGATGCCGGCCAGCTGGAGCGCCTGGCAACCGAGCCGGCGCAGAAGGCAAGCCTGTGGAACCTGGCCGCCCTGATGGCCACGGGCGCGAGCGCCGGTACGACCGTTGCCACCACCCTGCACTTCGCACACGCGAGCGGCATCAGGGTGTTCGCCACCGGCGGCATCGGCGGGGTTCACAACGAACCCTTCGACGAGAGTGCGGACCTGCAGGCGTTGACCCGCTATCGGGTCATCACCGTATGCGCCGGGCCCAAGAGCATCCTCGACACACCCGCGACAATGGAGCGGCTAGAGTCGCTGGGGGTGCCAGTGGTGGGCTTCAGGAGCGACCGGCTCGCCGGTTTCCACGTCCCGCTCACGGACCTGCCGGTGCCAGTGACACTGGAGACGCCGGCCCAGATCGCCCGGGCCTTCTCCCTGCATGCCGGGCTGGACCTGCCCGGCGGTATGCTGATCAGCAACCCTGTCAGCGATGGCCTGCACCGCGAGGAACTCGCCTCGTACCTGAGCGCAGCCCATCGCGAGGCGCAGGAGCGCAGCCTGAGCGGCAAGGATGTCACCCCGTTCCTGCTCGCGCGTCTTGCCGAACTGTCGGAGGGCCGCACGGTCGACGTCAACGTACGCCTCCTGAAGGAAAACGCACAACTTGCAGCGCGGATCGCCGTAGAAGCCGCGCGTGAAGGAAGTCCCATATGAGTGAAGAAGCGGACGTACGCCCGAACGAACCTACACTGGGCCGGCTCCTCAGGGAGCACCGGGAGGAGCTGGGCCTGGACCTGAGCGAGGTCGCAAGGCAAACCCACGTGCGGCGGGAGTATCTCTCGGCCCTCGAGGAAGGCCGCTACAAGGACCTCCCCGAGGACGTGTACGCACGCAACTTCGTCCGGCTGTTCGCCACCACGGTTGGCCTAGACGAGGTGCGGGCGCTCGAGATCTACCGGCACGAACGCGCCGCCAGCGAGAGTCCCGTGGTGGGGATCGAACCCGCACCCCGCGAGCCGGTGCGGCGGCAGCGCCGCGCTCCGGCCGCAAGCCAGGAGAGTGGCCGGGCCGCGGGCGCCGGCGCAAGCCCGGGCGGGCCGCGCATCAACTGGGTGACGCCGCTGGCGACCCTCGTGCTCATCGCCGCTGTCGTTGGCCTCGCGCTGTGGGGCTTCAACAGCACCCTCTTCAACCCCGGCCGCAACGCCGGCCAGGTCGAGGAGGACGCAGGGCAGCAGCCGGCGGCGGGGGCACAGGAGGCCGAGGAAGAGCAGCTGGCGGCCATACCCGACACCGTGCGGCTCACGGTAATCACGGAGCCGCCGGGGGCAGAGGTTGCGGTGGATGGGTTTCCTCTGCCTGGCTCCACCCCCATCGAAGGGGCGCCCGTCACCGCCCGCGAGTCACGCATCGTCTCGGTGAACCGCGAAGGGTACGAACCGATCGAGGCCGAGTTCGACCTGACCAGCGACCGGAACCTGAGCTTCACCCTCACCGAAGCCAGCGAGGAGGAGGCCGCGGCCGACGGGGAGGGAGCCGCCGAGGGTGCGGCAGCGGCCGGACAGGCCGGGCAGGTGGTCCTGACGGTCACCCAGGACACCTGGCTCGAGGTGTACAGCGGTCCCGCCCGCAACCAGGGCCAGCGGCTGGCGTTCACCACCGCCCAGGCGGGGCAGGTGCTGGAGTTTCCCGCGCCCGTCTTCGTCTACGTCGGCAATGCCGGCGGGGTGAGCGTGAACGTGGATGGGGAGGATCAGGGCACGCTCGGCTCGGCCGGAGAAGTGCGGGGCGTACTGCTAGGTGAGTAGGCGCACGCGCTCGCTGCCCGCCGCACTCCCCGGGGCGCTGCTGCTCCTCATCCTCCTTGTGGCGGGCACGGCCGGCGCGCAGGACCTCACGGTTTCCGACGTGCGGCAGCAGGTGGAGATCCACCCGGACGGGACCGTCGAGGTGTGGGACGAGAGGACCTGGACCCTCTCCTCCGGCGACTTCGGTGAAGTCTACGTGTGCCTGCAGCTCGAGCGGGGGCAAAGCGTGGAAATACTGAGCGACTCGGGGGCCGCGGGGCCCGGCGGTCCCGGTACGCCCTTCACCGCAAGCTGCGAAGGCGGCACCGAGGTCGGGGTACGGCTCGACGACCGCGTCCGCAGCGCGAGGGTGAGCCTGCACTACCTCCTCCACGGCAGCGTCGACGCCTACGCCGATGTCGTGGAGTGGTACTGGCAAATCTTCCATGTGGGCGAACCGCCGGCGGTGGGCTACGAGCTGACGGTGCGCCCGCCCGGGCGCCAGGAAGCGCCGTTCGACGCCTACGTGCACCGGCTGCGGAATCCCGAGGAGCCGGTCGTGCGCATGGACCCGGACGATTCGACGGTAACCGTCAGGTTCGAACGGGTGCCGGAGAGCAACGGGGTCGAGTTCCGCTACCTCATGGACCCCGCCACCTTCACCCTCCAGGGCAGCGGCCGGGCCCACGAGCGCCTGCTCGCTGACGAGGAGCGGGTTGCCGCACTCACCGCCCTGCAGGTCTCCCCCGTCTGGGCCGTCCTGGCGGTACTCATCACCGCGCTGCTGCTCTTCGGCGTCATCCGCGCCTACCTGCGGCACGGGCGCGAGCCAGACATCCCCGCCATGAAGTACCCGTTCGAACCGCCCAGCGACCTGCCACCCGCCGCCGTCGCCATGCTGCGCGAGCAGCGCTTCGCGCAGGCGCACACCGGGGCGGCCTTCAGCGCCACCGTGATGGACCTGGCGAGGCGCGGCTACGGCCAGTTCGAGGGCGAGGGCAAGAAGTTCGCGATGTCACTCACCCCCGGCAAGTACGTCCCCGGTGACCCACTGCTGCCGCTGGAGCGGCGGGTGCTCGACTACCTGCACTCTGCCGCGAAACCCGGCGATCCACACTTCCTCAAGTTCGACGAGTTGCGCAAGTACAGCGAGAAGCACGGCAGCACCTTCCAGGGGCGCTGGGGCAAGGAGGTACGCCAGTGGGTTGAGGAGCTGTTCGGCGGGCCGCTCACGAGCACCGTGAGCCGCCGGGCTTCGCTGGGCTGGGGCATGCTGTCCCTGCTCACCGTGATGCTGCTCGTCGGGGGCGCCTCCCTGACCGCCCAGGAGGTCCAGGTGGCCATCCTGCTGTGCATCCCCTTCGCGGTCGGGGCCGGCATCTTCTCTATCCTAGCGTTGCCCAGCTGGAGGCCGGAGGTGGCCGCCGAGGTCTACGGCTGGCAGGGTTTCCGGCGCACCCTCAGCGACTACACCGTCATGAAGGACGCACCTGACGATTTCTTCAGGCTGTGGGACCGCTACTACTGCTACGCCGCCGCCCTGGGCGTAGCCAGGCGCTTCCTCCGCAACCTGGAGCGGGCCGCGCCGGCTCGTGGCTACGACGGGGACACCTTCGCCCGGAACGCAGTCTGGATGGGCGTTCACACGAGCGGCCTGAACGACCTGGGGCAGCTGTCGCGGTCGGTGTCCTCGCTCTCCTCTGCCCTGTCCAGCGCCGGCGCTTCCGCATCGTCGGGCGGCTCCTCTTTCGGCGGCGGTGGCGGGGGCGGCGCTGGCAGCGGTGGCGGCGGAGGCGTACGCTAGAAGCGTGAACAGTGTACTGACCGCAAGAATCGGCGCAATCCTGGCCGGCCTCGCCGTCGCCTTCGGAGCGTTCGGAGCTCACGGCCTGGAAGGCCTCGTAACGGAAGCCAGGCTCGGCACCTTCGAAACCGGCGTGCGCTATCAGATGTATCACGGCCTGGGCCTGCTGCTCGTCTCGGTCCTCGGGGGCCGCGCGCTCGCTGCGGCGCCCTGGCTGCTGGCCGGTTCCGTAATCTTCTCGGGAAGCCTCTACCTGCTCGTACTGACCGACACCGGCTGGCTGGGCGCCGTCGCGCCCATCGGCGGGGCCACCCAGATTGCCGGCTGGTTCATCCTCGCACTGCAGGTGGGCAGGCAGGCCCGGGCGGGCGGGTCACCGCGGGCCGCCCGGACCGAAGGCTAGCCCCGGGACCCGGCGACCGGCTCGTTGCGGGCTATCGTCTCCCGGTACCAGTGGAAGGACGCCTTCGGGATGCGCTCCTGCGTCTCGAAATCGACGCGCACGAGGCCGAAGCGCTTGCCGTACCCCTCGGCCCACTCGAAGTTGTCGAGCAGGGACCAGGCGAAGTAGCCGCGTACGTCCGCTCCTGCCTCCCGAGCCCGGGCGACCTGCTCCAGGTAGGCGGCCAGGTAGGCCGTACGCTCCGTGTCCGCAACATGGCCCGTTGCGTCCGGCCGGTCCTCAAACGCCGCGCCATTCTCTGTGATGACCACCGGCGGGTTGCCGTACTTGTCCCGCAGTTCCAGCAGCTGCTCGTACATCCCCTGCGGATAGACCTCCCAGCCCATGTCGGTACGCTGCGCGCCCTCGGGCGGACCCAGCTCGCGCACGCCCACCAGGCTGCCGGGGTCAAGAATCACCCGGCTGCGCCCGTATAGGTTCAGGCCCAGGAAGTCCATCTCCCGCCGTATCTGTTGCATGTCGCCATCCCTGACCACGGCTTCGAGCATGGGCGCGAGCTGGGCAGGGTACTCCCCCTTCAGCAGCGGATCGAGGCAAACCCGGTTGCGGAAGGCGTCAAAGAGGCTGCTTACCTCCTCGTGCTCATCCCCCTCCCTGCCGGCGTGAACCGGTTCCAGGTTGAGGATGGTGCCCAGCTGCCAGTCGCCCATGTGACGCAGGCGCTCGTACCCCAGGCCGGTCGCCAGGTTCAGGTGGTGCGCCGCCGCCGCAAACTCACCGATGCTGTGCCGTCCCGGCGCATGGATGCCCAGCAGGTAGCCCAGTAGCGCGTGGACGTTCGGCTCGTTCATGAGCAGGAACCTGTCCACGCGGTCACCCAGGCTGTCGGCGACTGTTTCGGCGTAATCGGCGAAGTACCAGGCGGTATCACGGTCAAGCCAACCGCCGGAGTCTTCCAGCGCCTGCGGCAGGTCCCAGTGGTAGAGACACACCCACGGCGCCACGCCCGCTTCCAGCAGCCCGTCGACCAGCCGGTCGTAGAAATCCAGGCCCTTGCGGTTGACCCGCCCCTTGCCCTCGGGCAGGACCCGCGGCCAGGAGATCGAAAACCGGTAGGCGTCCACCCCCAGCTGCTTCAGGAGCTCGATGTCTCTCCCGTAGCGGTGGTAGTGATCGCAGGCCACATCGCCCGTATCGCCACCGGCGATCCTGCCTTCCTCACGGCTGAACGTGTCCCATATGCTTTCACCGCGCCCGTCCTCGCGCGCGGCGCCCTCGATCTGGTAGGCAGAGGTCGACACACCCCACACAAACTCTTCCGGAAAGCTGCCCATTGCTGCCGACTCTACTCGAATACCGCCCGTTCCGGCCGTGCAGTTGCAGGGTTACGATGACCGGCACATGAGGGAAGCTCCCGCCCAGCCGGCCGCCGGCCGCGTCTACCTGATCCTGGCTCTGGCCGTGGTGGCCATCAGTCTCTCTGCCATCTTCATCCGCATGGCCCAGGCACCGGGTGTGGTGATCGCCAGCTACCGGATGGTTTTTGCGGCGCTGGTCATGCTGCCGCTCGCCCTGCGCCGGGGGGAGCGCGGCCGGTTCACGGGCAGGTCGGTGCTCCTGGCGCTGGCGGCCGGCTTCTTCCTCGCCCTGCACTTCGCCACCTGGATCTCGTCCCTCTCCTACACGTCGGTAGCGGCGAGCGTGTCTCTGGCGTCAACGACTCCGCTGTGGCTGGCGCTGCTCTCCTGGCTCTTCCTGGGGCGCCCGCCCTCGCTGGCGGTGCTGTTCGGCATGCTCGTGGCGGTCGCCGGCGGGGCGATCATCGGCTTCGACGACCTCAGGGGAGGCGGCACTTCGGCGTTCGGCAACCTCCTGGCCCTGACCGGGGCCGTCTCGATGGCGGCCTACCTGCTCCTGGGCCGCTCGGCCCAGCTGCACGGACTCTCCCTGCCGCAGTACGCGGGCGCGGCCTACACGGCGGCGGCGCTGCTGCTCCTGCCGGCACCGGCCCTCTTCGGCTACTCCTACACGGACTATCCCGCGGCAACCTTCGGCTGGATCCTCCTGCTCGCACTGGTGCCGCAACTCATTGGGCACAACGGCGTGAACTACGCGATCAAGCGCCTCAACCCCTCCGTCGTTGCCACTGCGACGCTGCTCGAACCGGTGGGCGCTGCCCTGCTGGCCTGGCTGCTCCTCGCCGAGGTACCGGGCCGCATCACGCTCATCGGCGCTCTCTTTCTTCTCATAGGCGTCATGATTACGGCCCGCCAATCAGGCAGAGAAAACCTCCACATCCCCAACCGCCGGTAACCCGCGCTGGGGACAACTTCGGGCCTTTCTGCTACACTTGTTGTGTGTTCGTGCTCGATGTGTACCATGCGATTCCTATGAGAGTACGTACGCACGTTCCGCAACAGCCCTCAAGCTATTGAGTTCGACTTGCCGCTGCCCTCGGCAGGGGCGGGTTGCTTTGTATCGGTATGAAGGGAGCACGCGCCTTGAAAGATGGACAACTAGTGTTTCAGGATGGCGACCAGGTCGTCCTGCCCCCCTACGGGGTCGGCATCGTCGCCGGAACCACCACCCGTAATGTAGCCGGCTCAGACTTTGATTACTATCTTGTGGACTTCCCCGGTGGCACCTCCCGGGCTTATGTACCCGTTCACGCTCCGCAGGAGGCCGGCCTTCGTCCCGCGCTGACCAAGGAGGAGGTCGAGAACGTCCTCGAGCGACTCGCCAACGGGACTATCTCCCTGCCCAAGCAGTGGGCCGCGCGGCACCGCAAGGTCACGGACATTCTCACCAGTGGCGACCCCTACCAGATCGCCACGCTGGCGAGCGAACTGCGCCGCTGGGATCAGGAGCGCGGGCTCCCCGACCTGGACCGCCAGGCGTACCGCCGCGCACTGCGGCTCCTCTCCGGCGAGATCAGCGCCGTCCTTGGCGTCACTGCCCAGGAGGCCCGCCAGATGATGGGCGCCGGCGAGGACGAGAGCCTTAACTGACGTTAGTCCGGTCAACAGGCGTTCGTCTGCGAATCTGACAACCAAGCAGTAAGCAGACGTCGACCGCAGGTTAATCAGCCAACCAATGATCTGGGGGGTGGAGGCATTGCTTCCACCCCCCAGATACTTTTGTGTGCCCTCCACGGGCAGTTTCCGGCACAAGGCGCCGAGCGCTTTTTGCACGCTCAGGCCCTCCTACGCTCCTACCGCCAGAAAACGAAGGGCGATGGCGTAGGCGGCATAGTCGTCGATTGGCCGTGGCGGCAGCTGCAGGGTAAAGGGCACCAGCCGCATCAGGAACCCCGGCGGGTGGTCGCGGAAGTAGAGTTTGCGCGCCTCGAGGCTCGTCCCGGTTTCGTCGACCGGAGTGGGCTCGATGCCCTTGTGCTTCAGCAGGCTGCTGAGTTCGCCGCTTCCGGTGCCGTCGCCAATGACGTAGTGGCTGGCTTGCGGCAGTTCGAGGTGCTGCAGCTCGATCTCCCGCACGATGGTCGAGTTCAGCAGCTCGCCGTCGCCCGAGACGAGGGCGATGCCGATATTGCGGCCTGGGTCGAAAGAGAGTACGCGCACGCCTGACAATCATTGCACGTGGGCGACCAGGGCGGCCAACACGGCCAATACTCCCAAATGAAGTGGGGCCGGCAGGAAAATCTCCTGCCGGCCCCACTGTTTTGCCTGAGCGTCAGGACCCGAGGTCCTGACGCTCATTGCGCCCTACTGTACTTCGGGGCGCTGCTCCTTCTGGGCTACGGCCCGCCGGGCGGCGGCGCTGCCTGCTGCCGGAGCCTCCTCCATCTGCTGGAGGGTGTTCTCGTCGGCGACGCGGGTGTTGCGGATGACATCCAGCCCGGTGCCGGCGGGGATGAGGCGGCCAAGGATGACGTTCTCCTTGAGGCCAACGAGTTCGTCGGACTTGCCGGCGACCGCCGCTTCGGTAAGGACGTGGGTGGTGTGCTGGAACGATGCGGCCGAGAGCCACGACTTGGTCGAGAGGCTGGCCTTGGTGATGCCCAGAAGCACGGGCTTCCAGCTGGCCGGCTGCTTGCCTTCGTCGAGCAGGGCGTTGTTCGCCTCCTCGACGTCGAAGCGTTCGACCACCTGACCTTCCAGGAAGGTGCTGTCCCCGGATTCGAGGATCTCCACGTACTTGAGCATCTGCTTGACGATCACCTCGAGGTGCTTGTCGTGCACGCTCACACCCTGGCCGCGGTAGACCCGCTGCACCTCGTCGACGAGGTAGCGCTGCACGGCCTCCGGACCCTGGGCCTCGAGCAGGTCGTGCGGGTTGATGGCACCGCGGGTCAGCTGATCGCCGGCCTCGACCTTATCGCCATCGCGCACGACGAGACGCATGGTCTTGTCGATGCGGTAGTTCTTGGAGAACTCGCCGTCCTCGGAGCTGACGGTGACGCGGTAGCGCTCCTCGTCCTCCTCAATGCTGACGACGCCGTCGAGGTCGCTGATGGCGGCCTTGTTCTTCGGCTTGCGTGCCTCCACCAGCTCGATCACACGCGGCAGGCCCTGGGTGATGTCGCCGCCGGTGGCGACGCCACCGGTGTGGAAGGTACGCATCGTAAGCTGCGTGCCCGGCTCACCGATCGATTCGGCCGCGATCACACCAACGGCTTCACCGAGGGACACAGGCTTCATGGTCGACATGTCGACGCCGTAGCAGGTGCGGCATACGCCGGCCCTGGTCTGGCACACGAGCGGGCTGCGAACCTCGACGGTGCGGACTTCCGGGTTGGCCTGGAGCCGCGCGTAGATGTTGTTCACATCCTCGTGCAGGAGTGTGGCGCCGGCTTCGTAGCTCAGGTCGCCAACCTCGACATCTAGGGCGAGGGTGCGGCCGTAGAGGCTCATCTCCACTTCGCTCTTGGGCTTGAGGCGGCCCTCGGGCGTGTACAGGTCGATGGAGAGGAACTCGGCGGTGCCGCAGTCGTCTTCCCTGACGACCAGTTCGTGCGCCACGTCGACCAGCTTACGGGTGAGGTAGCCGGAGTCGGCGGTGCGGAGCGCGGTGTCTGCACCACCCTTACGGGCGCCGTGGGTCGAGATGAAGTACTCGAGAACGGTCAGGCCCTCACGGAAGTTCGCGCGAATGGGCAGCTCGATGGTCTCGCCGGAGGGGTTGGCCATGAGGCCACGCATGCCGGCAAGCTGACGGATCTGCTGCGGGTTACCACGTGCACCCGACTGCGCCATGATGAACAGCGGGTTGAAGGGCATGTTCTCTTCGAAGTTGGTGAAGACAGCCTGCCGGACCTTCTCGGTGGTGTCGTTCCAGACACGGATCACCTGCTCGCTGCGTTCCTTGTCGGTCAGGAAGCCGCGTTCGAAGGCCGCGGAGATCTTCTCCAGCTTGTTCTCTGCCTCTTCCAGCAGCTCCTTCTTTGCCGGCGGGATCGCCACGTCGTCAACACCGATGGTGATGCCGCTCGTGGTGGAGAGGTCGAAGCCAGACTCCTTGAGGGCGTCCAGCAGCGCCGCGGTGCGTTCGATGCCGAGGAGCTTGAAGGAGTCCACGACCAGGTCGCGCAGGGCGCCCTTCTCGTAGGCCACGTCGTAACGGATCATGGAGGTCGGTACCTCGACCTCACCGTCACCGACGGTCTCCTTCACGAGCCGCGCGAAGTACATGCGGCCCGGGCTGGTTTCCACGATCTCGCCGTCGATGCGCACGGAAACCAGGTCCTGCATGTCGACATCGCCCCGCTCGACGGCCATGAGGGCCTCGTCAATGTTCGAGAAGCGGTAGCGGATGCGCCCGATGCTCGTTTCGCGGCCGGCCACCTTGATCGGGGAGTTGAGGTCGAGCTCGCCCCTTTCGAAGGCCTCCAGTGCCTGGCTCTCGTCGGCGTACTCGTTGCCGGCACCATGCTTGCCGATCTGGACCTGAGTGAGGACGAACAGGCCCAGGATGATGTCACGGCTGGCCTGCACGTTCGGGTTGCCGTGGGCAGGCGAGAGCAGGTTGTGGCTGGCGAGCATCTGCAGGCGTGCTTCGGACTGCGCGTAGACCGAGAGCGGCACGTGGATGGCCATCTGGTCACCGTCGAAGTCGGCGTTGAACGCCTCACAGACGAGCGGGTGCAGCTGGATGGCCTGACCCTCGACGAGCACCGGCTCGAAGGCCTGGATGCCCAGGCGGTGCAGCGTGGGTGCACGGTTCAGGAGAACCACGCGGTCCTGGATGACCTCTTCGAGGGCGTCCCAGACCTCGTCACGCAGGTCGCGGGAGCGTTCGAGCAGCTTGCGGGCAGCCTTGATGTTCGTGGCGATGCCGCGCTCCTCGAGTTTCTTGAAGAGGAACGGCTTGAAGAGCTCCAGCGCCATGCGCTTGGGTACACCGCACTGGTGCAGCTTGAGCTGCGGACCCACGACGATGACCGAGCGGCCGGAGTAGTCGACGCGCTTGCCCAGCAGGTTCTGGCGGAAGCGGCCCTGCTTGCCACCAAGCAGGTTGGCGAGCGAGCGGAGCGGCCGGTCGCTGCCCGGGTGCACGACGGCGCTGCCGCGGCGGCCGTTGTCGATGAGGGCATCGACGGCCTCCTGGAGCATGCGCTTCTCGTTGCGCACGATCATCTCGGGCGCGCCCTGCTGCATGAGCTTCTTCAGGCGGTTGTTGCGGTTGATGAGCCTGCGGTAGAGGTCGTTGAGGTCACTCGTCGCGAAACGTCCACCCTCGACCTGGACCATGGGCCGCAGGTCGGGCGGCATTACCGGTACCGCTTCGAGGATCATCCATGTCGGGTCGTTGCCTGACCGGATGAAGTCACGTACGATCTCGAGCCGCTTGCGTGCCTTGGCGCGCTTGTGGCGGCTGGGGCTGTTCATCTCCTCGACGAGCTCGGCCTCCAGGGTCGGGAGGTCGATGGAGCCAAGGAGCTCCCGTATCGCTTCGGCACCCATCTTCGCTTCGAAGTCGTAGCTCTCGATGAGGCGCACCTGGCGACGGACGAGGTCAATCTCGACCCGGCCCGAGATGTCGGCCTTGACCCGGCCGCCATCGGCCAGCTCATCGCCGGGGACGACGCGGTCGCCGTTGACGACGATGGGCTCGTCCTCGTACGGGTAGATCTTTGCGCGGGAGACGATGATCGATGCCGGCTCGGCGAGGTGGACGGTTCCGTCGGCGGCGGCGAAGATCTCCCGATCCTCGTCGATGGCACCAACGACCTTCTCGCCTGCGGTCACTTCGGCACCGTCGCCCACGAGCACGTGCATGGTCGGGTCGATCTCGAAGCTCTCGCTGCGCGACCACTCGACCTTAAGGGTCATGCCCACTTCGCCGGCGCGGCTCTTGGAGGCGCGCAGGGTTGCGGTGGCGTCACGCGGGATGGCGAGGGTGGCACCGGCGGCCGCCCTGGCGAGCTCGGCGCCGGCCTCAACGACCTCACCGGCTCCTGCGGTGACCTCCATGCCGGCAGGAACGAGGTAGGCGGCCTTGATCGTCTCATCCTCCGGATCGACGATGCTGATGACGCCACCTTCGGTACCGATGGGGAGCAGCTCGATCACGCCTTCCTCGGCCGTGGTCAGAACCAGCTCGTCCTCGAGCTGGGCGAGCGGCTGCCCGCCCTGGTACTCCTCTTCCTCGATCCATGCGGACTTCGGAATGCTGATGCGGACGTCGCGGCTTTCCCGGTAGTCGAGCGTTATGCGGCGCGGGAAGCGGTACTGGGCGACGCCGGCGAGCTTGCTCTTGACGCCCTTGGCCAGCTGCTGACCCACCTCGACGGCTTCACCGTCGCGTACGACGGCGTCCTCGCCCTGCTGGACCGTGTAGGTCTCCTGGTGGCCGTAGCGGAGCTGGCGGTACTCCTCGTCGGTGAGGAGGTCACCGCGGCGCAGCGGCTTGCCTTCGCGCAGCGCGTTCATCGGGTCAGTAACGATGAACTTGGCGAAGTAGAGGACCTGCTCCAGCTGGTTGGTGGACAGGTTCAGGAGTGAACCCACCTTGGACGGAATGTCCTTTACGTACCAGATGTGGGCGCAGGCGGTCGCCAGCTCGATGTGGCCCATGCGGTAGCGGCGAACGGTCGACTTGGTGACCTCGACGCCGCAGCGCTCGCAAACCTTGCCGGAGAAGCGCTGCCCGCGGTACTTGCCGCAGGAGCACTCCCAGTCCTTCTCGGGACCGAAGATCTTTTCGTCAAACAGGCCGTCCCGCTCAGGCTTGAGCGTCCGGTAGTTGATCGTCTCGGGTTTTGTGATCTCGCCGTACGACCAGCCGCGAATGCGTTCCGGTGCGGCAATCTGGATCTGAACCCTGGAGAACATCCTGTCGTTCATTTGGTTCCTTTCAGTACTGCAGACGCTGCTCCAGCGCTGCCCCTGAACTTCGGAGACTGCGGCGGGAACGTGGTCAGACTCACCACGTCCTGCCGGTCTCGTCGAAAAGCCCGACGCTCTTGCCGTCGTCATCGGTGACCTTCACGTCAAGGCCCAGCGAGTGGAGCTCCTTGACGAGCACCTTGAACGACTCGGGGATGGTGGGTTCGAGCACGTCATCGCCCTTGACGATCGCCTCGTAGGCGGCGTTACGGCCGTCGATGTCGTCGGCCTTGATGGTGAGCATCTCCTGGAGCGTGTAGGCGGCGCCGTGCGCCTGCAGGGCCCACACCTCCATCTCACCGAGTCGCTGGCCGCCGAACTGCGCCTTGCCGCCCAGCGGCTGCTGGGTGATGAGGCTGTACGGTCCGGTCGAGCGGGCGTGCATCTTGTCTTCGACCATGTGGTAGAGCTTCATGACGTACATGACGCCAACCACGATGGGGGACTCGATGGCTTCACCGGTACGGCCGTCGTAGAGCACTGCCTTGCCGGCACGGGCGAGCGCCTTGTGGGCACCATCCTCGTCCAGGTCGCGGGGCAGGATGCCGAACTTGACGGCCCGCTCGATGACCTTCCTCTCGCGCCGGTCGATCGTGTAACCGAGCTCCTTGCGCTCGGCGATCTCGGCATCGGCTGCCTCTTCGAGCAGCTCCTTGATCTCATCCTCGTTTGCGCCGTCGAACACGGGGCTCACGTAGGACACGCCGTGCTTGTAGGCGGCGAGGCCAAGGTGGGTCTCGAGGATTTGCCCGAGGTTCATCCGGGAGGGCACGCCGAGCGGGTTGAAGGCCATGTCGACGGGGGTGCCGTCCTCGAGGTAGGGCATGTCCTCAGGCGGGAGGATCTTCGCCACGACGCCCTTGTTCCCGTGCCGGTTGGCGAGCTTGTCACCCTCGATGAGGCGGCGCTTCTGGGCCACGTAGACCCTCACCATCTCCTGGACGCCGGGCTTGAGCTCGACGCCCGGGTCGCCCCGGCGGAAGCGGACGGTGCGCAGCACCACGCCGTTGTCTCCGGGCGGGACGCGCAGGGAGGTGTCCTTGACCTCCTTCGCCTTCTCACCGAAGATGGCGCGCAGCAGGCGGTCTTCCGGTGTGGGTTCCTTCTCCCCCTTGAAGGAGGTGTGGCCCACCAGGATGTCGCCCGGCTTTACCTCGGCCCCGATACGGACCACGCCATCCTCGTCCAGGTCGCGCAATGCCGCTTCGGACAGGCCGGGGATGTCCCGGGTGATCTTCTCGGGTCCAAGCTTGGTGTCACGGGCTTCCTTCTCGAACTTTTCGATGTGGACGCTCGTGTAGTCGTCGTTGCGCACCAGGTTCTCGGACAGGACGATGGCGTCCTCGAAGTTGTAGCCGTCGAACGGCATGACTGCGATGACGATGTTCTTGCCCAGTGCAAGGCGGCCGCGTTCGGATGCGGGGCCGTCGGCGATCACCTGGTTCGCCTCTACCCGTTCGCCGACGTCGACGATGGGCGTCTGGTCCTGGTTGGTGTTCTGGTTGGAGCGCAGGAAGCGTGTGAGAGTGTAGGTGCGTTCGACGCCCTCGTCGCTCTCTATGACGATGCGCTCGGCATCAACGTAGGTGACGGTGCCGGCTTCGGTGGCCAGCAGGACAGTGCCCGAGTCGCGGCTTACCCGCTCTTCGACGCCGGTGCCCACGAATGGAGCCTGCGCCTTGAGCAGCGGTACGGCCTGCGACTGCATGTTCGAACCCATGAGGGCGCGGTTGGCGTCGTCGTGTTCCAGGAAGGGGATGAGCGACGTCGGCACCGAGATGATCTGCTTCGGTGAAACGTCGACGTAGTCGACCTCTTCGTTGGGCACCATCACCGGGTCGCCCAGACGGCGGGCGAGCACGCGCTCGTTCACGAACCGGCCGTCGTCGTCGAGGAGGGTGTTCGCCTGGGCGATCGTGTAGTCGTCCTCTTCGTGGGCGGTCATGTACATGACTTCGTCGGTGACGCGGCCATCCTCGACCCGGCGGTAGGGCGCCTCGATGAAGCCCAGGTCGTTCACCCGCGAGTACGAGGCGAGTGAGGTGATGAGGCCAATGTTCGCGCCTTCGGGCGTCTCGATCGGACAAATGCGCCCGTAGTGGGTGCGGTGGACGTCACGGACGTCGAAGCCGGCCCGTTCGCGGGTGAGACCACCCGGCCCGAGCGCCGAGATACGGCGCTTGTGGCGCAGTTCGGAGAGGGGGTTCACCTGGTCCTTGAACTGGCTCAGCTGACTCCGGCCAAAGAACTCGCGCAGGGCCGCCACGATGGGGCGGTTGTTCACGAGCTTCTGCGGCGTCGCGGCATCGGGGTTGCCCAGCAGCATGCGCTCGCGCACACCGCGCGCCATGCGGCCAAGACCCACGCGGATCTGATCGGCAACGAGTTCGCCGACCGTCCTGATGCGCCTGTTGCCCAGGTGGTCGATGTCGTCCTCTTCGTAACCGTCCTTGCCGGCCTGCAGGTTGATCAGGTACTGGATGGTCGGTACCAGCCCGTAGTCCACGAACTGGCCGTCCTCGAAGCCCAGCAGGGTATTGGCCGTATGCTCCAGCTCCAGCTTGGAGTTCAGCTTGTAACGGCCGGCCTCACCCAGGTCGTAACGGCGCGGGTCGGCAAGCAGGCTGAACAGGTAGGAGGTCGCCTTGTCGACCTTGGGGGGATCGCCGGGGCGCAGCACCGTGAAGAGGCGAAGCAGCGCCTCGTCCGGGGTGATTCCGGAGGCCTCTTCGCTCTCGAGGGTGGGCTCGACCAGCGGCATGTTCGATTCGAACAGGCTGCGGATCTGCTCATCGCCGTAGCCGAGTACCCTCAGCATGAGGGTGAACGGGAACTTCCGCTTGTTTACCTTCATCCACAGCACGCCGCTGTTGTCGAACTCGAGTTCGATCCAGGGGCCCCGCTTGGGCATGGGGATGATGCTGGCCGTCATGCCGCTGCGGCCGGAAGCGCGCTGGGCGCTGGTGAAGTAGACGCCGGGCGAACGGTGGATTTGCGAAACGATGACGCGGTCAGCACCGTTGATGACGAAGGAGCCATCTTCGGTCATGAGGGGGATGTCGCCCAGGAAGACCTGATCTTCCTTGATCAGGCCGGTGTCCTTGTGGACGAGCTGCAGTTTGGCGAAGAGGCCGGCGTGGTAGGTGAGGTCCTTTTCGCGGCACTCTTCCGGGGAGTACTCCGGATCCTCTAAGGTATACTCGAGGAAATCGAGGACGAGCCCGGTCTGGCGCCCCCGCTCGGTTTCGTCTATCGGGAAGACCTCACGGAAGGCCGCTTGCAGGCCCGACTCTTCACGGTCGACTGCGGGTACCTCCCGTTGCAGGAACTTCTGATATGACTTAATCTGGATATTGGTCAGATTCGGAAGATCGATTACCTCTTTGATCTTCCCGAACGACTTAATCTCGCGCATCTTCACCCCTTTTGTCCGCGAAATGCTGTGCCTCCGTGTGCTTCAAACTTGAACGGTGGCTTACTGGTTACATGCCGCCCCAGACAGGCTGGGGACTGGGTGCATTGATAGAGAGGGCAGTGGCGGGTTCGTCACGATGCTCAACAGGAAATCATAGCTAAAGATAGAAGTGGCTGGAGTAAGCCCGGTAACAGGCTCACTCCATACCACGATTGCATCCGGCGCGGCGTGCGTTATTACTTTACTTCGACGGTTGCGCCAGCAGCTTCGAGCTTCTCCTTGATCTCGTCGGCTTCCTCCTTGGCAACGTCTTCCTTGACGACGCCGCCGGACTCGACGAGCTCCTTGGCTTCCTTGAGGCCCAGGCTGGTGATGGCGCGGACTTCCTTGATGACCTGGAGCTTCTTGTCACCGGCGCTCTTGATGCTTACGGTGAACTCGGTCTGCTCTTCGGCAGCGGCAGCTTCACCACCGGCAGCGGGGGCACCGGCCATCATCATGCCCGCGGGCATGGCGGCGGCGGCTTCGACGCCCCACTTCTCCTTGAGTGCTTCAACCAGATCAACGAGCTCGAGTACGGTAAGACCGGAGAGCTGCTCTACAACTGCGTCCTTATCAAATGCCATCAGGCTTCCTCCTTCAACTTATCTGTGTAATTGGTCATGACAGTGACCAAGTCACGCTGCGGTCCCTCGAGAACACCAACGAGCTGACTCATCGGTGCCTGCAGGACTCCAACGAGCTCGCTCAACACTTGCTCCCTGGAAGGCAGCTTGGCGATGCGTTCGAATGCATCGGGCCCGACCTGACCACCCTGCAACAACCCGCCTTTGGCGGCGGGCAAATCCTTGGCGTGATCATCGGCAAAGTCCGTAAGCGCCTTGACCGGCGCGACGGGATCCTCACCTACCAACACGAGCGCTGTGGGACCGCGTAATGTCTCCTCGAACCCGTCAACACCCTGCTCCTTGAGCACGATGTTGATGAGGGTGTTCTTGGCGACGAGAACGCGTCCACCGGCCTCCCGTACCTTACGCCGCAGTTCGTTGAACTCCTCGGCAGTAAGGCCCTGGTAATCAACCAAGAAGAAGCTCTTGACGTCTGCGAGAAGATCGCGCAACGCCGCTACTGTCGCTTCGTTCCTTGGATTGGCCATGTCTCCCTTTCCTTGCTAGCAACTCGGTTCCACGATTCCGGAACCAACCGCGAAGCGTAGCTACGCCTCGGCAGGATCTTTAAGCCTGGCCGGCCCCTGCTGTCTCCAACGCCAAAAGGTGCGACTTGGGGTGTAGCACCCTTCCGCTACGCACCGGGATGCTTAGAACAGGCGACCCTAAACCCCGATCCTGATGCTGGGGCCCATGGTCGAGGTGATGTAGAGAGTCCGGAAGAAGATGCCCTTGACCGAATCCGGCTTGGCGCCCTCGAGGGCACTCTTGAGCGCCTCCAGGTTCTCGGCAAGCTGGTTGGGGTCGAAGGAGGCCTTGCCGATGGGAGCGTGGACAACGCCCGTCTTGTCGGCACGGAATTCGATCTGGCCACCCTTGAGCGCACCGACGATCCGGCCAATATCAGGGCCAACCGTACCGGAGCGGGGGTTGGGAAGGAGACCGCGGGGGCCAAGCACACGGCCCAGCTTCGAACCGACAGCAGCCATCATGTCCGGAGTGGCAGCAACGGCGTCAAACTCGAACCAGCCGCCCTGGATGCGTTCAATGAGGTCCTCGCCACCCACGTAATCTGCGCCGGCCTCCTCGGCTTCGCGTACAGATTCGCCCTGGGTGAAGACGAGCACCCTGACGGTACGGCCGGTGCCGTGCGGCAAGGTTACGGTGCCACGGACGTTCTGATCGCTCTTGCGCGGATCGATGCCCAGCCGGAAGTGTGCTTCGACGGTCTCGTCGAACTTCGCGGTGGCGAGCTCCTTCACGAGGGCCGCGGCCTCTTCGACGTTGTAGAACCTGTCCCGGTCAACGCGGGTACTTACTTCGCGGTAGCGCTTTCCGTGCTTAGGCATCAGCAGGCACCCCTTCCACGGTCACGCCCATGGAGCGTGCCGTACCGGCGACGATCTTGGCTGCGGCGACCTCATCGTTTGCGTTGAGGTCGGCCATCTTTTGCCGGCCAATGTCGAGGCACTGATCCCAGCTGAGCTTGGCCACCTTCTCGCGGTGGGGTACGCCTGAGCCCTTGCCTATGCCGGCTGCCTGCTTGATGAGGAAGGTGGCAGGCGGAGTCTTCGTGATGAAGGTAAAGGAGCGGTCGGCATAGATGGTGATTTCGACCGGAACTACCGCGCCGCCCTGGTTGGCGGTGGCCGCGTTGAACTCCTTCACGAAGCCCATGATGTTGGCTCCGTACTGACCCAACGCCGGGCCTACAGGGTACGCCGGGGTGGCGGCGCCTGCCTGTAACTGGAACTTGACAATTCCTGCGACTTTTTTGGCCATGATTCCTCCTGAAGCTCCCCCACGGCTTGGCGAGCGCGCGGGGTACTGGCGCTGTGACCGTTAAATAGCCTTTACGGTCTGGTTTAGGTCTTTACGACCTGGGAATAATCGAGCTCAACCGGAGTTTCCCGGCCGAAGATAGAAACGAGGACCTTTACCTTGCCACGCTCGGGATTGGTCTCGGAAACGACGCCACTGAAGTCGGCAAAGGGACCGGAGGTTACCTGTACCATGTCGCCGATGTTGAAGCTTATCTTGATCTTCGGCGTTTCACGGCTGCCGGTTATACCGAGGGTACCGAGCATGCGGGCTTCTTCATCGGCCGAGAGCGGAACCGCCTTGGTGGCCGTGCCGACGAAACCGGTCACGCCTGGGGTGTAGCGGACTACCTCCCACGCTTCGTTCGGCTCGTCAGGGTTGTCGCCCAGGTCCATCTGCACGAAGATATAGCCGGGAAAGATCTTCCGCTTGACGACTTCCTTCTTGTTGCCGCGCCCATGCTCGACGGTTTCCTCGGTCGGGACAACGACCTGGAAAATCTTGTCGGCGATGCCGAGCGAGCGAGCACGGTTCAGGATGTTCTCCCGGACCTTCTCCTCATGCCCGACATAGGTATGGACTGCGTACCACTCGATACTCATTTGGCTTCTCCTTGCCTGGCCCCGCGCCCGCCATTCGGGGTAGTGCCGGCGGCGGCTCACGGTGGGCTAATCAGGTGATCAGACGAATGAGCGCACCGAGCGTGGTGTCGGCGATCAGCAGGAAGAGGCCGGTCAGCAGCACGAAGACGAGGGTCGCCTGTGTCGACTGAACAACCTCGTTCCGGGTGGGCCAGGTGACCCGCCCCAGCTCGGCCCTCGAGTTTCGCAGGTACTGTAATACCCGCTTCACCCTAGACCTTCACTTCGCGGTGAACGGTGTGCTTCCGGTCCCAGGGGCAGTACTTCTTCAGTTCCAGTTTCGCCTGGGTGTTGCGCCGGTTCTTGTTCGTTGTGTAGTTGCGCCGCTTGCACTCTGTGCACTCGAGCTGCAGCTTGATGCGTACATCGCTAGCCATGGTCTTCTCCCAATCTAATGAGGATAACACTCCTGCGGCGCGGGACGTGTAGTGCGAAGGTGCATCCTCAAACGTGGACAGCCGGGCGCCGTAGTCGGTCCGTAGGCCCTGCCGCCTGAAGTCTTGCGGGTCCGGAAAGTTCACGTGGCGCGCAGGCCGGCGGAGAACTCCGGAAATCAACCTGAGCCAGGGTGAGTCGTTACGGACTCACCCTGGCCCCGGGCTAAGGTCTACTTACTTCAGCACCTGGGTGACGACGCCCGCACCAACAGTACGACCGCCCTCACGA
>CALKAI010000178.1 GCA_937983275.1 uncultured Trueperaceae bacterium | reverse complement strand
ACGACCCCCGGCGAAGTGGAGATCCACACTGAACGAGAGTTCGATGCGCCCCGCAATTTCGTCTGGCGGGCACATCTGGAGGCAGAGCTCCTGAGCCGCTGGTGGGGCCGCGGTAACCCCCTGAGCATCGATCGGCTCGAGCCGCACAGCGGCGGCCATTGGCAGTTCACCGAGCAGCACGAGGGCGGTTCGGCGACGTTTTCCGGCCGCTTCCGCGAGATCACCCCGGAGAGTCGAATCGTTCAGACGTTTGGGTGGGAGGGCATGCGCGGCCACGAGATCGTCAACGACACGACCTTCGAGGACCTGCCTGAGGGCCGGACGAAGATTCAAACGACAAGTCAGTTCCATACGCGCGAGGAGCGCGACGGCATGCTGGACGCGGGGATGCCCCAGGGGCAAAGCCTCAGTTACCAGGCGCTCGACGAGGTGCTCGAATCGATGAAACCGTAGGGCCCTGCAGTTTGAGGTGGGCCGGCCTTGCCTCTTGGCCGGCCCACCGAGTTTCCGTGGTACCCGGTCGAAGAGCGACTTTATGCGCACCAGCCCGCCCAATACCGGGAATGCCGGGCCGTTGGCAGTGCGCACGAGTTCTGGGTGCGGCTTGAGGTAGCCGTGGAGGTCGTTGAGTTGGAGGAGGGTTATTTCTCTGCCCATTCCCGAGTCTAGCTGGCGAGTGTACGACGCGGATTGACAGCGGCCCCTGCCGGGACTAATCTTCGTGCGCGGAGAGGGATTTTGCTGCGGCTTTGGGGTCGCCCGCCCTCGCTTTGCTGGGCCAAATGGCGCACATCTTCTCCCGGAATGCCGGGGCGGCTGCATCCCCTTGACGAATCGCGCATATCCGGGTAATCTACAGTCATAGGCGCTCACGAGGAGCGCTATTTTTTTTGCCTTTCAGCGTGCACTGTGAAGGGCCGTCAGCGGTCCTGTTGCCCGAGGTACTCTTCGAGGCGATCCCAGGTTTCAGCAATGCCGCCCAGCAATCCCATTTCCAGGATCTCCTGCAGATCCTTGTCGGTTGGGTACTCGGTGCGGTTGACCAGCCGGGTCCCGCCATTACCCATATCGACGAAATCTATCGTGGTGGTGGACGGGGGAAGCTGGGTACTTTCGTTCCCCTGTTCGTCCGAGAAGAAGTCGGTGTACACGATCCGGTTGGGTCGGTCGATCTCACGGAAGATCGCCTTGCCCCACGACTCCATGCCGTAGGTTTCCGGCTTGGTCTGATCCATCCCCTTCATCCCGTAATGCCAGGTTCCGCCAGGACGAAAGTCCAGGTTTGAGTAGGGCAACTCCCAGCCGCGGGGACCCCACCACTGCTTCAGATGCTCGTTGTCGGCGAACATCTCAAAAACCTTCTCCCGCGGCGCGGAAAACTCCCGTTCAAGGACGAGCAGGTTGCCACCCTCGACCCTGTGCCTCATGCTGCCCATGCTCTCCATGTCGCGTTCCCTCCTCACGGCGGGGGCAAGTGACGTTGTAGCACCTCTCTGAAGTCAGGACGACGGTACGCGCAGGATTTAGCGGCGGTCGGCCAATCGGATTGGGCACACATCGGGGTGGTGGCGCCATGGGTGCTACGCAGGAACGTTCGCCGGCCTCTTGTCGAGCCGCCTTTGTAGCAACACGATCAGCACGAGCAGTATCACCGGCCACAGGTAGCTGAACCCCTGCGCCAGCCAGAACCAGAACTCGGCTTGAAGTGGTGCCGGCTCGCCGGTGACGGCGAACCCTCCCCTCGTCATGGCAAAGGCGTTCATCAGCAGGAAATTCACTGCCAGCTGATAAGCAACGACTGCCAGCCCCGTCCCAATGAGTCCGCTCCAGCCGGCCGCGGCCATTCTTCCGAGCAACCTTTCCACTGCCGAAGGGGAAGATCGGGACCAGCGGACCAACAGCACTGTTGCAACCAGCACCAGCGTGATGGCGGTCGGCATGGAGTTGAGCCGCAACACCTCTGCGAAACCGATGAGCGAGGTGTAGTTCGCCAGTACCGCCGCCAGGAAGTGAACCAGCGCGCTCGCGACCGGTACGAGCATGGTGTAGGCAAGGATGCCAAGCAGAGCCCACTGCGCCCGAACCTCCCACTCCCGGTTGGGGCGCACCTTGGCAAACTCGCGGGTCAGGGCATCCGGCGTCCCGACGCGGTGAGCTGCGAGCCAAAACGCCTCCTCGGGGCGGAGAAGTTCGCTCAGGTCCCCTTCAACGAACTCCAGGTGGTCCTGCAGTTCGTCCAGTTCGCTGACCGTCAGGCCGCCCCGGCTCAGAAGGGAAAGGCGCCACTCCTCGACTGCGGAGTCCCGGTCAAACTTCATATCGACCCCCAGGCCTTGCGCAATGTAGTGTCCATCGACTCCCAAGCGGAACGCTCGGCCTGGAGCACTTCAAGCCCCTTTCGGGTTATCGAGTAGTATTTGCGGCGCCGCCCCGATTGAGCAGTGCGCCACGTGGCCTCAATAAGCCCTTCCCGCTCGAGCCGGTGGAGCACCGGGTAGAGCATCCCCTCCTGCCAGGTCAGCGCGCCGCCGGAGAGCCGTTCAACCTCCCTGAGCAGGGCGTAGCCGTAGTTCTCCCCCTGCGCCAGGACCGCCAGGACCAGGGGCCGGCTGGAGGCCGCGACGAGCTCCTTCGAGGGAAGCTGTCCGGACATTGCGCTGAGGATACCTGACAGGTCTAGGTATAATCAGGACGCCCGCTCAACTGGGCCGGGGTATGCCGCTAGCGGGGCACAAAGCTGGCGTCGGTCGCGGACATGTGCCGGTAGCCGAGCGCAGCGAGTTCACGCAGGACATGTCGGTTGGCTGCAGTTTGTTTTCTGCTTTGCTCTTTGCGCCCATGCCGCAGTATGCACGATTGACGCAGGCCGTCACGACCCGCCGCCATAGGCTCCCAACTCACCCCGATCAGACGATGAGTGGATCAGCCAACCGCCGCATCCGCTTCCCGGTCCGGAGCATCGGTGCCTTCCCTGATAAGGGAGCGCAGCTCGTCGTACCCGAGATTCGCGCCGAAGGCAGGCATGCCCGGCTGCAGTCGCACACCGGCCGCCAGCGGGCCGATAGGCAAGGGATCGAAGCCCAGCTCATCGACCAGCGAGGCGACCGCGGCAACGTCCTCCTGGCGGTCTCCGGCGATTGCGATGGCCTTTCGTCCGGCTTCACCCGAGGGGCGGGCGCCGTTCTCCAGGTCGTGGTAGCCCATGTGGTTGAAGGCCTTCACTACCCGGGACTCCGGCAGGAACTCCTGGACGATCTCGCTGCTGGTAGTTGCCGGATCCGTAAGGTCCTCGCGTATCCCGTCGGTCTCCCACCAGTAGTTCATGGCGTCGATGACGAGCTTGCCGCTCAACTCCCGGGCGGGAATCGTGTCGTACTTCCCCAGGGGAAGCGCCAGGATCACTGAATCCCCGCCGGCCGCCGCCTCGGCCGACCACACTGGTCTGGCGCCTGGGGTAAGGATTTCGGCTGTAAGGGCGATCCGGGCGGGGTCACCGGAGCCGGCCAGCAGGACCTCGTAGCCGGCATTGAGCGCGAGACGAGCCAGTACAGTCCCCAGCTTTCCGGCGCCAAGGATGCCCAGGGTGCGGACAGTTATGCTCATCGACCTGCGCTGACTGGTTCTGGCCCTTCGGCCAGGATCTCGCGCACGAGCGGGATCACCTTCGTGCCGAAGAGTTCGACGGCGCGCAGCCGCGAGCTGGCAGGAACGGCGCCGCCCGTGGTGTAGATCAGATCGAAGCGGCCCACGTTGAGGGTACGCACGGTACGGGCAATCTTCCTGGCGACCGTCTCGGGGGATCCCAGGTAGATGGAGCCATGCTCGACCTCGGCCTCGAACGCGTCGCGGCGCAGCGGGGGCCAGCCACGCTGTGCGCCGATGCTGTCCATCAGCTCCTTGTAGCCGGGGTAGTAGATCTCCTTCGCCTCCTCATCGGTCTCGGCTATGAAACCGGGGGAGTGTATGCCCACGGGACTGGCGGTAGTACCGAACTGCTCGGTCGCACGCCTGTACAGCTCGATGTAGGGCGCAAAGCGATCGGGCGCTCCGCCGATGATGGCGAGCATGAGCCGGAACCCGTAGCGGGCGGTGCGGATCACCGACTGGGGCGAGCCTCCAACGCCGACCCAGGTTTTCAGGCGCCCCGACTCGGTTTTAGGGAAGACGTCGGCGTCCACGAGGGGAGCCCGCGTGGTGCCCTGCCAGGTGACCGGCTTCTCGTCGAGCAGCTTGTGGAAGAGGTCGATCTTCTCCTCGAACAGGATCTCGTAATCGGCCAGGTCGTAGCCGAAGAGCGGGAAGGACTCGGTGAACGAGCCGCGGCCCAGGATGACCTCGGCCCGACCGTTGGAGAGGGCGTCGACGGTAGCGAAGCGCTGGAATACCCGAACGGGGTCGTCAGAGGACAGCACGGTCACGCCCGAAGCCAGGCGGATTCTCTCCGTGCGGGTCGCGATGCCCGCCAGCACGGTTTCAGGGCTCGAGATGGCGAACTCCTGCCGGTGGTGTTCGCCCAGCGCTACTACGTCAATGCCGATCTGATCGGCCAGCACCGCCTCGTCTACGGCGGCGCGGATCGCCTGGGCGTAGGTGACGAGGTTGCCCTGGTCGTCGCGCGGCAAATCGCCGAAGCTGTCGATTCCGAACTCCAGTTCGGTTCTGCTGTTTGCGCTGCTCATGGCTTAGTCCCTTCAGTCGAATGGCACGGCACAGGCTGTACCGAAAATCGCTCAACCTGCTGACACTTTAGGACTAAACCACCGCCGCGTCAATCGGCCCGCGGACAGTGGAGATGCAGGCGCTTGCGGGGGCGCCTGCATCTGCCAGAATTTCCTGTTGACGCGGTCAGAAGCCGAGGGGCTGCACCGACACCCAATCGATCGCGAAGCTCCCCGAGATCTCCTTCTCCCCTTCGCCCAGCGGCGAGCTGAATATGCCCCCGAAGTTCCCGGCAATTCGCAGTGTCTCGTCGTCGACGAACTCGACCCTGGTGAGCTCCAGAAAGCCCTCGCTCATGTGATAGGGGCTCCGCAGCGATTCGAAGTAACCGATGTCGGGCACCTCCCCGTAATCCAGCAGCTCCAGGTCATCGCTCAGGTCGAACTCGAAGGAAAGCGCTCCATCCCAGGCCGAGAACCCTATTCCCGCCTCCACATGCGCGCTCACATCGACGCTGATGCCGATCCCCAGGCCGCGCCAGTCCTCCCAGTAGGCGGTGTTGCTCAGTTCGGGAAGGCCCGCCTCGAGCAGGTAGGTGTGCACGGTGAAGGGTTCCCCGTCCATGACACCGTGGACAACGCCGGTGATGTCGCCGTTCTGCGCTGGCCTGGGGATGGCCTCCCCTGTTCCATCTTCCTGGGCGAAGGCCAGGGTGACGAGGAGAAGCAGCACCAGCGTGCCGGCCGCCCTCATTGCCCGTCCCCCTGCACCTGACGCGGGTTGCTGACCAGGTCGGGGTAGTCCTCGCCCTCGTCAATTCTCCAGACGGTCTCGAAGTCCCACCCTTCGAACGTCTCTGCCCGGTTCATCTCATCCACCGGGCGCA
>CALKAI010000177.1 GCA_937983275.1 uncultured Trueperaceae bacterium | reverse complement strand
GCCTGCTCCGGCGACATGTAGTGGGGGGTGCCCAGGGTCATGCCGGTGCGGGTCAGGTGCTGGCTGGCCTCGGTGAGCTGCACGAGTCCGAAGTCCATCACCTTCGGGTGGTTCTCGTGGGTCAGCAGGATGTTGCGGGGGGTGATGTCGCGGTGCACCATGCCCAGGCGGTGGACGTAGGCGAGGGCGTCGGCCACGGTTATGGCCGCTCCCAGCAGGCTCTCCAGCGACTGGGCGTCGTACTCGAGGGGGCCCAGGTCGGTGAACGGGCCGCCTTCGATGAGCTCCATGACGAAGTAGACGTAGGAGCCCAGGCCCAGGTCGAAGATGGAGACGATGCCGGGGTGGTCGAACCGCGCGAGCGCCTGGATCTCCCGGCGGAACCGGTGGCTGTCGCTCTCGGCCAGGTGGGGTCGCAAGACTTTCAGGGCGACTTCGCGCTCCAGGTGCCGGTCTCTCGCCCGGAACACGTGGGCCATGCCGCCCTGGCCAAGCTGCCCCACCACTTCGTAACGGTCGTCGATCAGGTCACCGAGGCTGAACATCAGAATGGCCGGTACTCAGTTCTCCTCGATGACCTTCAGAACCTCCGGATCCAGATCTCCCGTCTCGACGGCCTTGTTGAGCATCTCGATGCCTAACCGCACGACCTCGGACTTCGATACCAGACGTTCCGGGTTGGACAGCTGGTAGGCGGTCTTCGTCAGCAGGGAGTCCTGCTCCTCGGTTATTACGACCTGGAGTCGTTTGCTTTTTTCACGCTTCGCCACTTGTGCCCTCCTGTGTGAGGTCCTGGACAGAGATATTCATGTTAGCATCTGACGTATCATCTTGACAATGCGCTGGTGCCGCAGTAGGCTTATCATACACATCGTGTGTAAGTTGCTTAGCCTTGCACACTGCAGAGGAGCCCCCGGCTTCCCAACCGCATGAAGCCGTGCAGCGGAAAGGACGATATGCCAGAGCAGCGCGAGGTTTTGACGATCAACGGGGGCACGCCCCTGCGGGGGAGCTTCCCGGTGAACACGGCGAAGAACTCTGCCCTCTATCTCATGCTCGCGGCGCTGCTCACGGACGAGCCGGTGCGCCTCAGGGAGGTACCGAAGCTCTCCGACGTCCTCGTGACCCAGGAGATCCTCGAGCACATTGGCGCCAGCGTCCACTGGGAAGACCGCGACGTCGTAATCCACGCCAAGAATATCGTCAACTGCGAGGCGCCCTACCGGCTGGTCAGCAAGATGCGCGCCTCGTTCGTTTCGATGGGGGCCCTCCTGGCCCGCTGCGGCAGCGCTACCGTGTCGATGCCGGGCGGCTGCGCCTTCGGGCCGCGTCCCGTCGACCGGCACATCAAGGCGTTCCAGAGCCTTGGGGTCGAGATCGATGAAGTGGGCGGAGAATTCCGCGCCCTGCGCACCCAGGCGCTGGCCGGCACCGTCCAGTTCGAGGCCCCCACCGTGGGCGGCACCCAGAACGTCATCCTCGCGGCGGCGCTGGGCAGCGACCGGGTCGTCATAGAAAACGCCGCGCTGGAGCCGGAGATCGCCGATCTGGCCAACATGCTGAACGGCATGGGCGCCAGGGTAAGCGGCGCCGGCACGAGCACCATCAGTATCGACGGCGTGGAGCGCCTTAGCGGCACCGATTACCGGCCGGTGGCCGACCGCATCGAGGCGGGCACCGTGATGCTGATGGCCGCCGCAACCCGCGGCACCGTCACCCTCGACGGAGTCGTGCCCGCCCACCTGCATGCGGTGAGCGAGAAGCTGCGCGAGACCGGCGTCCGCGTCGTCGAGGGCGAGAACGAACTGCTCGTCGACGCCAGCGGCGAACTCCAGGCCGCCGACGTCACCGCCACCGAGTATCCGGGCATACCGACGGACCTGCAGGCGCCGTTCTCGGCGTACCTGGCCACCCTGCCCGGCGCCAGCGTGGTTCGCGACCGCGTCTACCCCGACCGGTTCACTCACGTGCAGGAGCTGCGCCGTACCGGCGCCGATGTCGAACTGTTCGAACGCACCCTCATCATTCGCGGCGGCCAGCTCGCGGGCGCTCGCCTGCACGCCGCCGACATCCGCGCCGGAGGAGCACTGGTAATCGCCGGCCTGAGCGCCATCGGCACCTCCACCGTCTCCGGTCTCGAGTACATCGACCGCGGCTACGAGAACCTCGCCGAACGCCTCGCCCTGGTGGGCGCCAACGTCAAGCGGTCACAGCCCGTGACGGTACAGGGCCACTAACCGGGCAACTCTTACAGTCGAGGGCCCGCAGCCTTGCGTGAGGCTGCAGGCCCTTTCCTTTATTCTTTACTTTTCGTCTTTAGCAGGCTCCTGCCCGTCAGCGGAGTCCGGCCGATCGTCCGGCACGTCGCCCTCATCGTCCTCGGACACCTCTTCGTCTGACGGTTCAGGCTCCCCGGCGACGGCCTCGTTACCGTCACCGTCCTTCGCCTTCCAGGTGCTGGTCCATTCGTCGTGGCGAATGTCCGGGCTTATGAAGGTGCCGGGATCATCGCTGGCAGCTTCTTGGCCAGCGCCTGCCTCCTGTGATTCCGGGGGCGGGGACGGCTCGGTGGGGGATTCCTCTGCCTGCTCCTCTTCGGGCGGCTGTGCTTCTGCTTCGTCCGGCACATCAGCGTCAGGTGCGGCCGCCTCCTCGTCCTGCTCCCCGGGTTCTTCGGGCGCAGCTTCGCTCTCGAGCAGGTCGGGGGGCGAAGGCCGCCGGGCTGTAACGCGCAGCACGACGCCCACGAGGGCCACGCCGACGCCGCCCAGCATCAGCGCCAGCCACAGCTGGCCCTGACTGCTCCCGTGACTGCCGGCAGGGGGGAGGATGCCGGTGAGCAGGGCCTGATCCTGGGCGGCCTGATCCTCGGCCAGGACGTCCAGCACGGGCAGGAACTGCGCGCCGGTGGAGTGGAAGCCCCAGGGGGACTGGCCCTCCTCGAGCTGACGCCACGGCTCCTCGCCGAAGAAGTCGTACTGGCCAACCATCGCGAAGACGCGGGGGCGCTCCGGCCGCGGGAAGGGCGTCGAGACGATTATGCTGTTCCCCTCGACGCTGACCTGCGGCGACACGGCCTCCTCGCCGGCCTCGGTGAGGCGGTAAGCGGTGGCGCTGTCGCCGGTAAGCCGGACCGCGATCTCCCAGTTGACCCCGTCGGGGAGGCGCATGCCCGAGCCGGGCAGGAGCTCCTCGCCCAGGCCCTCCTCGCCCTCCACATAGATCTCGATGACAGGCAGAGAAAACCCCAGCGGCAAATCCAGCGGATTGGCAAGCGAGCCCATCTCGACGACCAGATCGAGGGTTTCGGCCTCGGTGATGGTCAACGAGTGCAGGTCGAACGGGGAGAGGCTGCGGTAGATGGCGTGCGTGGGCGGGCTCAGATCGCCAGCGCCAACCGCATCGCCGCTGGGATCCGTGACGGTGAGGAGAGCCAGGGCGAAGAGGGCTTCAAGCACGCGCGCCAACCTTCTGCGCCACCTGCCGCTGCCGGCAGTAGTCAGCGAGCCAGCTGGCCAGCGCCTCTGCGTCGTGCTGGGCATGCGGTCCGCTGCCGACGAGGTCGAGCTGCACGAGTTCGATCTCGGCCTCCTTCAGGAGCTCGGGGGTCGGGTCGACCAGCTGCGCGCCCTCGGCCTCATAAGCCCTGAGGCGCGCGGCATCGACGGTACCCCTGTTGACCACGACGCAATCCGGGGCGCGGCCAAGATGCTCGGTGATCTTCTGCACGTGCTCGAACGCGTCGAACCCGTCGGTCTCGCCGGCCTCGGTCATTATGTTGCACACGTAGAGGAGCGGCGCCCTGGTGCGGCGCAGCGCCTGCTGGGTTTCGCGGACCAGCAGAGGCGGGATCGTCGAGGTGAAGAGGCTGCCGGGGGAGAGCACTATCACATCGGCCCTCTCGACCGCCTCGATGACCTCGGGCAAGGCCTTCGCGCCCTCCGGTTCGATCTCAACGCTGCTCACCGCCCCCGGCGCGGTCCTGACGGCGCTCTCGCCCCTGACAACCTCGCCGTTCTCCTTGGTGACCACCAGGGAGACGGGCTCGGTGGTGGCCGGATAGACCGACCCCGACAGGTTAAGCAGGCCGTTGAGCGACTTCACGGCGCTGCCGAAATCGCCCTCCACCTCGGTGAGGGTAGTGATCAGCAGGTTGCCGAAGGTGTGCCCCTGAAGCTCTTCCCCACGCTCGAAACGGTACTGCATGAGGCGCGACAGCTCCTGCTCGTTATCGGACAGCGCCGTAAAGCAGTCGGTGAGATCGCCGGGCGCGGGCATGCCGAACGCGACGCGCAGCCTGCCCGAGGAGCCGCCATCATCGGCCACCGTAACGACCGCCGTGAGGTTGCTCGAGTGGGCGCGCAGGCCCCTCAGCAGGTTCGAGAGGCCCGTGCCGCCACCGAAGGCGACAATCCGCGGGCCCTTCGAAAGTTGCAGGCGCCTGTGGAGCAGCTGGGCGGCCTCGTGCGGCCGGGGCATCCAGTTGGAGAGCAGCGAACGGTTGAGCCGGCCAATGGAGGAGATGACCGTGACGAGGCCGCCGAGCACCAGCACGCCGGAGACCAGATGGCCGTAGCGCAACCACGGGTTGGAAACGAGCAGGCCCTCGATAGGGTCGGAGAGAACCTCGCGGCTGCCGCTGAACAGCCACAGCATCGCGCCCACCACGCCTATGAGGACGAAGATCGAACCGATTACCGCGGCCGAGACATACCGCTTGACGCCCATCCCCGGGGCCAGCCACAGGCGCATCGACCACAACCGCTTTGCCCTCTCCTGGGCAGTCACTTTTTGTGCTCCTCCAGGGCATGCGCCAGGTCACGGTGGTCGATGGAGGGGGTGAAATCCTGAGCCAGATCGTGCGCCAGCTTCTCCACGACGGCCACCGAGCGGTGCTGGCCGCCGGTGCAGCCCAGTGCGACCGTATAGGAGGTGCGCCCGCCGTCCCGGGCCAGCGACGCCAGGTTCTTGACCATCGAGCGGAGCTGGCTGTAGAGCTCCAATCCGTTCGGAGTGAATACGTGCTCCTGCACCCGCTCCTCTGTGCCCGGCAGGCTTCGTAGCTGCGCCTCGTAGTAGGGGTTGGGCAAAGCCCTGACGTCCAGCACCAGATCGGCATCGATGGGCGCGCCCCGCTTGAAGCCGAAGCTGACCAGCCTGAGCGCGAAGGGGCGCTCGTGTGCGAACAGCCCCATCATCTGCTGGCCCAGCTCCTTGGCGCTTAGCCTGGTCGTGTCGATCACCCGGTGGGCGTTCTTGCGGATGCCCGCCAGAGCCTCCTGCTCGGCGGCGATGTCGTGGGAGAGGGTGCCCTCGCTCAGCGGGTGGGTACGCCGCGTCAGGTTGTAGCGCTTCACCAGCGTCTCCTCGCTGGCGGTGAGAAAGACGACGGTCACCTTCTTGCCCAGATCCGCAAGGGCAGCGAGGCCATCCTCGACCTCGTGCAGGAAGGCGGCGGTACGGACATCCGCGCACACCGCCACCCGGTCCTCGCCAACCTGCGCCGCATGCCGGGCCAGTGGCGCCCACAGCGAGGGAGGCAGGTTGTCGACGCACAGGTAGCCCAGATCCTCGAGGGCCTGCAGGGCGGTAGTCTTCCCGGCCCCGCTCAACCCGCTCAAGACGATGATGCTGTCGTCGTTCAGGGGTTCGTTTCCACCAGTGTCAGGAGCCGCAGAGCTCCCGACCCGTTCCATTGCCTCATCGCCCCGGTTCAACTCCCGTGCACACTCCCGTAGATGGACAGTTCGCCCCTTGTCACGTCGCTCAGCGGTCCATCCGATTGACAACGCAGGCTATCACGCGCTGGTTCCGCTCGACGACGGCGACGCCGTGCGCCTGCCATACCAGCGTACCGCTGCACACAACCACCGGTTGTTGCCCTGGCGGGCTCTCCCGCACGAACGACCGGGCGCCCAGGTTGAACGATTCGAACCGCCCGCGCGGGGTCACGCCGGGCGCTTCCGGCAGTTCCGGGCCGAAGTTCCAACCCCGGCCATCATGCTGCAGGTAGCCGCGGTGACCCATGAGTTCCAGCTCGTAGACCACGTCCATGCCGGTGCGCACCAGCGTGTAGGATGCCGCCTTCAGGAACCCCGGGTCCCAGGTGACGCAGGCGATCCCCCCGGATCCCGGGGTCAGCTCCTGCGGCACGGCCTCGGCGGTCACGTTGCCCTGCATGTCGGCTGCGAAAGCAGCTGCGCTGTCCTCGCTGTCGAAGCAGCCGACGCGCACCCGCGCAAACTGCGTCCCGCCGCGCGTCACGAACTCCGTGTACGCATCGAAGCCCAGCTCCTGCAGCGACCGCACCTGCCCCTGGGCCTGGCGGTAATCCTGGTAGGCGGCCACCTGAACCGTCCAGGCGGCCGATGCCGTGCCGGCCAGCGTGGCCACCAGGAGCAGCAGCGCTACCCGCAACTGCCGGCTCATCAGAGGAGACCTTTCGTGGAGGGCAGGGCAGTCCCGGTCACGGCGACCGCAACCCTGAGGCTGCGCGCGAACGCCTTCACGACCGCTTCGCACACGTGATGGGTCTCGGTGCCGGCGAGGACGCGCACGTGGCCGGTAGCGGCGGCATGATTGGCGAAACCGCGCAGGAACTCGCGCAGGTGGTGGGCGTTGAAGCCATTGGAGTGCCCCTCGAAGCCGGCGGGCTCGAATGCCAGGTAGGGCCTCCCGGACAGGTCGAGAACAACATGAGCGAGCGTTTCATCCATGGGGACGAAGGCGTCGCCGTACCGCTCGATGCCCGACCGGTCGCCCAGCGCTCGGGAGACGGCCTGGCCCAGGACGATCCCGCAGTCCTCTGCCAGATGGTGCACGTCCACGTGCAGGTCACCCGTGGCATCCACGTGCAGATCGACCCCGCCATGGCGCGCTACCTGGTGCAGCATGTGGTCCAGAAATCCGTGACCGGTGGAGACGCTGCTCTCCCCGACGCCATCCAGTTCGATGCTCAAAGAAATCCGGGTCTCGTTTGTCTCCCGGTCAACCTTCGCCCTGCGGCTCATCCTTCCACCTCGTTCAAGACCTCGTTCAGGGCAGCCAGGAACGCATCGTTCTGCTCCCTGGTGCCCACGCTCACCCGGATGGTGCTCCCCAACCCGGGTTGCGACTGATAACGCGCAAGAATGCCCCGCTCCTGCAAGGCCCTGTGCGTCCGGCGGGCCTCCGGTACCTCCAGGAGCAGGAAGTTCGCGCTGCTGGGGAAGGCGCGCACCTGCGACATTCTCTGCAGGCTCGCCATCAACCGCTCGCGCTCCTCCACGATATCCCGAACCCGTGCGGCAAGGAGATCGCGGTTCCCGAGCAGCACGTGGGCTACCGCCTCCTGCAGCGCCGAGAGGTTGAAGGGCAGGACCGTCTTGCGCACGTGCCCGGCCAGTTCAGGGGTCGCCAGGGCGTAGCCCAGACGCACGCCGGCCGCACCGAACGCCTTCGAGAACGTGCGCAGGGAGATGACGCCGGGCAGGTGGGCAAGGTCGCGCAGGTCGCCGCCCGCGAACTCGCAGTACGCCTCGTCGAGGACCACGGTCCAGCTTTCTCCGGCGGCCCGGATGAGCCTCTCGATCGCCGCCCTGCCGTGCAGGTTGCCGGTCGGTGCTGCGGGGTTGGCGAGGAACAGCACTCCCGTGCCGCCCTCCATCTCCCGCTCCAGGTCGTCGACCGGCAGCTCGAAGCCGGGAAGCAGCGGAACCTCCACCAGCGGGGCGCCCAGCATGCGGGCCTGCTGGGCGTAGACGCTGAAGGTTGGCCGGACCGACAGCACCGCCTGGCCAATGCCGGCGGCGATCACCAGCGAGCGGATCAGGACGTTCGAACCCGGGGTGACGACCACCCCCTCGACAGGCCAGTCGTGCAGACGGGCGATTTCGCTGCGCAGGGTAAACGAGTCCAGCTCCGGGTAGCGGTTGAACTCCAGGGCTTGTACACGCTCCAGCACCGCCTCGCGCAGCCTGGGGGGCAGGTCGAAGGGAAGCTCGTTCTGGTCGAGCTTTACTCCTTCCGGCCCGGGCTCGTAGTCGTACGGCGGGAGCTCACGGATCTGGGGGCGAATGCTCATTCCACCGAGTCTACTGTCGCCTACCGGCCCACGACATTCATGGCCTGTTCACGCACCGAGCGCAGTTCCGGCTCCAGACCCGGGTCGAGTTCGAGCGCAATGTCCCACTCGGCCAGAGCGTCCGAGAAGCGGCCCAGCCCGAAGTAGGTGAGCCCCAGGTTCACGTGGACGCTCGGGTTGCTGCTGTCCAGCGACCGGGCGCTCCTGAGCACGTCCAGCGCCTTGTCGAAACGGCTCACCTGCAGGTACGCGTAGCCAAGGTTGTTGAGGATGGTGTCGTTCTCCGGGTACTGCTCGCGTGCCAGCTCATACTGCTGGGCCGCCTGCCTGGCCTGGCCGGTGAGCTGCAGCGTGTAGGCGTAGTAGAAGTTGAGCAGACCGTCCTGGCCCGATTCGGCCGCGGCGCTGAAGTGTTCGCGTGCCTGGTTCAGGTTGCCGCTCTCGAGGGCACCCAGGCCCAGCTCGAACTCCCGTGCCGCATCCCCTTCCAGGGTTACGGCGCTTTCACCCACGATGGCCTGCTGCTGCCGCAACACCTCGAGGGCGTTGCCCGCCTCGGCGTTGTCGGGATTCAGCTGGAGCGCAGCCTCGAGCGAGCCTATTCCCGCCTGGAGGCTGCCGGTCCTGCCCTGGGCGATACCCAGGAGCCCCAGCGCCTCGCTGTCGGCGGGATGCCGGGCAACCAGCTCCTCCAGCAGCGAGAGCGCCTGCTGCGCCTCGCCGGAGTGGAGCAGCAGCCGGGCCAGGTTCAGGCTCACGGTGTCGTTTTCGCCGGCGAGCGATTCGAAGACCGCCTGCGCCTCATCCAGCCGGCCGGATTGTGCGAGCAGCACGGCAAGGTTATTGGCCACATCCACGTTCTCCGGGTTCTCGTCCAGGACCGAGCGGTATAGCGCTATCGCCTCGTCTGTCTGGCCGCTCTCCTGAAGGAGCTGAGCCTCGGTCACCTGAAGCCCCAGGCTTTCCGGGAACCGCTCCCGCCCCTCCCGCACCAGTTGCAGGGCCTGGTCCCGAGCCTCCTTCGGAAGCAGGGTGGCCAGCGAGTAAAGGGCGGGGGAGGCCGTCAACGGGTCCTGGCCGCCTTCGCGCAGGTAGCTGACGGCACCCGCGGTATCGCCTGCGGCCAGGGCGCGCCGGACGAAGGCGCGGTGCAGGCTCACCGATTCGGGCAGGTTACGGGCCGCACGGCGCAGCGATTGCAGGGCGCGCGCGTGGCTCGACTCGAGGTTGGCGAGGCCTATCACGGCCTCCTCGAGGCGGGGCGCTGCAGCGACCGCGGCGCGCAGGTGTTCCTCGACGTGCGCACGGTCCTCCAGCATGGAGGCCAGGCCGGTAAGCGCCACCGCATGGTGGGAGTTGATGGCAACCGCCCGTTCAAAGCTGCTGCGGGCGAGTTCGTCGTCACCCAGTGTCTGAGCGACGATTCCCAGTACTGCGTGCGCCTCGGCATCATTCTGATTCAGCTGAGCGGCTTCCCTGGCCACCTGGGCCGCCTCGTCCGTGCGGCCGGCCAGGGCCAGCGCCCGGGCGTATTCGGACAGCACCCAGCTCGAGTCGCTGTCTATCTGCGCCGCCGAGGCGAGATCGGCGAGTGAGCCGCCCAGACGCGAGGAGGCGCTGGCGACAGCCATGAGATTCACCAGTTGCGGCGCCTCACTGGCTAGTCCGGAAATCCTGTGCCCGGTTGCTGCGTCCGTACGCCCCAGTTCGGCGGCGACATGGGTGGTGGTGGCCTCGAGTGCCCGGCCCGGGTCGCTGGCAACGCTCAGCGTTTCCTGGGTGGTCTCGCCGGAGCCCGCATTCATGACCACCAGCGTCACCTGGAGGTCGCTGCCGCTGCCGCTCACGGCACCGGTTATCAGGTAGTCGGCTTCGAACGCCCTGATGGCCTGCGCGATGCCGTCGAGCCCTGCCTCGTTTGCCCGGTTCGTGAAGAGGGCCGCCTCGGCGACGCTGGGGGAGTAGATCCCATCCAGTGAATTGAGCGTCCTTTGCAGGCCCGTCGACAGCCCCAGGCTGTAGGCCTGGGCCGATTGGGTCGCGTCGAAGGGGAGAACTACCACCCTTTGTGGCGCCTGGGCGAGCGCCAGCTGGAGCAGCAGGAGGAACAGTAGGGGGGCGGCTACCTTTTTCATCTGCAGGAGTATAACTCCGGTCAGGTGAGAAGCCGGGTTCCGTCGGTTGCGCCTGAAGGGCTCAGACCTGCTTCAGACTGAAAGCTCCCGGCAGGAGCTCGGCAAGGGTCATCACTACGGTCTCGCCCTGCCCGTTGACCATGTAGACGGGCACCGATGGCTCCCCGAATTCGACGAGCACCTGACGGCAGCCGCCGCAGGGAGTAGCAGGCGGAGAAACCTGCGTGTAGACAACCAGCTCCCCGAAGCCCCGCTCCCCGGCAGAGGCCATCGCCTGTATCGCGCTCTGCTCTGCGCAGCGGCTCATGGGGTAGGAGGCGTTCTCGATATTGGCGCCGCTGTAGATCTTTCCGGAGGCGGCGCGCAGTGCGGCGCCGACCCGGAAGTCGGAGTAGGGGACGTAGGCGTTGCCGTGGGCGGTGGTGGCCGCCGCGAGCAGGTCGTCCGGCGCCTTCGCGGTCACCTCCTCGTTGCTTTTGTGGGGCTCGGCTCCGTTCATGTGATCAATCCTACTTTCTCGAGCAGCGGTCTGGTGAAGAGAAGCAGCCCCACGACGACCGAGCCGACGGTGGCGATGAACACGGCCGCGGCGGCCGTATCCTTCGCGGCGCCCGCCAGGGGGTGGTGATCAGGCGAAACGAGGTCGACGAGCGCCTCGATGGCCGTGTTCACGAGTTCCAGCGAGAGCACCGAGATGATGCAGATGACTACCGCCACGAGACCGGTCTGCAGCCACACGGCCAGGCCCAGGGCCACAAGGCCAACCAGGGACTCGAGGCGCAGGTTCGGCTGGGTGCGCCAGGCGTACCGCAAACCGCGCAGCGCAAACCGGAACGAGCGAAGCAGCCTGATCAGCCGGTCGTCCCGTCCCGGGCCAGTTGCAGGGCGAGGCCCTGCGTCTCGCGAAAGATGTGCCATTCCTCCTCCGTCTGGTGATCGTAGCCAAGCAGATGCGTGAGCCCATGGGCCGCCAGCGTGACGAGCTCCTCGAACAGGGTGTGGCCCTGCTCGTCCGCCTGGCGGCCCGCCGTGTCGATGCTTATGAGCACGTCGCCAAGGTGGGGCACCTGGGGCAGCCCGTCGTCGTCCGGCTCCCACGTGGGGTAGGAGAGGACATCTGTCGGGCCGGCCACCCCGCGGTCTCGCTCATTCAGCTCGCTTATGGCGCTGTCGTCCAGCAGAACCAGTGTCATCTCCCGGTCCGCACCTGCCTTCAGGGCTAAAAGCCGTTCCAGGATGCGCTGCAGCCTAGCCGCGTGCGGGAACCGGTTCGTTTCGTCCACTACCTCCACCACGTTCGGTGCTCCCTCGCTCCTTCGCCCCGCGGATCTCCTCGGCCGTCGGGTAGTTGACGCGCCTGTGGAGGATTGCCGTAAGCATGCGCTCGAAGGTGTTCTTGATGACTTCCAGGTCGTTGAAGTTCAGCTGGCTCTCGGAGAGCTGGCCGTCCTGCAGCCGCTGCTCGACCAGGCGGTCGATGAGCGCCCTGATGCTGCCCTGGCTGGGGTCCGAGAGGGAGCGCGATGCCGACTCGACGGCATCGGCCAGCATGAGCACGGCAGTCTCCTTGGAGCGCGGCTTGGGCCCGGGGTAGCGGAAGTTCAGTTCGTCCACGCTCTCCTGGCTCTCCAGCGCCCGCTTGTAGAAGTAGGTGAGGACGGTCGTCCCGTGGTGCTCGGCCACGAACGGTTGCAGCGCCGTGGGAATCCGGTAGTCCTCCAGCAGTTCGAGGCCGTCCCGCACGTGCGCAACGATGATGAGGTAGCTCAGGTGGGGACTGATCTTGTCGTGCGGGTTCTCCTCCGAGAACTGGTTCTCGGTGAAGAAGCTGGGCCGCTTCAGCTTGCCGACGTCGTGATAGAGCGAACCAACGCGGGCCAGCAGGTAGTCGCCACCGATGTTCTTCACGGCCTGCTCCACGAGGTTGGAGATGACCAGGCTGTGCTGGTAGGTGCCGGGAGCGTCGAGCAGCAGCCGCTGCAGCAGCGGGCTGGTGGGACTGGACAGCTCGACCAGCCTGAACTCGGTGATGAACCCGAAGGTACTCTCGGCGAGCGGCAGCAACCCGAGCGCGATGACGCCGGCGATGAGGCCGGCCGCTACCAGCAGCAGCCCCGAGATGAACGTCGCCAGCGGCGTGTAGCCACCGAGGGCGAGCGCCATCACCGCCAGGGCCAGAGCACTTACCGCACCGCCGCTCGCGCCGGCCAGGAGCAGAGACGTTCGTGACTTCAGGCTCGTCGCCAGCAGACTTGCGGCCGTACCGCCCGCGACCACCGCGATGAGGGTGAACAGCGGGGCAGTGGGCACGAGGAGGGCGACGGCCAGCCCCAGCCAGATCGACCAGACGACGCCCAGGGTGTCGGACAGCAGTACGGACACCAGCAGCGGCACCAGAAGTACGAAGAGGAAGGCGGGGGAGGCCACCAGGGTGAGCCTCTGCAGCACCAGCACCAGCAGGGTCAGGCCAACCAGGAACCCGAGCTGCGAAATGGTGAGCCGCCCCGCCATGCGCCGCTCGATGAACAGCAGGGGGAGGCTCAGCAGAGCGGCGAGCGCCAGACAGCCCAGCGCGATCCAGAAGGCGTGACTGAACTGCGCGAAGCGCGGGCTGTACAGCCCGACCGACTGGAGGACCTGCAGCTGCTCCTGGGTGACGGTTTCCCCCTCGCGCAGGATCGCCTGTCCGGCCGCCAGCCTTTGCATGACCGGCGGCGTGGCGTTGGCGGCCGCGTTGCGGGCGGCCTCGGTCAGCTCCTGGTTCGGTGTACTGGTCGGCAGCAGCGCGTTGGACAGGGTGATGCGGATCTCCTGCTCGCGCTCCTCGCCTGCGAGGCTGGCGGCCCGCTCGATCAGCTCATCCAGCTCCTCGGCGTTCACGCCCCGCGGCTGGGAGTATGCCTCCAGCAGCATCTCCTCCACGTCGCGCGGCAAGCCGGCAGCCGCGATGGAGGCCAGCACGATCTGCTGGAGGCGGCTGTTGGCCGTGTAGATGGTGTCGATCTGGTTGCGTGCGGACTGCCTTTGCCGTTCCGTGGCGACCCGGTCGATGACCTCGATGTCCACAGGCGCCACGTAGGTGACCGGGCTGGGGCTGCCCGGCTCGAGGAACGACTGCTGGCGCTGTCCGTAGACGCTGTAGAGCAATATCGTGAGGCCCAGCGTCGAGACGACGAAGAATGCCAGCAGTCGTGGGAGGCGTTTTCTAGCCGGCCTGCTCATACGCCTTGATGATCTTCGCGACCAGAGGGTGGCGTACGACGTCGCTTTCGGAGAAGCGGATGAAACCTATCCCGTCGATGGACGAAAGGATCTTCTCGGCTACCGACAGCCCGCTGCGCATGGAGCCCGGCAGGTCGGTCTGGGTCATGTCGCCCGTCACGACGACCTTCGAGTTGAAGCCCATCCTCGTGAGAAACATCTTCATCTGTTCCGGAGTGGTGTTCTGCGCTTCGTCGAGGATGATGAAGGCGTCGTTCAGCGTGCGACCCCGCATGAAGGCCAGCGGTGCGACCTCGATCACGCCCTGCTCGGCCAAGTGTTCCACCCGGTCGTTGGGGAGCATGTCGTAAAGGGCGTCATAGAGCGGCCGCAGGTAGGGGTCGATCTTCGCCTGGAGGTCGCCGGGAAGGAAGCCCAGCTTCTCGCCTGCCTCGACGGCGGGGCGGGTAAGCACGATCCGTTTCGCGCGCTTCTCCAGGAGCGATTGCACCGCCATGGCCACTGCCAGGTAGGTCTTGCCGGTTCCTGCCGGTCCTATGCCGAAGACGATCGGGTTATCGGCAATGGCGTTGACGTAACGCCGCTGCCCCGCGGTCTTTGGTCTGGCCCGCGGCGGCAGGCGCGGCCCGTCGCCGCCCGGCTCGGGCGTCTCGCCCAGGCTGCCCAGGTCGGCATGCTCCAGCTCGGTGATGCTCAGCTTCTCGCCGCGGCGAATGTTGGCGAGGAGCGATCGGAAGGTCCGTTCGGCCTCGGCCACCTCACCTTCCTCACCGGAGAGGCGCAGTTCGTCGCCGCGAGCCACTACCCGGGCCCGGAGCCGGTTCCTGAGCAATTTCAGGTTTTCGTCGTTCTTCCCGAATAGCGTGACGGCTTCAGCGGGATTGCGAAGTTTCAACGTGACCGAAGTCGCGATCCTGTCCTCCTGTCTCCCCGCTTTGACACCGGCGGGCTAAGCATCTCGTGCCAGATAATCCCATTCAGGATCCCTTCCCGGCCCAGTGCCGGGATTCGCTCGTTCGGTAGTCTAGCCGTCCGTGCAGGGGAGGTACGTTGTTTCTGACGCACTCTCGCGGCCTGTTCACGGCGTTTGCGGGCCTGCTCTTCGCGTTCCCGGCGGGCGGCTTCACGCGCGGCAGCGTCCGGCGTCGGCAGGAAACTCTGCGCCGGTGAGACGACGTCCTGCCAGTCGAGATCCTGCCGGGGTGCACTGCTCGTGGTGGGGGTCGCGACGGTACGCCGGCCCCCTTGCGGTGTACCGGAGGGGGCAGGTCGTGCAGGTGCGGTCCGGCCGCTCCCTGCCGCAGGTTCCTCGCCCATCGCTTCCAGTACCCGCCTGCGGGCCTCCTCGAGCCTCTCCTGTAGCGACCCGCTGCCCGCGTCAGAGCGCTCGGACCGGACCGTGCCAGGTTGCGCAGGCCGTTGCGGTGCTGGCGTCTGCTGTGTTGGCCCTTGCTGTGCCGGCCGGACGGGCCGCTGCGGAGGTGCTTCGCGTACCTCGCGCGGTCCCGGATCCGGGTCGCCCGGCTGCCGCGGCGAACCCGGACCGGGTTTTCCCGGCCTGCCCTCCTGCTGCTGACCGCCACCCAGTTGCCTGAGCAGCGGCCCCAGCACGAAGAGCAGTATGAACAGCAGGGTCATGAGCGCGTCAAAGCTCACTGCTCGTCTTCGTCCTCCTGCGTTGCACGGGCGATCTGGCCGCGCATCTTGGTGTCAGACTCGATGTTCTGCAGGTTGTAGTAATCCATGACGCCCATGTTGCCGGAGCGGAAGGCTTCGGCCATTGCCAGTGGCACCTCGGCCTCGGCCTCCACCACCTTGGCGCGCATCTCTTCGACGCGGGCGCGGTTCTCCTGCTCGGCGGCGACGGCCATCGCACGGCGTTCCTCGGCCTTCGCCTGGGCAACGCGCTTGTCGGCCTCTGCCTGATCGGTCTGCAGCTGGGCGCCGATGTTGCGCCCCACGTTCACGTCGGCGATATCGATGGAGAGGATCTCGAAGGCCGTGCCGCTGTCGAGGCCCTTGGCGAGGACCGCCTTGGAGATGATGTCCGGGTTCTCGAGCACGCCCTTGTGCGAGGCGGTCGAACCGATGGAGGAGACCACACCCTCACCCACGCGGGCGATGATCGTCTCCTCGCCGGCACCACCGACGAGCCGCTCGAGGTTCGCGCGCACGGTGATGCGCGACATGGCGATGAGTTCGATGCCGTCCTTGGCGACCGCGCTGATGTTCGGCGTCTGGATGACGCGCGGGTTCACCGACACCTTCACGGCATCAAGGACGTCACGGCCGGCGAGGTCGATCGCGGCGGCACGGTCAAAGGGCAGAGTAATCCGCGCCTTGTCAGCAGCAATCAGCGCGTCCACGACCCGGTCGACGTTACCGCCCGCCAGGTAGTGTGCTTCGAGTTCGTTCTGCGTGACGTCGATCCCGGCCTTGTCGGCCTTGATGAGCGGCAGGATGATGCGGTTGGGCGGTACGCGGCGAAGGCGCATGGCCACCAGCGAGGTGAGGCTTACGCGTACTCCGGCAGCGACTGCCGAGACCCACAATCCGACCGGGATGAAGGTAAACAGGACGATGAAGAAGAGAATCGCCACACCGGCGATGATCAGTACGGTTGTTGACATGGGGGCTCCTTACCTAACTCTGGACTTCTCTTACGGTTATTCGGTTGCCTTCGACCCTGATTACCTCGATCTTGCTACCGACGGAGACGAAGTCTCCCTGACTTACTACGTCCACCCGCTCGCCATCTATGCGCGCGAGGCCGGCGGGGCGCAGGTCGCTCATCGCGGTGCCTACGGCTCCCAGCAGGTGATCATACTGCCCCGCCACCCTTTCACCGTCCGCACCGCCCGTGGCGGTAACGAGGCGCTCCTTGAGGAGCAGCGGCGAAGCCATGCGCATGTTCGGGAACGCCCACAGCAGGAAGCCCAGGAGAATGCTGCCGAAGAGCGCGGTCCAGCCGATGACGGCGACGAAGTCGTCCTGGAAGATGCGGAACAGTCCAAGGAGCAGCGCGAGCAGCCCCAGCAGACCCGCTATTCCGGTTCCCGGGATGACGAGCAACTCCAGGGCGATGAGCAGCAGGCCGCTCAGCAGGATGATGAGGTCCAGCGAACTGGCGGGAGTCGCCAGGTAGGTGCCGGCGGCAAAGAGCGCCAGAGCCACCACTCCTATCGCACCGGGAAAACCGAAGCCGGGCGAGAACAGTTCGATGGCCAGCCCGCCTATCCCGATCACCAGCAGGATCGCAGCGACGATGCTGTTGGAGAGGCTCCCGGCCAGGCGCTCGGTGAGGTTCCGTTCGAGCCGCTGAACCTGCACGCCGCCGTAGCCAAGCTCCTGCAAGGCGTCCCGCATCGACGACGCCTGCAGATCGGCGATACCGTGCTCAACTGCCTGATCGGCAGTCAGGGTGACGAGCTCCTCGCTGGTGGAGAGGCCGGGGATCTCGATCCGCTGATCGACCATCGCCTCGGCCACCCGCGGGTTCCTTCCCCTCGCCTCGGCCACCGAGCGGAACTGTCCCCGCATTGCACTGCTCATCTTCTCGCCAACCGCATCGACGCCGGTCGGGCCCACGGTCACCGGCAGAGCCGCCCCGATGGACGAGCCCGGCAGCATTACCAGCTGCTCCGCACTCATCGCAATGAGTGCACCCGCGCTGAAGGCGTTCTGGACCAGCGCCACGGTCGGTACGGTGGTGTCGTTGAGGATCGAGCTGACGATCCGCTCCATCGACGACACCTGCCCGCCTGGTGTGTCGATGAGGAACAGGAGGACAAGCGGCTGAGCCTCATTTGCCTGCTCCACCCGCGATGCGACGAACTGTGCCGTGGCGGGGGTGATCTCTGTGTCAATGGGTATGAGCCATGCCTGGCTGGCGGCTTCCTGGGCCAGACAGGCAGAGCAAATCGCCAGCAGCAAAGCAGCCAGCAACGCCCTGAACGGCCTTCTGTGGGCACTTGTCACGCCTTGAGAATAGCACGCAGGGTACAGCTGTTTTCAGGCAGAGGGAACCACAAGAAAGCTGTTGGCCCGGCAGTCCGGGCCAACAGCGAGACCGTTCCACGAACGGTGGTTATCTATTTGGCGGGCGCACCAGGACTTGAACCCGGGACCTACGGTTTTGGAGACCGCCGCTCTACCAGCTGAGCTATACGCCCGTAAAACCGGATAGGAGTATATCAGTCCTGCTCGCGGTTGTGAAGGCGGGCAGCTACCCCGTGTACAGTTTCCACAATGTCCAACCGGGCACGGAAAACAGAGCGGGATGGTATAGATTGATACAAGACACATTCGGCTTGGAGGTTTCCCAGTGAGCTTTGCCGAAGCGGCTATTGAAAAGATGACCATGACAGCCACCGCCGCCGAAAAGGCGAGCGAGATTCTCGCGAAGAACGGCAACGAGAACGCGGCGATCCGGGTTTTCATCAAGTCGGGCGGGTGCAGCGGTTACAGCTATGGCATGTCCATCGACGACAGGCGGCTGGATGGCGACCGCGTCTTCGAGGACCGCGGCGTTCCCATGGTCGTGGACGAACGCAGCTGGACCCTGCTGAGGGGCAGTGAGGTCGACTACGTCGAGAACATGATGGGCGGCGGCTTCAACGTGAACAACCCCAACGCCACCAGCGCGTGCGGCTGCGGTAACTCCTTCCGCACGGACGGCCGCCAGGCGCCGGACGGTGAAGGCAGCGTAGGCTGCTCCTGATTCCTTGGTAGATATCTGCTAGCTGCGCCTTCGCGCAGGATAGGGGCGCCGCCCAGGCCTGGGCGGCGCCCCTTCTCGTGTCGGTCCCCCGGTTCAGCCCTCCGAGGGCGGCCGGTAGCGAAGTACCGGCCTTCTGGCTGCCTGCACCTCATCGAGGCGGCGCACCGGTGTGGAGTGCGGCGCCTCCCTGAAGGCCTCCGGGTCGTCCTGCGCCTCGCGCAGGAGCTTGCCCATGAGCTCGGCGTACTCCTCGAGCGTCTCCAGCGACTCCGTTTCGGTCGGCTCGATCATCATTGCTTCCCGCACGACCAGCGGGAAGTAGACGGTCATGGGATGCACTCCGTAATCGAGGAGTGCCTTCGCTATGTCGACTGTCTTGATTCCCGCCGGCGGCTGCGCGATGAACTCGTGCATGATGGGCGCGTCGACAGAGATCCGGTAGCCGGCCTCCTCGACGAGTCTGGCCATGTAGTTGGAGTTCAGCACCGCCTTGGCGCTTACGTCGCGCAGGCCCTCCTTGCCCAGGGTCTTTATGTAGGCGTAGGCCCGCACCAGGTTCCCGAAGTTGCCGTAGAAGCTGCGGACCCGGCCAATGGAGTTTTCCAGGTCGTAGTCGAGCCGGTAGCCATCCCCATCCTTGCGGACGATCGGTACGGGCAGGAACTCCCTCAGGTGGCTCTTTACGCCAACCGGCCCTGCGCCGGGCCCGCCGCCGCCGTGCGGTGTGGTGAAGGTCTTGTGGAGATTCAGGTGCACGACGTCGAAGCCCATGTCGCCCGGCCGGGCACGACCCGCTATCGCGTTCAGGTTCGCCCCGTCGTAGTAGAGCTGCGCCCCCACCTGGTGGGCCAGCCGGCTCAGCTCGTCGATACGGCTTTCGAAGATGCCCATCGTGTTGGGATTAGTGAGCATCACGGCGGCCACCCGCGGCGACAGCGCCTCGCGGTAGGAGTCGATGTCCACCTGGCCGTCGGGCCCCGTGGCCACCTCGACCACCTCGTAGCCGGCCATTCCCGCGGTCGCCGGGTTGGTGCCGTGGGCGCTGTCGGGGACGATAACGATCCGTCGTTGCTCATCCTCGCCGCGGCTCTTGTGGTAGTTGCGGATGATGAGGATCCCGGCGAGCTCGGCGTGGGCTCCGGCAGCGGGCTGCAGGCTTACCTCGTCCATGCCCGTCAGCTGCGCGAGGTCGGTCTGGAGGCCGTGAAGCAGCTCCAGGGCACCCTGCACCTGACTCTCGTCCTGATAGGGGTGCAGGTCGCTGAACAGTTGCGCCGCATCCTCGTGCACCTTGGGGTTGTACTTCATGGTGCACGATCCCAGCGGATAGAAGTTGCCATCGATGCTGAACTGGCGGTGGGCGAGCTGCGTGTAGTGACGCACCAGGTCCAGCTCGCTCACTTCGGGCAGGGCCGGCGGCTGGCTGCGCAGGTTCTCCTCGCCCAGCAGTTTTGCCACGTCGACATCATCGCGCCGCGGGGGCCGGCTGGCCCGCCGGCCGGGCTTCGAACGCTCGAAGATGAGCGGGAAGTCTCCGTTCTGGTCGAAACCCCTCACCTTGCCACCATCCTTGCCGAGGGCGCAACGTCATTCAGCGCACTCACGAAGCGACTGATCTCTTCGCCGGTGGTGAGCTCTGTCGCCGAGAGGAGCAGCGCCTCACCCAGGCCGTACTCGCGCGGAACAGGAATCCCGCCGGACGTACCGCGCCGGGTCAGCTTGCGGCTGGTGGCACCGGCGTTCTCGTCCAGTTTCACCACGAACTCGTTGAAGAACCTCTTCCCGGTAAGGACCTCGTAACCGGCAGAGGAAAGCGCCCCCGCCAGATCGTGCGCATTCGCCACGCTCGCGGCAGCTGCCTCACTCAGTCCCTTGGGGCCAAGGGCCGAGAGATGAATTCCGGCCATTATCGCCATCAGCTGGTGGTTCGAGCAGATGTTGCTCTTTGCCCGGGCGCGGCGAATGTGCTGCTCGCGCGCCTGCAGCGTCAGCACGTAGCCGCGGCGGCCGTCAACGTCGGTTGTTTCGCCGACGAGCCGTCCGGGCATTTGCCGTATCAGTTCCTCCCGCACGACCATGAACCCGAAGTGCGGACCGCCGAACGACAGCGGGTTGCCGATGGACTGCCCGTCTCCGACCGCAACATCGGCTCCGTACTCGCCTGGCGGCTTCAGGAGGGCAAGTGAGAGCGGGTCGACGACGGAAATGAACAGCGCGCCGGCCTCCCGGGCCGCTCTTGCCAGCCCCTCCATCTCCTCGATGTAGCCGAGGAAGTTGGGTTGCTGCACGAGCACCGCAGCGACATCACCGCCTACCGCTGCTACCGGCGTTGTCAAGTCCTCCAGCCCAAGCTTCCCGACCTGGAAGCCCATGGGCAGGAGGTAGGTTTCCAGTACCTCGCGGTATTCCGGGTTCATGCCCTGCGAAACCAGGACACGCTCGCGGCCGGTGTGCCGGATCGCCAGCAGCGCCGCCTCGGCCGCTGCGGTCGCACCGTCGTACATGCTAGCGTTGCTTACCGGCAGGCCGGTCAGCTCGCTCATCATCGTCTGGTACTCGAAGGTGGCCTGCAGGATTCCTTGCGCTACCTCGGGCTGGTAGGGCGTGTATGAAGTGACGAACTCGCTCTGCATGGCGAGGTGGCTTACGACGCTCGGGATGTAGTGCTTGCGTACGCCGCCGCCCAGGAGGGTAGAGGCGGGTTCATTCTTCTGTGCCAGCTCGCGCAGGTGGGCCAGAAGTTCGACCTCGTCCATGGGCGGGGACATGTCCAGTTCAGGATCACGCAGAGCCGCCGGTATATGCTCGAACAGCTCGCCTATCTGTGCCACGCCGATCTTCTCGAGCGCCTTGCGGACATCCTCGGGCGTGTGGGGGGTGTAGCTCAACCTTCCTCCTCGGCCACCTCGTTGTAGGCCTGGGCGGTCAGCAGTTGAGGGAGGTCACCATCGGGCTCTATCCGGAACAGCCAGCCGCGGTCATAGGGGTCTTCGTTGATCAGTTCGGGCTTTGCATCCAGGTCGTCGTTCACGGCGCTGATGGTCCCTGAGACCGGTGCGTAGATATCGCTCGCGGTCTTGACCGACTCGACCACGGCAACCGTGTCGCCTTCCTGAACGGCACGGCCCACCTGGGGCAGCTCGACGAACACGACGTCGCCAAGCTGATCCTGAGCGAAATCGGTAATGCCGACCAGCACGGTTCCGTCCTGCTCCAGGACCCACTCGTGCGTATTCCGGTACTGACGATCATCTGGCGTATTCACTTCTTCAATTCCTCCAGGAATGGCATTTGAACTACGGTGGCCGGGAATACCTCGCCGCGAATTTCTATTCCCAGCTGCTCGTCGACTTCCGAGTATTGTGCATCGACCCAACCCATTGCGATGCCTTCCCGGGTAACGGGGGAGATCGTGCCTGAGGTTATCCACCCCACCTGCTCCTCCCCCTTGCGGATCCGGTACCCGTTCCGGGCGATGCCGCGGCGGTTTAGCTTGATGCCGACCAGCCGCCGGGAGCACTCCCCGCCCAGGCTTTCGATGCCGTACGACTCCTTCTCCTTCACGAGCCAGGCGTAGGGGGTACAGAGCGGATCGGTTGTTCCATCCAGGTCGGCCCCGAACAGGGGGTAGCCTGCCTCAAGACGTAGCGTATCGCGACAGCCAAGGCCGCAGGGTTTTGCGCCGGCCCCCGTCAACGTGCTCCAGACTTCAGTTGCATTCCGGGCGGGCAGGAACAGCTCGAAGCCGTCCTCACCGGTGTAGCCGGTCCGCGATGCCAGAACCGGCGCCCCTGCGATTGTCATGTCAGTGAGTCGGTTCTTTTTCAGACCGCTCAGCTCTGCCTGAGCGACGCGTTCCAGGAGCAGTGCGGCTCCGGGACCCTGCAGGGCGAGGAGAGCCCGGTCCTCCCGCAGTTCCACCGTGCAGTCGAACCTGTCGGCAATCTCGCCCAGGGTGGCCTTTACCGCCTCCCGGTTGGCGGCGTTGCCTACCAGAAGGTATGACTCCTGGGCCGTCCGGTAGACGTAAATGTCGTCGACGAGGCCTCCTTCGCCGTTGGCGAGCATGGAGTAGTGAGCCCGACCCACCCGCAGCTTTTGCGCATCGTTGAGTAGCGCATACCTCAGGAACTGGAGGGCTTGCGGTCCGTCAACCTGGAACTGCGTCATATGGGAGACGTCAAACAGGCCGGTTCCCTGACGTACCTCCAGGTGCTCTTCGTTGATGCCCGTGGGGTAGTGCAGCGGCATCTCCCAGCCTGCGAAATCCACCATTCGCGCGCCAAGTTCGACGTGAATCGGGTGCAGCGGTGTTCGGTTCACGCCTGCGACCATATCACGGGCCGGGAGCTGCCGATTTCCCGACAATGGGCTGGCCCGGAACCCGGTGCCGCCTGTCTTTAAGTGTCTGGAACGCCCCCGTTCACTTATGGTGATTCGGGCTGGTTAAAGGCAGTAGAGCGACTAGGGGACATGATGCAGTCCCGGCAAAGGCATGCCGTCAATACTCGTTCAGCGGAGGGCACAGGTATCGGCCCGAATTGGCCGAAACTTGTTTCTGTGCTTTCAAGGGGGCTTTATGAAGAAAGGTTTTCTGGCAGCATTAGGTTTGACCGTCGCGCTGGGGTTCGGAGTCGCACAAGGTGATCCGAATGCGCAGCCAACACCGCCGGACAGCGAGGCGCAGCAATCGGCCGGACTCTCTCACGCTGACTTCGTCACGTCGCTCCGGAGCAACAGCGACCTGTCGACATTCGCGGACCTGTTTGAGCGGTCGGGACTGGCCACGGAGCTCTTCGAGGGCGGCCCGGTAACGATCATTGCGCCCAGTAACGAGGCGTTCACAGCAGCAGGTGTGGACATCAACTCCCTGACCGACCAGGAGGTCGAGGCGCTGGTGCGGAACCACGTGGTATCGGGTGACCTGCAGCAAGACCAGCTAAGCTCGCTGACCGCCCTGCAAACCCTCCACGGCGGCGAGTACGCACTTCAGTCGTCCGGCGACGCGATGGCCGGTGGCCAGATGGAGGGCGAGGTTGCCGGTGGCGGTGCGGCCGACGAGCCTGAAGGTGAGCCGGCACAGGATAGCGCGGCCGAGCCCGGGGCGGCAGGCGCCGCTGCAGCTGATGCAGGCTTCACTCTGGACGGCGCCCAGCTGACTCCCGCTGAAGGCGATTTTGCGGGCGTTACCGTTTACGAGATCGACACCGTCCTGCTGCCTGCTGACTTCGAGCAGGGTGTATCGGGCGGTGGTGCCGGCGAGGGTGCCGAGGATCCCATGGATACTGATCCCGTAGAGGCGCCTCAGGCACCTATTGAAGAGCCTGAGGACAGCGACCCGGTAGAGTTCCCGGCCGCACCGGTTGACGGTGAAGAGGATGGCGCGGGTGACGGCGCCGGCCAGGAAGCGCCTGGCGCGCCTGGTCAGGATGATGCCGACCAGCAGGAAGGCCCGGGCGGCGTCGACCAGCCGGACACCCAGGAGCAGGATGACGACAGCATGACGGATCCCGTCGAGGAAGATGGGGGAGAGGACCAGCTCTGACCACAGGTAGCCGGCCGCTTCTGGTTATCCGTTGAGGCGGCGAACAGCTTAAACGAAGAAGGGGGCGGGATATTCCCGCCCCCTTTCCCATGACTGGGTTGTCAATACTTCGGATTGTCAACAGGTCTTGCCTGATGAGGAGAAAAAAATAAGTCCTTCGCGCTGTCCTACTCTTCCGGGGGGTTGCCCCCCTAGTAC
>CALKAI010000176.1 GCA_937983275.1 uncultured Trueperaceae bacterium | reverse complement strand
CGCGAGGAGGGTGTCCGGGGACACCTCCATGGGCCACGAGCCCAGCCGCATGCTGCCGCCCACCTGCTCGACCTCCAGCTGCTCGGGCATCAGGTCGACGACCGGATGGGGCGTGTAGGGGTCGAACTCGGTCGAGTTCGCGCCGCTTAGGCCGGCGACATGGCGGGCGTACTCGATGACCGCCACCTGCATCCCGAGGCATATGCCCAGGTAGGGGAGCCCCTGCTCTCGGGCGAAGCGGGCCGCCCGGACCTTGCCTTCGATGCCACGCACCCCGAAGCCGCCTGGCACGAGGATGCCATCGAAGTTGGCCAGGTCCTGAACGTCCTCCTCGCCCAGCTCCTCGGCATTGAGCCACTCGATCTGTATCGCGGCCCGGTTGGCGATGCCGGCGTGCTTGAGCGACTCGAGCAGGCTCAGGTAGGCGTCGGGCATCGAGACGTACTTGCCGACCACTGCGATGCGCACCTGCGTCTCCGGCTCGCGGAGGGTGCGCACCGCTTCCGTCCAGACGCGCAGCTCGGGAATCACCTTCTCCAGGTGCAGCTGGCGCTCCAGGAAGCGACCCATGCCCTGACCCTCGAGGATCTCGGGCACGGCGTAGACGTGATCGGCGTTGTAGGAGTTGAAGACGTCGCGCGGCTCGACGTTGCTGAAGAGGGCAATCTTCCGGCGGGCGTCCTCGGGCACCAGGCTTTCCGAGCGGACTATGAGCCCGTCGGGCTGGATACCGGCGCCGCGCAGGGTAGCCACCGAGTGCTGGGTTGGTTTGGTCTTGAACTCCTCGGACGTGCCCAGGAAAGGCAGGAGCGTCACGTGCAGGTAGACGGTGTTCTCGCTGCCGACCTCGAAGCGCAGCTGCCTGATCGCCTCCACGAACGGGAGTGACTCGATGTCACCCACCGTGCCGCCCACTTCGACCAGCACGATCTCGGCGCCCGCGTCGCGTCCCACCTGGACGATCCGTTCCTTGATCTCGTCGGTCACGTGCGGGATGACCTGCACGGTCTCCGAGAGGTATTCGCCGCGGCGCTCCTTCTCGATGACCGTCTGATAGACCTGACCGGTCGTAATGTTGTTCGCACGGCTCAGGTCGATGTCGAGGAAGCGTTCGTACGTTCCGATGTCCAGGTCCGTCTCGGCCCCATCGTCCGTGACGAAGACCTCGCCGTGCTCGTAGGGCCGCATCGTGCCCGCATCAACGTTGATATAAGGGTCGATCTTCACCGCGGTCACCCTGTAGCCGCGGCCCCGAAGGAGTGCGCCGATGCTTGAGGTGGCGATCCCCTTCCCCAGGGATGAGACCACACCGCCCGTAACGAAGATGTACTTGGTTTCCATCAGCTCACCTTCTCCGGGACGCAATGCTACCATCCGGACACCCGGACCGCGGCAGCCGGGAGGCAACCGGAGAGGCGGGGGAGATGGGGCAAACCGGGCTCCCGTCGTCCCTTGTCAGCAGAGCCCGGAGAGGTCGTGTTACATTCCAGAAATGGCCTGCCCCTTGCGTCCTGAAGCCAGTTCATCAGCATCAGAGCGAGGTGCCGCGTGAGTAGGCGCGGCATCCTGTTCGTCATGACCGGTGCCTCTGGCGTAGGCAAGGACACGATCCGCAATGCGACCCTGTCGGGAATACCCAACCTCTACTACTCGATATCGGCTACCACCCGCCCGCAGCGAAGCGGAGAGGTGCATGGGGAGCAGTACTACTTCTACGACCGAGCCCGCTTTGAAGAGATGATCGCCGCCGACGCCCTCCTCGAGTATGCGGAGTACGTGGGCGACTACTACGGCACGCCGGCCTGGCCGGTGAACGACCATATCGAGCGCGGCATCGACGTTCTGCTGGAACTGGAACTTGTCGGGGCACGCAAGGTGAAGGAGCGCATGCCCGAGGCGGTGATGATCTTCATCGCGCCGCCCTCCCTGCACGAGCTCGAGCGGCGGCTGCGCGGCCGGGGCACCGACAGCGAAGAGAAGATCCAGAAGCGGCTTAGCCGGGCGCGCGAGGAGATCAAGGCCGTGCGCGAGTTCGACTACGTGGTGGTGAACGACCAGCTGAACGACGCGGCGACGACATTCTCGGCCATAATCCGGGCCGAGCGGGCGCGGCCCTGCCGCCTGGACGACGAGGACTTGCGCGCCTTTCTGCGCGACACCGAAGAGTAGCCGGGAGACCGGACGCGGCGGAACCGTGTGGCGGCGGTAATCGCCTTATCATCAGATTTGAACTGGAGGAGAAATGGCTCAGGAAGGTTTTGACAAGCTGCTTTCGCTGACGGATTCCCGTTACCGGCTTTCGATGATCGTGGCGCGGCGTGCCGCCCAGCTGAAGGCGGGAATTCCTCCGCTGCTGGACGACGAGGAGAAGCCGCGCACGACCAACACCGTTACCATCGCCATGAAGGAACTCGAGCTGGGCAAGCCGATCCAGTGGGGCGATCACCTGCCGCTCGTGGCCGAGGGCCTGCGCGCTTCCAGCCGCAGGAGCGATGAGCCCAGGAGCGGGGCACCGGCTCCGGCTGCTGCGGCCGAGTAGAGACCGTGCAGCCGCTGCGCGTCATAGTCGGCGTAACGGGCGGGGCGGCTGCGATCAAGGCTCCGTCCCTGCTGCGGCGACTCCGGGAGGCGGGGCATGAGGTGCGCGTCGCCGCGACCGACGACGCCTACCGCTTCGTAACCCCGCTGTCGCTGTCGCTGGCAGCGGACGGCCGGGTCTTCGACAGGGAGTACTGGTTCGAACCGGGCGGCAAGAGCCTGCACCTCGAGTGGGCCTCGTGGGCCCACCTGCTGCTGGTGGCCCCGGCCACTGCCGATTCGCTGGCACGGGCGGCGGGCGGTCACGGCAACGATGTCATCAGCTCCCTCGTCCTGGCTGGGGTGCACACCGCCTGGTCACCGGCAATGAACCCGCGCATGTGGCAAAGCCCGGCGGTGAGACGCAACATCGAGCTGTTGCGGGAGTACGGTCACCGGATCGTCCAGCCGGCGAGCGGCGCGATGGCTGCCGTCCACGAGGAGGCGGGGGAGGGCCGCATGCCCGAACCCGAGGAGCTGGTGCAGATGGTGCCGGGCTTCCTGCGCGGGGAGGACCTGCGGGGGAAGCGGGTGCTCGTCTCTGCCGGTCCCACCCGGGAGTACATCGACCCCGTCCGCTATAT
>CALKAI010000175.1 GCA_937983275.1 uncultured Trueperaceae bacterium | reverse complement strand
GAACTGCAGCAAACGGCAGAGAACTGCCACCCGCTTCAAGCCCCCACTAAACGATTTCAGCCAGTCCGGAAAAAGTGAGGTTTGTCATGGATCCGGTGTGGCACCAATCGACCCGCTTATCTGAACGCCGTTCAGCATTCCAGAAAAACCAAAAATTGAGGCTCCCCTCCTGCGCCGAACATAATCCGCAAGCCCCGAGCCACATTCGTCACGAGCAGCAACAACTGAAAGACACCCCTGATATAGCATTGCGCCCATGGAGCTTCTCCAGGCGGCCAGAAAAGGCGACCTCAAGCCAATAACGGCCGCCAGACCAAGCCCCCAAAGAAACACCCATGGAGGTTTTATGCGCAAGCTGCTACTCACCCTCGTCCTCGCTCTCGTCGCTCCCCTGGCGGCTGCCCAGCAGGGGCTCACTACTGCGATCTCGGCCAACCCCGAGTCGCTCGATCCGCAACTGACGTTTAACGGCTTCTCCTTCGTCGTCACGAACCAGCTCTACGAGACGCTCGTGCGCATGTCCGAGGAGGGCGAGATTCAGCCCGGCCTCGCCACCGAGTGGGAGTACCCGGAGCCCAGCCGCCTCCACCTGACCCTGCGCGAGGGCGTCGAGTTCCACGACGGCACCCCGCTCACCGCGCAGGTCGTCAAGGAATCGATCGAGCGCCTCATCGACCCGGCTACCGGCGCGCCCGGCCGCTTCGTCGTCACGGCGATCGACGAGGTGAACGTCATCGACGACCTTACCGTCGAGATCGTCACCGAGCCGCCCTTCGCGCCGCTCCTCGCGCACCTCTCCCACCCGGTAACGGCGATCGTGCCGGCACAGAACGCCGACACGCTGAGCCGCAACCCCGTCGGCACTGGCCCGTACACCTTCGAGCAGTGGATCGACGGCACGCAAATCACCCTTACCGCAAACGAGAACTACTGGGGCGGAGAGCCGGCGATCACCAACGTGACCTTCCGCATCGTCCCCGAGGTAAGCACGCAGATCGTCGAACTGCGCAGCGGCGGCCTCGACATCATCTTCAGCATCCCGCCCGACAACTTCGTCTCCCTCCAGGACACGCAGGGCATCGAGACCGAGAGCTTCCTCGGCTGGGGCAGCGCCCACCTGGGCTTCAACATCGACAGTCCGAAGCTTGAAGACGTCCGCGTTCGCCAGGCGATTGCGCACGCGATCGACAAGGACCTGATCATCGATGAGTTCATGCGTGGTCTTGCTCTGCCTGCTGTCTCCCCCATCCCGCCCACCGTCCGTTTCGCGGCAGAGCTCGACGAGCCCTACCCCTACGACCCCGAAGCCGCCGAAGCGCTCCTCGAAGAAGCCGGTGCCACGAACCTGAGCCTGCGCCTGGACATCTACCAGAACCCCGAACTCGAGTCGGTCGCGCAGGTCCTCCAGGCGATGCTTGCCGACGTGGGCATCAACCTCGACATCCGCGTGCAGGAGTACGCCGCCTACGTCGAGAGCGCCCAGAGCAACGCGGCAGAGCTCTACGCCACCACCTGGGGCACCGTCACCCTCGACGCCGACTACACTCTCTTCGCGTTCATGCACTCCAGCGAGATCCCGCAGAACAACATGTCGCGCTACAGCAACCCCGAGGTAGACGCACTCCTCGAAGAGGGCCGCAACAACCCCGACGACGAGGCGCGCGCGGCTGCCTACCTGGAGGTCCAGGAGCGTGCGCTGCAGGACCTGCCGCTCGTGAACCTCTACTACCCGCTCTCCACCTACGCGAAGCGCGACACCCTGCAGGGTGAGGACATCCGGTTCTCCTGGATGATGCTCGACCTTCGCGAAGCGCAGCTGGCCCAGTAGGCATTGATCGGCTATATCGCCAGGCGCCTCCTGGGCCTGGTGCCGGTGCTCTTCGGCGTCACCCTCATCGTCTTCCTGATGACGTGGGTGACGCCGGGCGACCCGGTTCTCGCCATTATTGGCGAGGCTGCCCAGGGTATTGGCTCGGAACAACTGGAGGAGCTCCGCGCCGCCTACGGCCTCGACCGGCCCTTGCCGGTGCAGTACGCCGACTACATAGGCGGCCTGCTCCAGGGCGACCTGGGTACCTCCATCCGCTCGCGGCAGCAGGTGATCGACGAGATCATGCTGCGCCTGCCCGCCACACTGCAGCTCACCCTCGCGGGGATGGGCGTGGCTCTGCTGATTGGCCTGCCGCTCGGCATTCTCGCGGCGATCTACCGCCGCACCTTCATCGATTACACGGCGATCGTCGTCGCACTGGCGGGAGTTTCGATTCCCGTCTTCTGGTCGGGGCTCATCCTCATGATCATCTTTTCGCTCAACCTGGGCTGGCTGCCGGCCTCGGGCATGGGCACCTGGCAACACCTGGTCATGCCGGCCGTGGCGATCGGCTTCTCGTCGAGCGCTTTCATCGCGCGGATAACTCGGAGCAGCATGATAGAGACTCTGCGTCAGGATTACGTGCGTACGGCGCATGCGAAGGGGGCCTCGGCGACCAGGGTGCACCTGCGTCACGCGTTTCGCAATGCTCTGCTGCCGGTGGTCACCGTGGTCGGTCTGCAGTTTGGCGGCCTTCTGGGCGGAGCCGTTCTCACCGAAACCGTCTTCGCCTGGCCCGGCGTTGGCCGCATGCTGGTAGACGCCATCCGCACCCGCGACCTGCCCCTCATCCAGGGAACGGTGCTCTTTATCGCCCTTATTTTCATGCTCATCAACCTGTTGGTGGACCTCTCCTACGCCGCTCTCAACCCGAAGATCCGCTATGACTGACCGCAGCGCAGCAGCAGCCACGAGCCAGAGCGCCCTCACGAGAGCCTGGCGCTCGGCGCCCATGCGCCGCTTCCGCCGCAACAAGGCGGCCGTGGTGGGGCTCTTCATCGTCCTCGCGCTGGTGCTGGTGGCGATCTTCGCGCCGGTGCTCGCGCCCGTGCCGCCCGACGCCCAGAACCTGCGCGGCCGCCTGCAACCACCAGGCGCGGAGCACCCCTTCGGCACCGACGAGTTCGGCCGCTCCATGCTGAGCCGCGTAATCTACGGCACCCGCGTCTCCCTTTTCACCGGCCTCGTCCCGGTAACCGTCGCACTCCTGGTCGGTACCCTGATCGGACTCGTCGCGGGCTTCTACCGGGGCCGCACCGACTCGTTCCTCATGCGCGTCATGGACGTGCTGC
>CALKAI010000174.1 GCA_937983275.1 uncultured Trueperaceae bacterium | reverse complement strand
CAGCTGACTGACCTCATAACCGAGCTGGTCCGCATCGACTCCATCAATCCCGTCCTTGACCCTTCGCGCGAGGGGGAGGGGCGCATCGCCCGCTTCGTGGAGTCGTGGGCGCAGGAGCGTGGCCTGGAAACCCAGTGGCTGGAGGGCATCCCGGGCAGGCCCAGCGTGATCGTCCGCGCGCCGGGTACCGGCGGCGGCCGCTCCCTCCTCCTGAACGCCCACCTGGACACCGTCGGCGTGACGGGCATGGAGCAGCCGTTCGAACCGAGGATCGAGGGCAGCCGGATGTACGGGCGTGGCGTGATGGACATGAAGGCCTCCATCGCCGCCTGCCTGCTTACCGCCGCCTGGGCAAGGGAGCAGAGCCTGGCAGGCGACGTGATCTTCACCGCCGTGGCCGACGAGGAGCACGGCAGCATCGGCACCGAGGAGGTCATGGGGCAGGTCCGTGCCAGTGCGGCGATAGTCACCGAGCCTACCGACCTGGAGCTGCACGTCGCCCACCGCGGCTTCGCCCTCTTCGAGGTCTCATTCACCGGCAAGGCCTCCCACACCTCGCGTCCCCACGAGGGGGTGAACGCGCTCGCCCACCTGGGGCGCTTCCTCGGCGAGCTGGAGCGCCGGGCGCAGGCCCTGCAGGCGCGGGACCCGCACCCGCTGCTGGCACACGGCTCGCTGCAGCCGGTGCTCGCCCAGGGCGGCGAGGAGCTCTTCACCACCCCGGCGCGTGCCAGTGTGACGGTGGAGCGGCGTACTCTGCCGGGCGAGACGTCGGCGACGGCGCGGGCGGAGATAGACGCCATCCTCGGCTCCCTGCAGGACGCCGATGCCAGCCTGGACGCGACCGTCACCGAGCTGGTAGCGCGGGAGCCCTTCGAGACGCAGGGAAGCGAGGCGCTGGTCGCGACGATCGAAGCGGTCGTGCGCGGCAAACGGGGTCGCGAACCGGCCAAGCTGGGCGCGCCCTACTGGACCGACGCCGCCCTCGTCGCAGCCGCCGGCGTGCCAACGGTCCTCTTCGGACCGCGGGGCGGAGAAATCCATGGCACCGGCGAGTGGCTCGACCTCGACAGTGCCCACGAGTATCTGGAGATGCTGAAGGCGGTTTGCTCTGCCTTTTGTGGCTAGTTACTGATCGCGGCCCAGGCGCGGGTCGAGCACATCGCGCAACCCGTCCCCAAGAAGGTTGAAACCGAGGACCGCCAGGGTGATCGTCACTCCCGGCGCGAACGCCATTATCGGGTGGAGCGACAGGTAGAGCTGGGCGTCGCTCAGCATCGCGCCCCATTCCGGCGCCGGCGGCTGCACGCCCAGGCCAAGGAAGGAGAGGCCCGAGGCGACCAGCAGGGTCACGCCGATACGCAGGGAGATGTAGACCAGGACCGGGGCGACGACGGCCGGCAGGAGGTGCCGGAACATGATGCGGCCGCCGGCGGCGCCAAGGCCGCGTGCGGCCTCGATGTGCGTCTGCTCCTTGAACGCCAGGACTGACCCGCGCACTAGACGGGCAAAGATGGGAACGCCGAAGACCGCCGCGGCCAGGGTCAGCGGGAAGACCCCGGGACCGGTGATGGTGATGAGGGCGATCGCCAGCAGGATCCCCGGGAAGGCGAGCAGGATGTCGACGAGCCGCATCGACAGGTTGTCGATCCAGCCGCCGGAGTAGCCTGCCCACAGGCCCCACAGCCCGCCGACCAGCGCGCCCAGCAGGGTCGCGCTCACGCCAATTCCGATCGAGTAGCGGGCGCCGGCCAGGATGCGGCTGAACAGGTCGCGGCCAAAGTTGTCCGTGCCCAGCAGGTGCTCTTCGCCGGGTCCCTGCGAGATGGCCAGGTAATCCTGGAACGCCGGGTCGATGGGCGCCACGTAGGGCCCGACGATGGCCATGAGGACGAACAGCACGCTCAGCAGCAGGCCAATCCCGCCGCTGCGGTGACGCAGGAGCCGCAGCAGGATGCTTCTCCTGCGCCCCTTGCGCCGGGGAGTCCGGATGCCGGCCTTACTCATAGCTCACCCGCGGGTCGATGAAACCGTAGACGATGTCCACGAGCAGGTTGATCAGTATGAACTGCAGCGCGAAGACCAGCATGAGCGCCTGGATCACCGGGTAGTCGCGGGCGTCGATCGACTGGATGAGCAGCCAGCCCAGGCCCGGGAAGTTGAAGACCGTCTCGACGATCACGGCGCCCGAGAGGAGCGTGCCGAACTGCAGGCCAATGATCGTGACCACTGGGATTAGTGAGTTGCGCAGGATGTGCTTTAGTGCGACCCTCGCTGGTCCCAGTCCTTTCGAACGGGCAGTGCGCACGTAATCCTCGCCGGCCACCTCGAGGAAGCTCGAGCGGGCGAAGCGCGCAATGGTGCCCAACGAGGCGGCGGCCAGGGTGATCGTCGGCAGGACCAGCCCCCGGGCGGTGGCCGAGCCCGAAACGGGCAGTACACCCCAGGTGATCGCGAACAGGTAGATGAGGAGCATAGCCAGGAAGAACGAGGGCGTGCTCACGCCCAGGATCGACACGGCGGTGACCGTCAGGTCCACGAGACTGTTTCGCCTGAGGGCGGCGATCACCCCCAGGACGATGCCGCCGGCGACGGCCACGAGGATCGCCCACAGGGCCAGCTGCACGGTGTTGAACAGGTGGCGCCACAGGACCTGGGCGACCGGCTGTCCTGAACGGAACGAGGTGCCCAGCTCGAGGTTGGCGGTCTGGGCGATGTAGAGTCCGAACTGCTCAGGCAGGGACCGGTCCAGGCCAAAGCGTTCCCGCACCTGGGC
>CALKAI010000173.1 GCA_937983275.1 uncultured Trueperaceae bacterium | reverse complement strand
TCGGTGCTGCTCGACGGGATCAGGCCGGGGAGCGGTCAGGCGTTCGATTGGGATGCGGCAGCACGGCTTCGCGCGCTTCCTGGCCTGATCCTCGCCGGTGGGCTCAACGTGCAGAATGTGCGCCAGGGGATCGCCGCGCTGCAGCCGGCGGCCGTAGACGTGAGTTCCGGGGTGGAAGCCGCGCCCGGTTTGAAGGATGCAGGCCTCATGGAGCAGTTCATCAGGGCGGCCCGCAATACCTCCATAAATGAGGTTTCTGGAGGCTTCCCGGGGCCGGGGGTTGCGGCATCTCCGGGCGGGTCCGATCCGGCCGAAAGATGAGAAGTCTCATGGACCCCGTAGGGGACTTACTTCCTGAACTTATCCACAGTTATCCACAACTCCCCTCTCCGCTGTGGAAAACGCAATTATTGACGTGCTGCACGTCACTGAAATTACGAATGCCGTCCTGGACGGCGTTTCTGCGCTTTTCGTGTCCCGGCATCTGCCTACCAGAAACTGCATCTGCTTGTCAAGAGGTTCAGTTATCCACAGTTTTCCACAGATATCCACAGGTGCCCCGCGGCATGTGGAGAAACTCCCGAAACGCAAAATGGAGGCCATTGTGAGAACCGTCAAACTAAGCGATTTCCGCAGTTTCTCGCTTCAGAATGTGCAGGTTAATGAACTGTTGCACAGTAACGGCCTGAACGCCTCACTCCTTTGCTTCGAGGCCGGCCAGCGGCTCGAGGAGACGCTCGTGTCACACCCGGTGGTCTACCAGGTGGTCGAGGGCGAACTTCTCGTAAGCGAGGGGGACGACCGCGAGCGAGTAGGCAAGGGGACCCTGCTGCTGGTCGAGGCCGGTACGCCGCACATCCTCGAGAACGCCGGGGGCGGCCTTCTCGTCGTCCTCGCCACGCGGGGGAGCGCCTGATGCCGCAGGCGACACGGGGAGCCGCCTGGCAGGAGCTGGAGGAGCAGGTCCTCGAGGACAGGCAGGAGATCGGCAAGGGCGGCGGCGAGCGGGCCGCGCAGCGGCTCCATTCGAAGGGGCGCCTGACGGCCCGCGAACGGATCGCACTCCTCGTCGATGCGGAGGCGCCATTCGACGAGCTGATGTGCTACGCCGGCTGGGGCATGTACGAGGAGGCGGGAGGCGCCCCGTCGGGCGGAGTCGTCACCGGAATTGGCCAGATCCACGGCCGGCCCTGGATGATCATCGCCAACGACGCCACCGTGAAGGCCGGCGCCTTCTTCCCGATCACCGCCAAGAAGGTCATCCGCGCACAGACGATCGCGCTGGAGAACAGGCTGCCGACCATCTACCTGGTCGACAGCGCCGGCGTCTACCTGCCCATGCAGGACGAGATCTTCCCCGACCAGGACGACTTTGGGCGCGTCTTCTACCTGAATGCCCGGATGAGCGCCAAGGGGATCCCGCAAATGGCCGCGATCATGGGCAACTGCGTCGCCGGCGGGGCCTACCTGCCGGTCATGTGCGACACGCTGCTCATGACGGAGGGGTCGGGCCTCTACCTCGCCGGGCCGGCCCTGGTGAAGGCCGCCATCGGACAAACCGTCGACAGCGAGGAACTGGGCGGCGCGCGGATGCACGCCGAGATCTCCGGGACGGTCGACTACATGGAGCCCGATGACGAGTCGTGCCTGGAGAGGCTCAGGTCGCTGGCGGCGAACTACTCTGCCCCAAGGCTTGCCGACTGGGCCCGCTCGCGGGGCGAACCGGCCCAGCCCGGCAAGGATCCAGAGGAGCTGGCCGAACTCGTGCCCGCCGAGGGCGGCAGCGGCCAGTACGACATGCGCGAGATCATCGGGCGGCTCGTCGACGGCGACAGTTTCGAGGAGTTCAAGGCGCAGTACGGCAAGACGATCCTGTGCGGCTACGCCCGCCTGGGCGGCTACAGCGTGGGCATCGTCGCCAACCAGCGCCAGGTCGTGAAATCGAAGGGCCGGCTGGAGGTGGGCGGCGTCATCTACGCCGAGGCCGCCGACAAGGCCGCCCGCTTCGTGCTGAACTGCAACCAGACGGGCACGCCCATCCTCTTCATCCACGACGTGAGCGGCTTCATGGTCGGCAAGGAGAGCGAGGAGGAGGGCATCATCCGCCGCGGCGCGAAGCTCGTGAACGCGGTCAGCAACTCCGTGGTGCCGCGCCTGTCGCTCATCGTGGGCGGCTCCTACGGTGCCGGCCACTACGCCATGAGCGGCCGCGCCTACGCGCCGCGCTTCCTCTTCGCGTGGCCCAACGCCCGCTTCGGGGTGATGGGCGGCCAGCAGGCGGCGAAGACGATCCTCGACATCCAGGCGGCCCAGCTGCGCCGCAAGGGCGAGGAGGTCGACGAGGACACCCTCCAGGAGCTCTACCGGCAAATCAAGGCGGGCTACGACGAGGCGCTGGACATCCGCTACGGCGCCGCCCGGCTGTGGCTGGACGAGGTGATCCTGCCGGGGGAGACGCGCGAGCGGCTCATCCGCGCGCTCGACGCCTGTGCGCACGACCACGAGCGCGAAGAGCTGCAGCTGGGCGTATTCCAGGTCTAGGAACAGGGGCGTGCTGAGCCGTTCACGGGTGTGCAGATGAGCGTGGGCTTCCTGGCTCCGCAGTTCCTGTGGGGCCTGCTGGCGCTGCCCCTGATCGTGCTCCTCCACTACCTGAGGGGCAGAGGAAAACGCCGGACCGTCAGTGCCCTCTTCCTGTGGCGCGAAGCCCACGAGCTCGCCCGGCGGCAACGCTTCCACCCCACCTGGCTGCTGATCGTGCAGCTCCTCTTCGCGGCACTCGCGGCCCTGGCGCTGGCCCGGCCGGTCGTCTCCCTCGCGGGCCCGCCCGACAGGGCGATCATCATCGATGCCAGCGCGGGCATGCTGGCGGTCGACAGCGACGGTGAGCGCCTGGAGAAGGCGCTGCGGATCGCAGATGACCTGCTGCAGGAGGCCGCCTCGGTCGTCCTGCTGCGGGCGGGCCTCGAACCGACGGTCATCCAGCCGCTCACCGCCGACCGTGGCGAGCTCCGGACGGCGCTGGCGTCGCTGCAGGCCGGTGACGCTCTGGCCGAGACAGACCGCGCCATCGACCTCGCCCAATCCGTCGCCCCCGAAGCGCAGCTCCACGTGATCGGCAACGACGCGCCCGACGACAGCCGCGTCCACTTCCACTCCGTGGCCGGCGACGGCATCAACTACGGCATCAGCACGCTCGACCTGGGCCTGGGGGAGGCGTTCGTGGCGGTCAGCTCGAACGACCCGCGGCCGGCGGGGGTGACGGTCCAGCTGTTGAACGACGGCAGGGAGGTCGCCCGCAGCGAACTGCTGGTGCCCGCCCAGGGTCGCGTCGGCATCTCGCTGCCGCTGCCGGAGGAGGACCGCGGCCGCATCGAAGCTCGCCTGCTGCTGCCGGAGGGCGGCGACGCCCTGGCTCTCGACGATGTGGCGTTCGCGGGCCAGGCGAGCACGGCGGTGGCGCTGGGTGGGAGTTCGGAGCCGTTGCAGCGGGCGCTCGGGGCCCTTCCCCAGGTGGAGTACCGGCTGGGCGGGGCCACCACCCGGGGAAACCTGCACATCCTCTTCGCCGACGACCCGCTGACCGTACCCGCCCAGGCCCTGCCGCCCGGCAACGTGCTGCTCTTCGCCAACCAGGCGCAGGAGCCCGAGTTCGTGCGGATTCGAGACTGGGCGCAGGGGGATGAGCTGCTCCGCTTCGTCGACCTGCGCGACGTAGTAGTGGGTTTGCCTCCCGGTGAGCCCGACGCAACCGTTCAGGGGGACACGCTGGCGCGCGCCAGCGGACTGGTGCCGGTGATCACCAGGGAGCAGACCCCGGAGGGGACGATCGTAAGGGTCGGATTCCACCCCGAGCAGTCCGACCTGGTGGCGCTGCCGGCCTTCCCGACCTTCATCGCCAACGTGGTGCGCGAGCTGAGCGGCGAGGGCCGCCTGCGCCTCGGTGAACCGGTGCCCGCCGGGACGCTCCACGAAGGCGAGAGCGTCAGCTTCGCCCTGGAGCCGGGCGTCTACGCGCTTCCCGACGGCCGCACCCTCACCGCGAGCCTGCTGAGCCGCTCGCAAACGCAGCTTCCGCGGGTGCCAGCCGGAGAGGCGCCGCCCCGCCCCACCCTCGACGTAGCGGAGGCCGCCGGCACGCTCGAGCTGGGCAGCACCCTCTGGCAGCTCCTCCTCATCGTGGCGCTACTGCTCGTGCTGGCCGAGTGGTACGGCTGGCGCCGCATGGCCTGAGCCGCTGCCGGTAAACGCCCGCGTTTTAACCTACGGCGGGCCGCCGCTTGGTACCCTTTGGCGCAGGATCCCATCTGGCGATCCCCGACGAAGGAGCCCCCGTTTGGTCCGCAGCGATCTGAGCCTACCGATTGTCGTCGCACTCCTCCTCGGTGCCGGCCTGCTCACCCTGAGCACGGCCGCGCCCTCCGACGAGTTCGTGCGGCAGCTCGTCTTCGTGGGCGTGTCCGTCGTCGCCTGCGCGGGGATCCTGTGGCTGGGCCGGGCGCGCATCGTGCGCTGGGCCTACCCGCTCTACTGGCTCTCCGTGTTCCTGGTGTTCATCACCCGCTTCCTGGGCACGGAGGTTAACGGCGCCAAGTCGTGGCTCTACCTTGGCCCGCTCCCCGGCTTCCAGCCGTCGGAGCTCGCCAAGCTCTCGCTCATCGTCGCCCTCGCGGTCGCCCTGCACGAACGGCCGTTCAACAGCTTCATCTCCTACCTGCGCCCCGGCCTGCTCGTCGCCCTGCCTGCCGGCCTGGTGCTGCTCGAGCCTGACCTGGGCAGCGCCCTCGTCCTGGCAGCCATTGGCGGGGGCCTGATCCTCACGCGCGGCGTCCCCTGGCGGCACCTGCTGGTGTTCGCGATCCTGATAGGGATTGCGGTGCCCACGCTGGTGATCCCGAACCTGCAGCCGCACCAGCAGGCGCGCCTGGTCTCCTTCCTGAACCCGGCGGCCGACCCGCAGGGCAGCGGCTACCAGGTGATCCAGTCGACCATCGCGGTCGGCTCGGGCGGCCTGCTGGGCAAGGGGTACAAGCAGGGCACCCAGTCGCAGCTTGGCTTCATCCCCTTCCGTCACACGGACTTCATCTTCCCGGTTCTGGCCGAGGAAGGCGGCTTCATCGCCGCAGTCACCCTCCTCGCCCTCTACGGCCTGCTCTTCTGGCGGCTGGTCGCCCTCGCGGCAGAGTGTCCCTTCGAACGCGACCAGTTCATCATCGTCGGGGCCCTCATTCACGTGGGCTTCCAGGTGGTGGTGAACGTGGGCGTGACGCTGGGGCTGGCTCCGGTGACGGGGATTACTCTGCCTCTTGTCTCCTATGGGGGCACCAGCCTGCTCTCCACGATGATGGTGCTCGCCCTCGCCTACGTCGCCCACCGCGACCGTTACGGCGACTGGTAGGTCGCCCGCGGCATGGGGAGCACGGTCAGGCTGCTAGAGTTACCGCAATGAAGATCAAGGGGATCCTCTTTACCGTCGTCATCCTGCTGGGCGTGCTGTTCGCGGTCCTCAACTGGGACCTGCTGCTCGCACCGGCCGCCGTGAACCTGCTCTTCGGCACGGTGCAGGTGCCGCTGGGCTTCACCCTGCTGGCGATGCTCCTCGTAATCGCTGCGCTCTTCTTCCTCGCCTCGCTGTGGGAGCGGGCGCAGCAGCTGCAGCACGTGACGCAGCAGGAGCGGCAAATCCAGACGCTCACCAGGAAGCTGGAGCGCATGCGCACGGAAGAGATCGAGCGGCTGGAAGGCAACCTGCAGCAGCGCCTGAGCGACCTCGAGTCGAAGGTGGTGGCGAGCAGCGAGACGACCGCCCAGAAGCTGGTGGAGAGCGTGCAGGAGATGGAGCGCGAGCAGGCGCAGCGCACCGAGACGCTGGCCAAGCGCATGCTGTTCGTCCGCAACGAACTCGCGGCCGAGCTGGGCGAGCTGGAGTCGCGCCTGGCCTTGCCCCCATCGACTGAGGCAGAGGACAACGGCAAAGGCCACCGCAGCCTCCCCGGCGCCCGCAAGGAAGGCCGGGAGGGATGATCGCCCCCGTCCTGTTGTGGCGGTTTGCGCGGGACCGTCATTTCCCGACCGTTCTGGTAGGATTTGGGCATGAGTGAGACCCTGAATACCGAGAGCGTGCGCGAGCAGGTCTTTGAGGCGCTGAAGGTCGTGCACGACCCGGAGATCCCGGTGAACATCGTCGACCTTGGCCTCGTCTACGACGTGAAGGTCAGCGACGACGGCGAGGTCGAGGTGGAGATGACCCTGACCAGCATGGGCTGCCCGGCGCAGGGGATGATCGAGTCCGACGCCGAGCTGGCAGCGATGCGAGTCGAAGGGGTGCGCCGCGTGAACGTGGAGTTCATCTGGTCGCCGCCCTGGTCGCCGCAGAAGATGACCGACGACGGCAAGAAGCAGATGCGCATGTTCGGGTTCAACATCTGAGCACCCCACATGTTTAGTCGTTTGCCGTGGCGGCGG
>CALKAI010000172.1 GCA_937983275.1 uncultured Trueperaceae bacterium | reverse complement strand
CAGCAGCCGCGGCTCCGCAAAGACCTCGCCGTACGAGTAGCCCGCCTCGACCACGTGCAGCGCGCCCTCGTCATCGAAGGCGATGCCTACCGGGAAGTCGAGGCCACGCGCCACCACCTCGACGGTGTAACCATCCGGCACAGCAACGTGCGCCGGGTCAAGCTGGCGGGGTGGGTTGAAGGTGGTCTGGCCTCCGCCGCGGTTCTGTGCACCCGGGAAACAGGCAGAGAGCAGCGTCAGCGCCAACAGCGCCACCACCGGCAGGATGGACTTGCGACGAACGGGACTCACGCGTCTCCTGTTCTCTGCGGCCTGGTTTTCGTTGCACCTATTGTGGGGCCAAGCTGCCGCGGCGAATGTGGCTCTGCTCCGACAGTCGGTGCGTCTCATCCCACGTTCCGGGATGTGGGATGAGACGAGCGGCTGGTGAACGTGAACCACACGCTCAGGGCTCTCTATTTCAGTTTGCGCTGGGAGGATGAGCCAGCGGCCGCGGAGCTCGCCAGCAGGACCGAGCAACTTGCTGCTGGAGTTTTCGAAGTTGTAGATTCAGGGAGATGGATGCAGTGCACGGTTTCACACCACTCATAGCTGCCCACGCCCTGGCCGCCTCACTGGCCCTGCTCCTGGGGCCCGTCAACATCTTCCGCAGGCGCCGCGACACGGCGCACCGGATCATCGGCTACGGCTGGGTTGCGATGATGGTGCTGACCTGCCTGACCAGCTTCGGTATCTATCCGGACGGCTTCAGTTGGCTTCACGGACTCGCTGCCTACACGCTCTTCTCGGTCGGGGCGGGTATCTGGTCTGTGCTCCATGGCAACCGGATTGCGCATCGTTACAACATGATCGGCGCCTATTTGGGCACCCTGATCGCCTTCGGTTTCGCCGCCTTCATTCCCAGCCGGCGGATTGCGCAGTTTGCCGTGAATGATCCTGCCAGTCTGGCTCTGATTGCTGTTCTGCTCGTGGCGGCCGCCGGTGGCTTCGTATTGGCTGTGCTGAAGAGGCCGAAGGTTGGTCCGGCAACGCCGCAATCCTGAGAGGCAAGACCTAACTGGTGCGGATCCTCTTCCGATAGTTCAACCAGGTGGCGAGCATCGGTTCATCCGGATGCCTCGCAATCATGTGACGAAACGGGAAATCCTCCGGGGAGATGGCGAGGCGCGCCACAACGCGTGTCGGCTCGTTCCGCAGCCACTCGTCGAAGCTGACCGTGGCCGGCGAGGTTTCAAAACCTTGCCGCCTAATCAGGTGGACATAACCGGGGCGGAGCACTTCAGCGTCACCCTCGGCCCCCGCCACCGAGAAGAAGTAGTAGCGCTCATCGCCAGCATCCGGTGACCGGATGCGCAGACCGCCATTACGGATGTTCCCGCTCGACTTACGGTCGATGGCGGCGAAGAACATCGCCCAGATCGGATCGCTCGTCGCGAAGACGGCCTCTACGGGGCGGCCTGTCCAGTCGTCCTGCGGGCGCGGCTCGAGCTCCGACAGCGAGGCGCCAGAGCCGTGCAGCAAGAAACCGTGCTGGGAAGTCAGGTGCTGAAGGAACTCCCATTTCGGATAGGGTAGTTCGTAGTTCAGATCGAGCGGTTCATCGCTGCCGACAAAGGAGCGGACCAGAGGGTCTACCGCAGCAAAATGATCTTCCCCGCAGACGCTCATCGGCGGACTCGGCAGAAAGAGCTCTCCCAGAAGGTTGCGTGCGGTGCTCGCTTTTGCCTGTTCGTCTCCGCCTGAACTGAACAGCCAGTTACCCAGATCAGCGAGGGCAGGGTCGTTGGGGTCGAGGTTGGACAGGTTGACGTTCATGGGCCCTCCGGAGTTGCTGCCCGGATCAAATTGTACGCGTGAGGTCTCTCCATGCCCCAGAACATCTACGACGACCCTGAATTCTTCGCGGAGTACAGCCGCCTGCGCCGCTCCAGACACGGCCTGGATGGCGCTCCGGAATGGCCAGCGGTTCGCGAACTCCTCCCGGACCTGACGGGGAAGAGGGTCGTCGATCTGGGCTGCGGCTTCGGCTGGTTCTCCCGCTGGGCACGCGAAAATGGGGCAGAGCAAGTCGTCGGCTACGACCTATCCCACAACATGCTCCAGCGTGCCCGGCAGGACACCCCGGACGAAGGGGTGGAGTACGTTCTGGCGAACCTGGAGAGCCTCGAGCTTCCCGTCGCTTCGTTCGATCTCGCCTACAGCTCGCTCGCCCTGCACTACATCGAGGACCTGGCGCGGCTGGTCCGGACCGTCTACCGAGCGCTAACCCCGGGCGGCCGATTCGTATTCACGATGGAGCACCCGATCTTCACCGCGCCAGCATCCCCCGAATGGGTTCGCGGTCCTGACGGGCGTAAAGGCTGGCGCCTCACCCAGTACGCGGTGGAAGGCGAGCGCACTCCCCACTGGCTTGGCGCCGACGTTGTGAAGTACCACCGCACGATGGGGACGATCCTGCAGGCGCTGATCGACGCCGGGTTCAGGCTTCAGGCGGTGCGTGACTGGAGCCCGGCCGAGAAGCAGCTGGAGGAGCTGCCACTGCTCAGCGAAGAGCTCGAGCGGCCCATGATCCTGATCGTTTCAGCGGCGCGCGAGTAAGGGCCGCTACTCCCGCCACACCGCCCACGACTCCTCCTCGAGTTGCTCGCGAACCTGGGCAGGCCGCCCCGCCCGCCGCAGTGCCGCGTCGCCCTCATCGAAGGCCGCCTGCAGCTCCCCGATATTGCTGATCCCCAGCCAGGTGGAGGTCTCGGAGCTGGTTACGTCTGTCACACCCTCGGTGTGCTGCGGTGAGACCCGCTTCAGCCAGCCGGGCCGGAACTCCACCATGTCGGCTAGATACTGCCCGACGTTCGGGCCGCCGGCTTCGTCGTCCAGCTCCAGTGAGGCCATGTCGTACGTTTACTTTCAAATCGGTCCCCAATACAGGTGCAAGATGCGACGGGGCTCATGGAGGACGCCGACTATCCGGCGCTCGCACGATTCTCAAGCACTGACGTAAAACCCGACGAGCTCGCCCGGCGGGACGCCCGCGCTTTGGCTGCGGACCCGACATTCCGGCGGGCAATTGCCGAGGCGGCTGGCGAGGTAATCGGAACAGGAATGCTGTTCGCTAACTGGAGCGGCGTGGTGCAGGCCGGCCGCTACTGGTTCACCTCGGGGGTTGCAGCCGGCCATCCCGGCGTCGGTTCGCGCCTGCTCGGCGTGCTCACCCAGGATCTCGAGAAAACGGCCGAGATAGGCGTTTGCCTCCGCGAAGACACCCTCCCGCAGCACGGCTACCTGGCAGAGTGGGGCTTCGAAGAGCGTTTCCGCTCGTGGGGCGCCCACCTGGACCTGGAGAAGTTCGAACCGAGGCGCTTTGACGGTCTCATCGCCACGCTCGAGTCGGCTGGAGTTTCGCTAGTTCCGTATCCAGAGCTGCCGCATGTAGATAAGGAGGAGCGCTTGAGTGAGCTCAAGCGGGAGATCGACAAGGACACGGTTTCATTTGAGCCGATCGTGCCTTCTGATTCTGAGGGCATCCTTGGGGACAACTACCTGCGTGACGGATTGATCGTTGCTGTAGACACGTCCGGCAACTTCCTGGGGCTTGCGTCCCTGCGCCGCGAGTCGGACGGTGAGATCGGCATTGGCCTGACCGGTGTGCGGCGCGAGCAGCGCGGAAGGGGAATCGCGACCGCGCTGAAGGTGA
>CALKAI010000171.1 GCA_937983275.1 uncultured Trueperaceae bacterium | reverse complement strand
CGGGGAACTGATGCGAACCTCTCCAGAGGGGCGGGCCACCGGCCTTCCCCTCTCCCCCAGCTCCAAGGGCAACCGGGGCCGGCGGCTCAGGCGCCTGCTGCACCCCGACTCTTCGCCCTTCCTCTATCTTCTGCCGACCGTTCTCTTCATAGCCGTCTTCCTCGCCTACCCTGTCTTCGAGGTCATCCGCGGCGCGTTCATCCACAACGTGCCGATCAGGCCCTGGGAGGAGCAGGGGTTTGTGGGGGTGGCGAATTTCTGGGCCCTATTCAGGAGCGAAAGCTTCCACCGGGCGCTGCGCGTCACCCTGCTGTGGACCCTGCTGGCCGTCGCCGGCAAGATGCTCGTGGGCCTGGTCGCTGCGCTGCTGCTGCAGCGCGAGTTCCCGGGCCGGCGCGTCTACCTGACGCTCATGATGATCCCCTGGGTGACGCCCATCGTCGTCGCGGCGGTCGTGTGGCGCTGGGTGCTCAACTCGCAGTACGGGCAGCTCAACGGGCTGCTGGACCTGCTGGGGCTGCCGGTCGTGCCGTGGCTGGGCCAAAGCGGCACCGCCTTCGTGGCCACAGCCGTGGTCGATATGTGGGTGGGCATCCCGCTCGTCGCCATGGTCCTCATGGCCGGCCTGCAATCGATCCCCGACGAGCTGTACGAGGCGGCGGTCGTCGATGGCGCGGGCGCCTGGCAAATCTTCAGGCAGGTGACCATTCCGCTGCTGCGCCCCGTCCTGCTGGTGGTGCTGCTGCTCACCAGCGTGTGGACGTTCAACTCGTTCGAGGTCATCTACCCGCTCACCCGCGGCGGTCCCGCCGGGGCGACCACGACGCTGGTGATCGAGGCGTACCGGACCGCGTTCGGCTCCTTCGACTTCGGCATGGCCAGCGCCCTCGCCACCGTCATCTTCCTGATCCTGCTGGTCGTCAGCATCTTCTACTGGTTCCAGCTGTCGAGGCGCTCATGACGGGCGCGGGCAAGGCAACCACGCGCAGCACCCTGAGGCGCCGCCGCGAGTTCTGGCGCAACTTCGGCACCCACGCGGGCCTGATCCTCATCCTGAGCGTCCTGCTCTTCCCCGTCTACGTGATGCTGAAGACCTCGTTCACGCCGTTCGCCGACATCCTGAGCTTCCCGCCCACCTGGCTGCCCCGGCCGTTCACCCTGAGCAACTACGTGGAGGTGTTCACCGGCCAGTACCAGTTCGGGGTGGCCTACCGGAACAGCGCCATCATCGCCGTCGCGACGGCGGCGATCGCCATCTTCTTCGGCTTCACCGGCGCCTACGGGCTTAGCCGCTTCAACTTCCGCGGGCGCACGCTGCTGCTGTTCATCGCGCTCGCCACGCAGATGTTCTCGCCGGTCATCCTCATCGTCTCCATCTACCAGATCGTCCAGGAGCTGGGGATGCTCAACCGCCTCTCCACGGTGGTGCTCGCGCAGAGCGCCCTCGCCGTCCCCATCGCCCTGTGGCTGCTGCACGGCTACCTGCAGGGGATCCCCGAGGACCTCGAGGAGGCGGCGATGATCGACGGCTGCTCGCGCCTCGCGACCCTGCGCTACATCATCCTGCCGCTCGCCGGGCCGGGCATCGCCATGGCCGGCATCTACGCGTTCATCCACGCCTGGAACCAGTTGCTGTTTCCGTTGGCGTTGCTGAATGACTCTGCCCTGTTTCCCATCCCGCTGGCCCTGACCCGCTTCGCCGGCCAAAACGTGGTGTATTGGAACCTCATGATGGCGGCAGGCGTGCTGGCGACCGTGCCGGTCGCGCTGCTGTTCAGCTTCGTGCAGGGCGTGTTCGTGCGCGGCATAACCGCGGGGGCAGTGAAGGGGTGAACGAGTGGCAAACGATCCCGTAACCGTGGCTGTGATTGGCGCCGGCAACCGGGGAGCGCAGGTCTACGCGCAACACCTGAAGCGGCTCGAGCCGGCGGTTCGCGTAGTGGCCGTCGCCGACCCGGATGAGGAGCGCCGCGAAAACTTCCGGGCAGAGCACTCCATCCATCCCGACCTCGCCTTCAGCGACTGGCAGGAACTGCTGAGCCGGGACAGGCTCGCCGACGCTGTCGTCATCGCCACTCCCGACCTGCTCCACGTCGACCCGGCCGTGGCGGCACTTGGGAAGGATTACCACCTGCTGCTCGAGAAGCCCATCGCGCCGACGCCGGAGGGGATCGCCGAGATTGCGCGGGCCGCGGAAACCTCCAGGGGCACCGTCACGGTGGCGCACGTGCTGCGCTACAGCGAGCTGTTCTACACCGTCAAACGGCTCCTGGACGAGGGCCGCCTGGGCGATCTGGTGTCCGTGCAGCACACGGAGAACATCGGCTACTGGCACTTCGCCCACTCCTACGTGCGCGGCAACTGGCGGCGCGAGGACACCTCCAGCCCCATGATCCTCGCCAAGGCGTGCCACGACCTCGACCTGCTGCGCTGGCTGGTCGGCAGCCCCTGCGAGAGCGTCGCCTCCTACGGCAACCTGTTCCACTTCAGGCGGGAGAACGCGCCGGAGGGTTCGACCGAGCGCTGCACCGACGGCTGCGCGGTCGAGCGGGAGTGCCCGTTCAGCGCCATCCGCATCTACCTGGAGCGGTTCGAGGGGCGGCCGGCCTTCCCGGGCAGCCTGGTGGTGCCGCCGCCCATGCCCGACTTCGTGCGGCAGCAGCTGGAGACCGGCCCGTACGGGCGCTGCGTCTACCGCAGCGACAACGACGTGGTCGACCACCAGGTGGTCGCCATGCGCTTCGCGGGCGGGGTCACCGCCAACCTGACGGTCAGCGCCTTCACCGAGGACAACACCCGCACCGTGCACCTGATGGGCACGCACGGCGAGATCCGCGCCCACATGGGGGAGGGCGAGATCGAGCTGAACGACTTCCGGGCCGGCCGGCAGGAGCTCATCCGGGTGACGCCCAGCGGCCAGGGCCACAGCGGCGCCGACGAGGCGCTGGTGCGCGACTTTGTGGCGCGGCTGCGCGGCGAGATGACGGGGCCGGGGCTCACCAGTCTGGCGGCCTCCGTGGAGAGCCACGAGATGGCGTTTGCGGCAGAGCAATCCCGCAAAACCGAACGCACCGTCCCCCTGCGTCCGCTACCGCTGGGCACCCTCGGCTGAGGGGCTGAGCCCGGAGCTGAGCCCGTACTCCTCCAGCAGCTGCGCCATCGTGCCGTTGCTGATCAGCTCGCCTATGGCGTCGTCGAGCAGCGCCCGCAGGAAGTCGTCCTGGGAGAGGAGCAGCGCGCCCATCGAGACGCTCACGTCGGTGAGCGGCCGCAGGGAGACGATCGACAGGGGCTCGTCGATGCGGCTCAGCTCGTCGCGCAGCGTTGGCTCCCAGGCCAGCGCCGCCTCGATGGTGCCGTCGAGCAGGTGGCGCATCATCACGTCGACTTGGCCGTAGGGGATGCGCATCCATTGGCGCTCGGCCGGCAGCGAGAGGTTGTAGGCGATGAAGGCCGTATCGCCGATCGTGTTCATGAGTGAGCCGATGCGCGTGCCGGCGGGCAGCTCCCCCAGCGAGTCGACGTCGCGGCCAGTCATGAGCGCGTAGGGGACCGTGGCGTAGGCGCGGGTGGGCACGATCCAGTCGGGGTAGGTGGGCACACTCGTGTTGAGGCCTATGAAGGCGTCGCAGTTGTTGATCAGGTCGATGTAGAGGAAGAAGTAGAACTCCTCGGGGTTGAACAGCGGGAAGCTGCTGTAGTCGAC
>CALKAI010000170.1 GCA_937983275.1 uncultured Trueperaceae bacterium | reverse complement strand
TCGGGGGGCCGGGCCTCCTCCATGTCGACCGAGGCCAGGATCTCGGAGTGCTGTTCACTCATGTCCTCGACCTTCGAGCGCACCATCGTGCCGTACCTGGAGACCGCAGCGAGAAGGCGCTCGGGCTCCTCCGTGTGGATGTGGCCCTTCACGAATCCCTCTGCCCCCACAACCAGCAGGGAGTCTCCGTAGGGCTGTACCAGCTCCTGGATCTCCCGGGTTGGTACCTCCACGTCGGAGAGCAGGAACTCCGTGCAGAAGCCGAACTCCTCCTCCTCGAACTGCTCCTGGGCGCGCTTCTCCACCACCGGCGGGGCGGGCAGCTCGCGCCCCTCGAAGGACGCGATGAGTCCTTCCAGCAGGTACACGAGGCCAAGACCCCCGGCGTCGACCACGCCCGCCTGTTTCAGCAGAGGCAGCAGCTCCGGCGTCTCCTCGAGCGCCTCCTGGGCCTTCGCGTGTGCCTCACGCAGGACCTCGAGGGGGCGGTCGCTCGGGAATCCCCTGACGCCCTCAGCGCTCTTCCGGATGACGGTGAGGATCGTGCCCTCGACCGGCTTCATGACGGCCGCGTAGGCCACCTTGGAAGCGTTGCCGAGCGAGCGCTTGATGGCGTCGCCGTCAAGCTGTTCGTGCGAGCGGACGACGTCAGCGAAGCCCTTGAGGATTTGCGAGAGGATAACGCCCGAGTTGCCGCGGGCACCCAGCAGGGAGCCGTAGGAGATGGCGTGGGCCAGCTGCTTCATGTTGGCCGGTTCCTCATTCTGGATCTGGCGGCGCACGGACTGCATCGTCAGGTGCATGTTCGTGCCGGTGTCGCCATCCGGTACCGGATAGACGTTCAGCGCGTTGACCGACTCGATGTAGACGCCCAGCCAGTCGGTCGCGAAGATGAAGGCGCGGCCCAGCTCACTGGAGGTAATGGTTCGGGGTTCCATTGGGATCACTTCAGGCACGGCTCACTCCCGCGACGTTCACATTGACGTCCTTCACGTTGACACCGGCAAAGGTGCGGGCGGCATACTGCACGCGCTCCCGCACCGAATCGGCGACCACGGGGATGTTCACTCCGTAGGCAACGACGATATGGATCCGGATATTGGCCGTGTCGTCCTCTTCCGATTCCCGCTGGACCTCGACCCCCTCGTCAAGGCGCGACGAGCCGAGGATCCTGTTCAGGCCTTCACGGATAGACGCGGGAGCCATCCCGACGACACCCGGCACCTCGTGCGCCGCAAGCGCAACCACGGTAGCGAGCGCGGTGTCGGTGACGATGACCTGATCGGTCGCGGTAACCTCCCCCGTACTGCTTTTAGGTCGTTCGACCACAGAAATCCTCCTGGAACGGTCGCCCCTGCGAAGGAAGGCGCTGCCGGTACCTCCCACGCACCGTAGATTTTCCAATCATAACGCCCCCATTGAGGTCCGAAAAACAGGCGCGGATGCACAAAATGCCTCAGGAAGCGAGTTTTCTTCATAGAGGGTAACCCTGCGGGGACTTCCTTGTCGCCTCAGGGGGCTTCAATCGTCGAACTCCCAGATTTCGATGTCGAGCTGCACCCTGCCGAGTTCCAGGCCGCCGGCGGCAACAAACTGCTGCACCCTGTTCATCATGCTGCGCAGCCACTCGCGGTCGCTGCTCAGTGCGCTTATGCCGATGACCTCCCGGTGGTGCTCGTCGAGCCCGTCGAGTCTGGCGACGGAGACCGGGAAACGCGTCTTCAGCTTCTCGGTGACGGGAGTGATAACGGATCGCTTCTCCTTGAGGCTGGTCACCCAGGGCGTACGCACCTCAAGGAGAAGCACGGCAACGTAGATGGGGGCCTGCCGCGGCACGGTTTACGGGTTGCCGGTGGAAGTCCCGCGCGAACCCAGCACACGCTCGTACACGAGCATCCCGCGGGGTCCGAACTGCATCTCCTCAAGAACGCCGGCAAGGCTGCCGTTCTCTTCGGGCAGCAGGGCCAGGAGGTCATACACCCCGGAGTCGTAAGCGCTCTTCACAACCGCTTCCAGGAGCGCAAGCCGGGCGTCATCACTGCCCACGAGGCGGCGCAACTGCACCTCGGGGCGCCTTCCGTTCCAGACCGCCTGGGCCAGGACGAACCCCTCAAGGTCATCCCCGCCGCGGGCAAGGACGAAGGAGTGGCCGGTCCGCTCATAGAAGGAGACCGCGCCCGCATCAACCAGCCGCTCGAGCCCCCGGCTGCTTGCGTACGCCTCATCCAGCCTCTCGACCTGGGGAAGATCGGCTGTCGTTAAAGCCCTGACTACAGTGGACACGGCAGCATTATACGTACTCGCCCAGGAGGCTAAGCCGGTAATTCGATTCCGAAACCTGCGGATCCCAGGGTTGGTACCCCGCCTCCACGAAATAGAGTCCGTGGGCGGCGACGTTGTGCCCGGCCCTGGTGCGGTCCCGGGCGGCTATCACCTGCGCGACATCGGCGGCGGCCAGCTTCCCCTTCCCCACCCACAGCAGCGTCCCCACCACGGTGCGCACCATGTTGCGCAGGAAGCCTTCGCCGGCAATGTGCAGACGCAGCTCGGCCCCCTCCTCGCGCAGTTCGCACAGGTAGACCGTCCGGACCGTCTCGCGCGTCTCCTGGGTCGCGAACGACGTGAAGTCGTGCCGTCCCACGATGTGCC
>CALKAI010000169.1 GCA_937983275.1 uncultured Trueperaceae bacterium | reverse complement strand
GCGCGGTTTCAGCGCGCAATATGCGTTTCCCCAGGTAGACGGGCGTGGCGCCCCGGTCCACGAGGGACTGCGCCTCCTCGGCAGCGAACCCGCCCTCCGGGCCGGTGATCAGCGTCAGTTCGGTCCCTTCCGGCAACGGCGTCAGGGCGCCGGCGAGCGGCTCGCTGGCACGCAGGTGGGCGAGCACGGCCACGCCCTGCCACTGAAGCTCCTCGAGGGGGATCGCCGGCGCCACCTCGGGCACCACCGACCGGCCGGACTGTTTGGCGGCCTCGCGGGCGACCCGCTGCAGGCGGGCGAGCTTGTTGGCAGAGAGCTGCGGCACGTCCGCCTGTTTCGTGAGCAGCGGCTGGAAGCGCACCGCGCCCAGCTCAGTACAGCGGCGTACGACGTCGCTCAGCTTGTCGCCCTTGAGGAGGGCCACGGCAACAGTTACCTGGAGGTCGCTTTCGACCTCGCTGGGCTGCGGTTCCTGCAGGTTGACAGTCACGCTCGCGTCGTCAACTGCGCTTACCTCGCCTCGAGCCTCGAGTCCCTCCCCGTCGAACGCCAGGACCTGGTCGCCTGGTCGCACCCGCAACACCCTGCTCAGGTGCTGGGCTTCCGGTCCCACGACGGAGATCTCGCCTGCCTCCAGCTCTCTGAGATGAAACCGGTGCCTCCTCAACTGTCCCACCTCCTGGAGAGCTTCTCCTGTTCGTCATCCTGCTGCTGTCCCCCGGACGATCCCTTGCGCCCCTCTCCAGAAGGGACGTGCTCATGCTCGAGCGGGGCTACACTCCCGTCCCCAGATGATTCCGGCACAGGCCTGGAGTTGCGCCGCGCCTCGAAGAGGACCCACTCGCCGTCCTCGTAACGCCCAGTAACGTCAAAGTAGGGAGCCAGGCCGTCGCTTACGAGCTGCGCCCGGTCAGCGAGGATGCCGGTGACGAGCAGCTCGCTCCCCTCGGAGAGCACCCTCGCGTAGTCCGCCGCCAGGAAGGCGTGAAGCTCTGCGAACAGGTTCGCCACGATGAGGTCGGCGCGGTGCCGGTCGGGGTCCAGCGACCCTGCAAAAAACGACGCCCGCGAGCGGTTGCTGCGCGCATTCGACCTGGCGACCTCCACCGTGGACTCGTCGATGTCGATCCCGTAGGCCCGCTCAGCACCCAGCAGGTCGGCGGCGATCGCGAGGATCCCCGAGCCGGCGCCGACGTCCAGAACTGTCAGGCCGTAAAGCTCGCGCCGGCCCAGTGCCGCCAGTGCCATGTGTGTCGTTTCGTGGTGGCCACTCCCGAAGGCCATGCCCGGGTCGAGCCACAGGACCTTCTGGCCAAAGCCGAGGGTCACCTCGCGGTGGCTCGGTGCGACCACCAGGTTTCCGACCGTGACCGCCTGCAGCTCGTCGTAGTAGCGCTGCAGGTAGTCGACGTCAGCGCGCTCCTGCCACTCGCCCTCGAGCGGCAGCTCCACCCGGCGGTCGAAGTAGCCCACGACGGTGCCGTCCTCTTCGCTGACGGCCCGGCAGCCGAACTCCCACAGTGTTGCGGCCTCGGGCCCCTCGAGGCCCAACGGGGCGTTCACCCGGAAGGCGAAGCGGCCGTCACTCATGGGAGCCCCGATAACGGGTGGCGGCCTCGACTGCCCTCATACGCTCGCTTCGGGAACGCGTACCCGGGAATCCCGGCTGATCACCTCGAAGCCCAGCCGTTCCCCCTCGCGCATGTAGAACTCGATATCTGCCGTCCTGGTGCTGTTGCCCAGCGAGGCCCGGTCGAACTCGCGGGTGGCGGTCATTATCATTGTCTCTGCCATACAGGCCGGAACCTGACCGTTGCCGAAGTGCATGTCGATCTGCGACTTCATCTCACCTGGCGGCCTGACTACGCCACCCGGTATCAGGTGGACGCCTGCGACGTTGCGCACGCTCTCGTCGACATCGGCAGGCCTGCCCAGGTCGAAGATCCAGGCGCCCGGCTTGACGTCACGGTCGAACAGTACGGGTTCCGGGTCCGAGGTGGCCGTGAAGATCAGGTCGGCCTCGGCTGCCGCCTCGATCTGGATGGAGGTCTCGATCACGGTGTCCCTGTACTTGCGGCGCAAGCTGTTCGCGCTGCGCTCGAGCCTCTCCGCGTCACGACCAATCAGGATCAGCTTGCCGACGCTGTCGGCGATTTGCCGGGCAACACCGAAGGCGACCACGCCGTTGGCGCCCACGACCGCGGCGGTAGCCCTGCCGAGCGAGCCGCCCTCCTGCTCGAAATGCCGCAGCAGGCCGGGGACCGCCGCGCGGACGGTGGCGGCCGTGTAGGCCCCGCCGTTGGTGATGGCGATGTCGGGGACCGCCTCCTGCACGTCGACGCCCTTGTTGCCGACGGTGGACCAGAAGGCGCCCAGCCCGAAGGCCTCTGCCCCCAGATCGCGTGCGAACCGGGCGCCCTGGATGGCCACCCGGGTGGCGATCTCGGGGTAGGCGCGTATCTGCTCAGGCAGCATCGCGCCGCCGATGAGCAGGACGCGCAACTCCCGGCCGTCGTTCAGACGTATGCCGGTGACCTCGCCGTACAGCTGCGGCCGGATGTAGGGAAGCAGCCGGATTATCCACTTCTCGGGCAGCACGCCCAGTTCGACCAGCTTGCCCACCCAGCCCTGCGACCGGGCCTGCCACAGATCGTCGAGCGTCATCGGGTGGATCATGAAGGCCGCCCGCACAACGCCTGGGTCGCTGCCATGGGTGGGCGGCGGCTCGCCCACACGGACCTCGGTCCCGTCGATGATGCGCGCGATGCTGCCCTTGTGACGCCACAGGGCTACCAGCAGGATGCCCAGGAGGGGCACGGCCAGGCCGCTACCCGCCGAGCTGAAGATCCCCACCACGAACAGGCCGAGAAGGCCAGACAGGGTGGCGACGGCCACGTACGAGCTGGCAGCCAGGGCCACCGCGAAGAGGAGCACCGCCGCGAGACCGGCGCCGTAGGGCAGTGCGCCTACGACGGTCATGCCGGCGATGGCACCGAGCAGCACGCCGTTCCCGCGACCGCGCGGCACACGCTCGCGCCAGCTGGCCAGCGGCGGGTGGAGGTGCCCGGCGTACACGCCCAGCGCACCCCAGGGGCTGCCCCCGGTGAGGGCGACGGCCGCGAAGCCCTTCAGGACATCGGTGCCGAACGAGGCGACCGCGACGCGCGGGCCCAGGTGGCGCAGCACGTTCTCGACACCGAGGTTGTGGGCCGCATAGGCGGCGGGATCCTTGCCAGTCAACCGCCGGATGATCATGCTGCCGAGCGGCAAGCCGCCAACGAGCCAACCGACCAGCAGTGTCAGGACGACGAGAAGGAATGACATCAGGCCTATTGTGCCACCTTCGTCCTTCCCGAATGGGTTCCGGATGAGCAAATGCCCAGGCACCCGCGTCTAAGCAGACCGGACTCCTCATTTCCAGTTGTCCCTCCCGACCCGCAGGGCGCACCTCCAGTAGAATCGGGGAAGTGGAAAACCGCCTGCCCCCGCAGAACCTTGAGGCCGAGCAAAGTGTGCTCGGAAGTATCCTCCTGGACAACGAGGTCTTCTCCCAGATAGAGGGAAGCCTGCGTGTCGAGCACTTCTACAAGGAGGGCCACCGCAAGATCTTCCGGGCGATGGAACGCCTCTACCGGAAGAACGAACCGGTGGACCTGGTGACCCTCACCGAGGAGCTGCGCCAGAGCGGCGAGCTCGAGGATATCGGCAGCCTCCCCTACCTGATAGGTCTGGCCGAGAGCGTGCCGACCGCCGCCTACGCCGAAAGCTACGCGCGGATCGTGTCCGAGAAGGCGGTGCTGCGCGAACTGATTGGCCGCAGCGGGCAAATCATGCAGACCGCCTACGACCAGGCCATGCCGGTCGAGCAGATCCTCGACAAGGCAGAATCGGCGATATTCGACATGTCGGGCCTGCGCCAGAGCAAGGAGTTCCAGGTCATGGGCGACCTGGTGACGGAGACCTTCGAGTACATCAACGAGCTCTTCGCAAACCCCGATCCCGTTTCGGGTATCCGCACGGGCTTCAAGGAGCTCGACCAGCTCACCGCCGGGCTGCAGGCGGCCAGCCTCAACGTGCTTGCCGCCAGGCCGTCGATGGGCAAGACGAGCCTCGCGCTCTCCATCGCCCAGCACGTGGCGCTGCGCGAGAACAAGCCGGTGGGCATCTTCTCGCTGGAGATGTCGGCCGTACAGCTGGTCACGCGCATGCTCTGCTCGGAGGCGCGTGTGGACATGAGCCGGGTGCGCAACGGCCAGCTCTCCGAGCGCGACTTCCAGCGTCTGGCCGATACCGCGGGCCGCATGTCGGAGGCGAAGATCTTCATTGACGACAACGCCGACATGTCGGTGATGGAGCTGCGCTCCCGGGCACGCCGCCTGGTGGCCGAGCATGGTCCCGGACTGATCGTCATCGACTACCTGCAGCTGATGTCCGGCGGGAACACCGAGAACCGCCAGCAGGAGATCTCCACCATCTCCCGCGGCCTCAAGGCGCTGGCCCGCGAGCTCGACGTGCCGGTACTGGTGCTCTCGCAGCTTTCGCGTGCCGTGGAGGCGCGTCCCAACAAGCGGCCCATGCTCTCGGACCTGCGCGAGTCTGGCGCCATCGAGCAGGACGCCGACCTGGTCATGTTCATCTACCGCGACGAGTATTACGACCCGAACTCCGAGAAGCAGGGAATCGCCGAGGTCATCGTCGGCAAGCAGCGAAACGGCCCCGTGGGCACCATCGACCTGCAGTTCCACAACGCGCACGTGCGCTTCAACGACCTCGCCAAATCGGCCTAGCCAAACCGCACAGTTGACGCGCGTAACCGGCGGCCGGTTACGCGCCTTCCTATTCCCGCTCCGTAAATAAGGTCGTTCGTCAGTGTGTTTTCACGACAGGCATTTACACTCTCCTTATGGGGAGGGTGTCCTTGCGTGGTCTTGTCGTGGCCGTCATTATCGTGGCGCTGCTCGTACTCATAGCAACACAGAGCAATCCGCAGGGAACTGCGGAGGTCGAACCGTACTCATATCTCGAGCGTCAGCTGGAGGCGGGCGCTGTGGAACGGATTGTCGTCAGCGGCAGCAGGCTTACCGTCACTCCGACGGAGGGCGAGCAGTTCACTACCTACCTGGCGAGCCCGCCGGAGGATCTTTCCAGGTTCACCAGCGCCGGGGCGCAGGTGGAGGCGACCGCTCCGCAGAACGAGTGGAGCCGCCTGCTCGTCTACCTGCTGCCCGTCGCGCTGATGATCGGCTTCCTGCTCTACCTGATGCGGGGCAACAAGGGTGGGGGTGATGGGTCGATGACGTTCGGGAAGAGCCGCGCGCGGCTCGTGGCGCAGGAGAACACGCGCATCCAGTTCAAGGACGTGGCGGGGGTCGAGGAGGCCAAGAACGATCTGGCCGAGGTAGTCGATTTCCTCAAGAACCCCGCCAAGTTCCACGCGCTGGGCGCCCGCATACCGCGCGGCGTCCTGATGGCGGGGCCGCCCGGTTCGGGCAAGACGCACCTCGCGAAGGCCGTGGCCGGCGAGGCGAAGGTGCCGTTCTACAGCATCTCGGGCTCCGACTTCGTGGAGATGTTCGTGGGCGTGGGGGCCGCCCGCGTGCGCGACCTGTTCGAGACCGCCAAGAAGAACGCGCCCTGCATCGTCTTCATCGACGAGATCGACGCGGTGGGCCGCAAGCGCGGCGTCTCCGTGAACGGCGGCAACGACGAGCGGGAGCAGACGCTCAACGCGCTGCTCGTGGAGATGGACGGCTTCGAGACGCAGCACGACGTGATCCTCATCGCGGCCACCAACCGGCCCGACGTGCTCGATCCGGCCCTGCTGCGGCCCGGCCGCTTCGACCGCCAGGTGGTCGTCGACGCGCCCGACGTGAAGGGGCGCGAGGCGATCCTGCGCATCCATGCGCGGGGCAAGCCGCTGCCGCCCACGGTGGACCTGCGCGAGGTCGCCCGGCGCACGCCCGGCTTCGTGGGCGCCGACCTGGAGAACCTCCTCAACGAGGCAGCGCTGGTGGCGGCGCGCAACAACAGGCGCGAGATCCTCTCTGCCGATATAGATGAGGCGGCCGACCGGGTCGTGATGGGCCCCGAGCGCCGCTCGCGGGTGATCAGCGAGCGCGAGAAGCGCATCACCGCCTATCACGAGGCCGGCCACGCCCTCATTGGTCACCTCCTCGAGCACACCGACCGGGTGCACAAGATCACCATCGTGCCGCGCGGCCGGGCGATGGGTTACGTGATGCAGTTCCCCGAGGAGGACCGCCTGTCGATAACCCGCCTCGAGCTGCTCGACCGGATCGGCGTCGCGCTGGCAGGCCGGGCAACCGAGGAGATCGTCTTTGGCGACGTCACTACGGGCGCCCAGAACGACTTCCAGCAGGCCACCGACATCGCCAGGCGCATGGTGACGCGCTGGGGCATGAGCGAGCGGCTGGGCAAGATCTCGCTCTCCTCGGGGAACGAATCGTACCTGGGCGACTTCGAAGGCTTCAGGAGCTACAGCGAGGAGACCGCACGGCTCGTCGACCTGGAGGTCAAGGCGATCATCGACGAGCAGTACGAGCGGGTCACCGAGTTGCTGCTCACGCACCGCGAGCAAATCGACCGGATCGTCGACGTCCTGCTGGAGCGGGAAACCCTCCACGCGGACGAGTTCGAGGCGCTGCTCGATGGTCAGGAGCTGCCCGATTTCGAGCTGGGCCCGCCCGAGGTGCCCGAGCCGATCGACTCCCGCGAGGGCAAGTCCCGCTGGAAGCCGCGCCGTTCCGGTGACGACGATCAGACCGGGCCTTCCTTGCCTCCGGGGATGGTGCCGAAACCCAGCTGATCACGCTCCTCCTCTAAGCTCCCGCCCAGTCCCGTCGCCGATAACGTTCCAGACGTGCAAAACTTTACCTGACAGGTTTGGCGTGGCACGGTAGACTCGACCGGTTGGGGCGAGGAGGAGCTCTCATGGCCGCACTGCGCGACACTTTCTCGCGCCTTCTAAAGCCCAGGACGGAGGCGATTGGCCTGGAGATAGGCACAAGCGCCATAAAGGTGGTTGAATTGCGCCCCGGTGCGACACCCACACTCTCGTCCTATGGCTCCCGTGCGGTCCCTCCGGAGTTCCTCCAGGACGGCATGATCGTCGATCCGGGTGCACTTGCCTACGAGATCCAGGAACTCCTCAAGGAGACCGGCATCACCCGCCGTTTCGTCATCGCGGCCGTCGGCAACCAGCAGGTGGTCACGAGGAACATACGCCTGCCGAACATGCCCCTGCAGGAACTCGGCACCGCGGTGCGGTTTGAGGCCGATAAGTACCTGCCCTTCTCCATAGACGACGTCGCCTTCGACTACCACCTGCTCGACGACCCGAAATCGCTCGAGGAGGGCGAGGAGATCGAGGTGCTGATCGCGGCCGCGCAAATGGAGTACGTGGCGCAGCAGGCAGAGTGCCTCCTCAAGGCCGGCCTCGAGCCGGTCGCCATGGACATCAAACCGTTCGCGCTGATGCGGCCCCTGCGGAACGGCAAGGCGGCCAGCGGGCCGGACGAAGCGCCAGGCGAAGGTGTCCATGTGCTCATCGAGTCGGGCGCCAGCAGTACCTCCATCACCCTGGTGCGTGGCGGCCGCGTGCTCCTCAACCGGGTCATCGGTGTGGCCGGGGATGACCTGACCTCGGCCGTGCAGCGTGAGTTCAGCGTCGCCTGGTCTGAGGCCCTGATGCTCAAGCATCAGCTGGGGGCGGCAACCACCGAGGCGATGGAGGAGCTGGCCGCGAACCCGCCCGACATCGCAGCAGCTTCCATCGAAGACGCCGACCCGGGGCGCGTATGGGACGCCTTGCGGCCGGTCCTGCTCGAGCTCACCGGGGAACTGAGCCGCTCCCTCCAGTTCTTCACCGTCCAGGCGGGCGAGCTGGAGCTGGAATCGATCCTCCTCTCCGGGGGCAGCGCCAACCTGCGTGGGATGCCCGAGGCGATCGCCAACGCACTCGGTTACCCCGTCGAGCTGGCCAACCCCTGGAGCACCGTGCGCACCGACTCGCGCAAGTTCAGCGACGAGCAGTTGCGCGAGGAAGCAGCCGCGTTTGCCGTGCCGCTGGGCCTGGCGATCAGGGGGGTGGCCGGCGTTGATTAACATCAACCTGCTGCCGCCGCAATACCGGCGCAAGAAGGAGTCCGGCTACTGGCGCCTGGTCGCGATCCTGGTGCCGCTCGTCGTCATCGCAACCGCGGGCACGATGCAGTACATCGTGCAGCAGGAGCGGAACAGCCTCGACCTCGAGGTCGCCGGCCTGGAGGACCGCATCGAGCTCCTCCAGCCGTACATCCAGGAGCAGCAGGAGCTGCAGCGGCGGCGCACGGAACTCGCTGCAATCCTCGACGTGGCCAACGAGCTGCAGCGGGATGTAGTCGACTGGACCGAGGCGATCGCGGGCGTGCTCGAGACGCTGCCCGCCGGCGGCGACGCGCCGCAGATCGACTTCAGCTCGCTCAGCATGGTGAGCATCTTCCCGCCCACCAGCAGTCCCGACCGCTTCGAAGGCAGGCCGGTGGTGGCCGAGCTCAGCGTGAGCGGCCAGGTTACCGGCACCGCGGTCCTCTCGCGTTTCATCCGCAATCTGGAGGGCTCGCCCCGCTATGGCGTCAGCTTCCAGCGCACCGACTACCAGGAGCAGGAGGACATCTACGCTTACAGCCTTGCCATCGGCATGCACGAGGAGGATCCCGGTGGCGCTCAGTAGGTTAAGACTGGACCGCCTCAGGCAGCGGGATATCACCCTGATCATCGTGGGGTTGACCGTGCTCCTTGGCGTGCTCTGGTACTTCTACCTCTACACGCCCGTACAGGATGAGATCGAAGAGCTGCATTCGCGGGTGGACACGCTCTCGCTGCAGGTGCAGCGGGGCGAGGCCGCCAGGCGCAACCTGCCGGGCCTGCGCGAGGAGATCGCCGAACTCGATCAGCAGCGGCAGGACTTCCTGCGGCAGCTGCCCACCCAGAGCGACGTGAGCGACCTGCTGGACCTCCTGCGGGAGAGCGCCATCGCTACCCAGGTGACCCTCAACTCCCTGGGGCAATCGAGCGCCGGGCCGGAGCAGGTCGAGAATGTCCGGCCGCTGGGCTTCACCATGAGCACCACCGGCACCTTCGCACAGACGATGGCCTTCCTCGAGGAGCTGGAGACGCTCGAACGGTTCACCAAGGTGCGTCAGGTTTCCATCTCGGTCGACGGCTCGGACTCAGCCAATCCTGCCAACCCGGACCTCATCACCAACTACGGCTTCACCGTTTACGTCTACACCGGTGACATCTCGAGCCTCGCCGCCGTACCCGGCGGGGAGACCGCCGCGGCCGGTCAGGGAGGCGGCTAGGGTGTTTTCGCGGGGCTTTCGCATCTTCTTCGCCTTCCTCCTGTTCGCCCTCGCCGGAACCATCTGGGCAAACCTCTACGTGCAGTGGCAGGAGCCGCAGGCGTCCGGCCGCACTGCGGCTGAAAGCGGCCGGGAGTTCACCTCACGGCTCTCCGCCGAACTGCGCGAGCTGGGCCTGCAGCTCATCGGCGTCGTCGAGGCGGCATCCGGGGACAGTCGCGGCCTGGACGTCGCCGGCGGCGGTCAGGCAGCTGCTGAGCTCCCCGAAGGGGACGAGGAGGCGGCGTTTACGGTACAAGCCGACGGACCAGGTGAGCCGACCGTTGCTGAACCTGGTGAACAGGATCCCGACGGTAAGGGGGACGACCTTCAACCGGCCAACGAGACCGCCGAAGACTCCTTGGAAGAGACAGTTACGGAGTCCGCCGCACAAACCGCTGACGACACGGAAACAGGGCCCGGGGAGGAGCTGCCGCTGATCCCGGCCACAGTGCCGGCCCCGGAGCCGCAGTTCACCGAGACCGAGCTGCTCGAGTTCCCCCTCTTCCCCGCTGTTGAGGCCCAGCAGGAGGATGAGGCACAGGAGGACGCGCAAGCCCAGGACACCGACGAACCAGGCGAGCCCACCTTCACCGTGAACCCGTTCTCCCCGGTCTTGCGTCCCGCCGGACCCGGACCATCCTCGGCGTCCAACCAGCCGGCGCAGCAGCCGGCCGGTCAGCAGACGCAACCCGTGGGTCCCGAAAGCAGCCCGCCGGTGGCATCGCCGGGCCCGGCTGCGCCCCGGCAACCTGCGGCGAGCAGCGGTGTGCCCGCGGAATCCAGGCCTTCCTTGACTCCACCCGCTCCCACCATCGATCAGCTGCCCCAGCTGGCGGCCCCGCCGGCCCCGGCTCCCCTGCCGAGCCCACTGGGCGATTCGATCAGCAGTTCGTATGAGGCCGAACGCTCGCGCCCCCAGCTCGCTGCACTGGAGCCGCTGGGCCCGGCGCCCGAGCTGGCCAGCCTGCGCCACGACCCGGAGGACGCCGAGGCGCAGGAACCGCTCGCGCTGCGCCTGCTTCCAGGCGATGACGAGCCGGCCGCCGATCTTGCTCCGGCGCCCGTGCCCGATCCCTTGCCCATGGGCAAGGCTCCGCTGCACGCGGGGGCCAACCCCCTGGCCCGCTACCTGCGGGACAACAACGTGCGCTTCACGGGCCTGGTGGTCGGCTCCTCCAGCGTGGCGGTACTGCGCCACAACGGCACCGATGCCCCGGTCATGGTGGAGGTTGGCGACGAGCTGCCCGACACCTCCATTCGACTCCTGGACCTGCGCGACCAGCAGGCCACCTTCCAGCTCGGCAACTACACTGAGGTCCTCACCTTGGACTTGCGGCGGTGATTATGAACAGATGCGATCTTCCCTCCTACCTGCGAACCCTGCCGACACTGCTCGTGCTGTTGCTGCTTTCGCTGGCAATCGCACAGCCTGAGCCGCTGCCCCCGGGCGAGCGCTTCGACCAGCCGGTGGAGTTCCAGACGGACGCGCAGGGCGAGTCCCTGAGGACCATGATCGCGGCACTGGCGAGGGGCGCCGGGCTCACCCCGGTCGTGGAGGACGTACCGGACACGCCGGTCATCTACGACATAGGTGACCCCAAGCCGTTCCGCCAGGTGTGGGAGCTCGTGCTCACGCTGAACGGTCTCGACTACCGCCTGCTGGAGAACGATGTCGTGGTGGTGGGACCCACCTCGACCCTGCTCGCCCTGGACGAGCGCGAAGGGCGCACGGACGGCCTCAGGAGGCACGAGTTCTACCGCGTCAGCAACGAGCCGGGGGAGCTGGCGGCAGTCGTTCAGGCGGTAGCGCCGAATGCGCAGGTTGAAGTTCTGGGCCAGCTGCAGACGCTCTCCGTCCGGGCGACCGACGAGGAGCATGACCAGATAAGCGCCGTCCTCGAGCGTTACGACACCCAGGTGGATCCGATCCCCATCGAGCTGCGTACCTACCACCTCTCGCACGCCAGTGCGGAGGAGCTGGCGCAGGTGCTCAGCAACGCCAGCGGGTCGATCCTCGGCGC
>CALKAI010000168.1 GCA_937983275.1 uncultured Trueperaceae bacterium | reverse complement strand
CGACTGGGACAGCCACGGCCCCCTCCCCATCCGGAAGGAGTAACTGCCGGCCCCGTTCGGTACTACAATCGACCGCATGGGAAGCTGCTGCAGGGCCCAACCCTGCGAGGAGATTTTCGGCAGCGGAACCGCCAGGTACGACCTGGAGCGGTACCTGCGGAACGGCCTCGATCAGGTGGAGCGGGACATGCTGGCGGCATTGCGGGAACGCGTGGCGCTGGACGGCACCCGAGTACTGGAGATCGGCGGCGGCATAGGCGCACTGCAGGCGCAACTCCTCAGCAGCGGCGCCGCCAGCGGCGAGGTCATCGAACTGCTCGATGCGTACGCCCCGTACGCGCAGGAGCTGGCGAGAAGCGTTGGCATCGAAGGACGAACCAGCTTCCGCGTGCACGACCTTCTCGACAGCCCCGCGGAGGTCGAGCCGGCGCACGTCGTCATCCTCAACCGGGTGGTGTGCTGCTCGGCCGACGGCCCCGAGCTCGCCGCGCAGGCAGCTCGGCTCACGGACAAGGCGTTGCTGCTCAGCTTCCCCCGTTCGAACCGCTTCACCAGGGCGATGGCAGGTATGCAGCACGCCCTGTTCAGGCTCTTCCGGCGCCACTACCGGCTTTTCGCGTGGCCGGAGGAGACGTTGATTGCTGCCGCGCGTTCCGCGGGCCTGGCCCCGACAGCGAGCGGGGGCGGCCTAATCTGGCGTTACCTGCTGTTCGAGCGGCCGTAGGGACGCGCTCAAGAGAATGGAGCCGGCGTTCAGCCGGCTCCACCCACCTCTCTCATTTCGCTTGGGTAATTCGGTCAGTCAGAGCCGCTTACATGTCGCTAAGCCACTGGTCGACCCGGCGACGCGCCTCCTCTTTCGTGAGGCCGTAACGCTCCTGAACCTTGCCTTCGAACTTCTCGCGGTCACCGCGGGCCTCCTGGATGTCGTCATCCGTCAGCTTGGCCCACTGTTTACGCACGTCGCCCTGCATCTGCTTCCACTGACCTTTAATCTGGTCCCAGTTCACAAGTGCCTCCCCCCGGCGGCCAGAGTCTCGACGGCAGGAGGCTCCTGCCGTGGCCGCCATGCTTCCAGTGTAGTGGCTGCGCCCCCCTGAGAATCAGGGCGGGACCACGGAATGAACAGGCGCCTGACCGAAATTAATAATCCCCGCACGAGCGGGGCGTACTCTGTGCCTGCCCGTAAATTCCGGCTGAGGACGGGTGTTGGTGAGGGAAAGTTGTGGGGGGATGAGATGGACAGGATCTGGCGCAAGATCGTGGTTCTGCTTATCGCGCTGTTGGCTGTGGGTGGTTTTGCCTCTGCCCAGACGACACACGAGGTGCAGCTGATGATTCAGGAGGTGGAAGGCCGGCCTTTGCCCTACTTCTTCTTCGAGCCGACGGGGCTCTATGTCGAGCCGGGTGACACCGTCCGCTTCATCGCCGTGACGCCTCACCATACGGTGACGGCGTACCACTCCCAGCAGGGCAAGCAGCAGCGGGTGCCGGACGGCGTCGAGCCGTTCTCCTCACCGGTGATCCCGATTGGTGAGGCCTGGGAGTACACGTTCGAGACGCCGGGCGTCTACGACGTGTGGTGCGGTCCGCATGAGATGTACGGGATGGCCATGCGCATCGTGGTGGGCGAAGCGGCGGGTCCGGGGGCCACTCCGCCGGACGACATGGGTCCAGATGGAACCTTCGGCACCGCCGGCCTCGTTCTTGGCGATCCCGCCCTGGATCCGGAGAACATCATCGAAGTCCAGGCCGTTCCCTGGACTGATCTGAGCGACGACTCGAAGGGGATCCCCAACCCGGACGAGCTCCTCGGGGAACCGATGAGCCACTGAAACGCAGAGCAATGAAAAAGGGCCGGCGCCCCCGCGACCGGCCTGTCTGATGTTACGCCCCTGCGTTCCGCGTTACCTCCCACATTCGGAGGGACAGGCCGACACACGCCGGGTGCCGTCCCTGAGCCTTTGCGCAAAACACCTGCGCCACAACCCAGAGCGCCGTGCTGCGGCTCTCCATCCGCACGAAGACCGCCAGCGACCGGGAACTCGTGCTGGGCAAGGTGCGCGACCTGACCCGCGGCGTAGCCGAGGGGTACGGCTGTACCTTCGAAATACGCGAGGGCGTGCCCGGCGCGGTCCTTACCAACGACGAGGAGGAGACCCGCAAGGCGTATGAGATCGCCAGGGAGGCGTTCGGGGAGGAGAACGCCATCTACCCCGGTCCCACCTTCCTGGGGTCAGAGGACTTCGCCTTCATGCTCCAGGAGCGTCCCGGCACCTACTGCTTCATCGGCAATGGCGACACGCAGATGGTTCACCACCCCGAGTACTACTTCGACCGGGAGAACCTGCCGCGCGGCGCCGCCTACTGGGTGGAGCTGACGGAGGGTTACCTGAAGTAGCCGGTCCTGCTACGCCTCAGTTGATCACCCGGTAGCTGAGGCGCACGGTGCCGTCTTCGTAGCGGGCAGTGTCGGTGAGCCTGAGCCGATGCACCCCGTCGCGGGGCATTACCGCCTTGCCGCTGCCGATGGTTATGGGCAGCAGGAACAGGTGCACCTCGTCGACCAGGCCGCCCGCGAACGCCTCTCCGGCCAGCATCGGGCCCGCGATGCTCAGGTCACCCGGCGAGCCCGCCTTCGGGTCGCGCACGGCCTGGGGGTCGAACTTGAGCCTGAGCGTCGTCCGGGCCGTGGTGACACTCTCGATGGTGCGCGAGTAGACGATCTTGTCGCTGTTGCCATGGAGGCCTCCTTGAGCGGATGGTAGGGCCTCTCAGCAGCGCCTGACCATGCCTGCGACCGTTTTCAGTCGGCGCAAAGGTCGTACTCGTTGTTGGTCCCGTAGGTCACGTCCAGCGAGTCGACGAGGGACATGTTGCTTATCATCACCGCGCAGTTGGCACTGCCGTCAACGTGCACGCCGTTCAGCTCCTTTGCATAGTTGTCATAGACGCCGTAGAAGACGATACTTCCGGCGTACAGCCCGTCTCTGCCACCCCAGTAGACCTCGAGGTTATTGAGGATCACGGTAGAACTGTCGAACGAGATGCCGTTCCAGGATCCCCGGCTGGCAGTGAGGCCGGTCAGAACCACGGGGTTGTCGGGAGTGCCGGCAGTCCCGAAACCGCTGTCGAAAACGGAGATTCCCGAGTCTCCGTTGAACACGGCCCTTACGCCGGCATCGAGCACCAGGATGCTGCCGTTCAGGACCATGACGTTGCGGGGGTAGTTCCCGGACTCGGCAGAGTTCACGAGGTAGGGCGCGTTCAGGTTCATCCAGGCGTGGGCCTCCCCGTCATCGATGCTGCCACCGGTGAATACGTAGGGCCTGCCGTTGGGAGAGCCTACGCTGGTACCCAGATAGTCGCTCGCAGCGTCAAACCGGCTTACGTTCGCGGCATGCGCGTTGACGCCGTACTCGCTGTTCGAGTGAAAGACGTTGTTGCTGAACTCGCCGATTACCAGGTGGTGGGCGTTCAGACCGTTGGTGTACGAGCCCATGATGACCGTGTTGACGATGTCCAATGGCTCACTGTCGCCCGCCGACCCGCCCACGGCACCCCGGCACTGGTTTGTGAAGCCGGTGAATACCTTGCCGGCCCAACGGATCTCGACGTTCTCCAGTCGGCTCGCCCGGTTGTCACCGAAGCACAGGCCGTACCAGAAACCGCGCACCTCCAGTTCACCCTCGAAGATGACCGGCTCCGCTTCCGTTCCGATGGCGTGCAGGCTGCCGGCATCGTCGATGTGCAGGATTGCGTCACGACCGAAGCGCAGTACTGTGCCGGCTTCGATCTCAACGGCCGAAGTGATGCTGTAGCTGATGCGGGAGTCCTCCGCGCCGGGGAAGTAGTAGTCGCACTCCTCGGGTCCGTTCACGAATCTGCTGGGAATAGTGATGTCCGACGTAACCGTCACGCGGCACTCGTCGCGCGAAGGTGGTGGGTTACCGGGGTCGGGATCCGGGTTGTCCCCTCCGGCGGGAGAGCTCGAGCCACAACTTGCCAGCAGCAGCGTGAGGCCGCACAGGAGCACGACGAGTCTGATTCTCTTCATGCGCTACAGGTTGTCGGACGGGCCGTATCAGTAGCGTATCAATTGCTGCCTGTGGTAACCCGCGAGCTCCTCCCACTCGGAACTGAGCCAGGCGGGAACCTGCTGTGCGGTCACGCCCTCCAGGATCCGGCCTATCAGCTGTGCAGGAGGATGCTGGAGGGTGGCGAGCGCTGCGGCGATGGCCACCCGCACCTGAGGGAGGTCGGTCGACAGGGCCAGTTCGCCGGCCCTCTCGGCCTGAACCGGGTCGGACCCGCCTAGGCGCAGCTGCAGGGCCACCGCGTGTCCGCGCGTGGTGAGCGTAGCGTCGCCACTCTGGAGAATCTGTTTGAGCTGCGCCAGGGATTCAGCGCGGTTCCCAAGTGCTGCGTAACCTTCAGCAAGGCTCAGGCGCAGCGGCCAGCTCACGTCGAACTCGCCCAGCTGCAGCGTTCTGAGGCCAAGCTCCAGGTGCTCCACATCGGGCCGCCCGATGTCATTCAGGGTCGCGATGATGTCGGAGACTACCCTCATCTCCTCGCGCCGGTAGCCGAGGCTGCGCGCCAGCTGCAGCTGCTCCCGGTAGGACTCCAGGGCGCTGTCGAACTCGCCCAGGTCGCAATGCAGGGAGGCCTGGGCGGCGAGCCAGCTTAGCCGCGCAAGGCGGGGCGGCTCCAGGTGGAGGGCCTCGAGAGTGCGGTTAACGAGCGCAAGTGCCTCGCGGGTCTTGCCCTGCAGGGAGAGGATGCGCACGCGGTTGTGGAGAACATCGCGCTGCAGGGCTACTATCTGTGTGCCCCGGGCCTGCTCCTCGCTCAGTTCCAGCGTGGCTGCCGCCCGGGCCAGGTCACCGTTGGCGGTTTCGATGTGGCTGCGGACCAGCAGGGCGAAAGTTCGCGCATGGGCGTCGTCCGACTCGTGCAGCACCTGCTCCACCCGCTGCAGGGCGGGTTCCGGGCCCTCGTACTGCAGCTGCGCCCCGGCGTAATAGGCGCTGGCGGCGTACCAGGCGGGAGACCGCACCGGCAGGTCCAGAATGCGCCGGTAGACGGCGACAGCCTCCTCCTGCTGTCCGGACTCGCGGCCGAAGAGGATGGTCGTGGCCGGGAACCAGGCCGCGACAGCTCGTTCGCTGTCGCCAGCGAGGAGCCACTGTTCGCCCTCGGCGAAGGGCAGCCCGGCGTGGGAGAGCGCCCTGGCCGCCTGTCCATGAAGATAGCGGCGCTGCACCATGGGGAGTGCGTGCAGGACGGCTTGGGCGTGCAGCAGGCGGCCCTGTCCGTCGAGCTCCCCCGCGCGTTCCAGCTTTGCCAGCAGCGCAACTACAGTGCCGATTGGCGAGTTGAGCATCCCGGCGATCCGTGCCGGTGTGGCGTGCTCGCCCAGCGCAGCGGCCGCATGACGCACTTCCGCGAGGGGCAGGAAATCTTCGTGAGCCTCCTCTTCCAGCTCCCGATAGAGCCTTGCGGTTCGCGGCAAAGGCTCCAGCGGCTCAACCTCCGCGCAGAACTCCTGATAGAGGTCGCCCGCCTCCCGGCTCTTGCCGGCGGCGGGAGCTATCTGCAGGAGGAGCTGCAGCAGGTCCTCCGCAGTAGGTTCGCTGCGCAGCGCACGGGCGAGCAGAGTGAATGCTTCAGAGGGTTGACCGGAGGCCGCAAGCTCCTGGCTATAGCGCCTGCTGGCGTCCAGCCACGCGTCCTGCAGCTGCACCTGCAACGGACGCAGTTCGGCTGCCAGTCCGGCAGGGAGATCCCAACTGCCCAGCAGGCGCGGAGCGGGCCCCGAGCTCACCGCTTTCCAGTCGCCACGCTGGGCCTCCTCCAGCAGGTCGTGAACGTCGGTCCTGATGATGCAGCTGGCGTAATGTCGGCTGCTGAGGAGCGGGATACCGGGGTGGAGCTTGCGCGCGCGGCTGAGCTGGAGGCGTAGCCGCTGGCGGGCGGTGTCCTCGGCCTCATCCGGAAAGAGGATTCCCGCCAGCTCACCGCGGCTCACCGCAGCGCCGCGCAGGGCCAGCAGGGCGACGAGCCGGGCAGGCGCGGTCTGTGGCAGGGTCCAGTTCGAGCCAGCCGTAACGAGCGCGGGCGTGCCGAGCAGCTGAAGCTTCGCGGGTTGTGCGGCTTCCGTATCGTGCGCTTGCACGGATCAATCAAAGCAGAAGCCCCGCCGGTGACACTCGAAATAGTTCACGCGGCGGGGCTGTGCGGCCCTCGTCTTGCTCAGAGTGCCAGGCCTGAAACTCAGTTCAGCTGTTGCGAGGCGGTCGACTCACGGATGAAGATGACGGCGTCGAAGTCCTCGGCCACAACCGTGGCGGGGAAGGCACTGTTTTCGGGGATCGCCAGTGCGCCGATGCTCCTGAAGGGGCGCGGCTCGTAGAACCACCCTTCGGCGGGAGTACCCTTTGCGGCACGCAGGTCGAGCACGAACGCATCCGGGCCAACCTGAGCGAGGAGCGCGTCGACACTGCCTTCGCGTGCCGGACCTGCACTGTTGCTCGTTACCGCGCCGGCATCGGGGTTGACGGCGGTGTACTCGCCCTCCTCGAAGGAGAAGGCTACCGAAAGGTAGTCGTCACCCAGAGCCTCGTCCAGGTGTGCGCCCATCCAGCCTTCCGCCTGTGCGACATGCCCGTTGTGGGCCCAGATCATCATCTTCTCGCCCGGGTAGTGGTCGAGAAGCCACAGCGCGTTCTGGGCCATCGAAAGGTCTCGCCATGCGATCCCGCCTTCGGCAAGCCCCAGGGACTGGTAGGCGACGCGGGCGTCCTGGATCGCCCAGGCAGCCTCCTCCTCGCTGGCCTCCTGGCCGTAGCGATCGGAGCGGGCCTCCATTTCGCCGATGAGGGCTTCGAGGCGTTCGGCCACGGCCTCGTCCACCGGCGCCATCTCCTCGGTGAGGCTGCTTGCGGCGGTTACAGCCGCGAGATCGCCCCCGTACTCCTCAAGCAGCTCGGGATCGTGCTCCTCGAGGAAAGCGGTGACATTCTCAACCGCCACCCCGGGAAACTGCATGTCGAAGCCGGTGAACTGGACCGGCTCGTCGGCTGTCTCGTTGTATTCGCGCATCCACTCGATCATGTCGAGCACTTCCTGGGTGTTCCAGGTCCAGAAGTAGAGTCCCGCGAGGAGTTCTGCGGGGTCACCCTCGCCCGTGAGGACGTACTGGTTGAGGCGCCGGGCCTCAGGCATGTTCGCTTCGATCGCGAAGATCGTGAAACCCTTCTCCTCGACCAGGTATTCGAACGCCCGGTGCTTCATGCGGAAGAACTCGCTGGTCCCGTGGGTCTGCTCGCCCAGGGCGACCACGCGGGCATTGCCCACGATTTCGCCGAAGGGCTGGAGGTCGGCAGCGGGTGCGCCGGCGTCGACACTCTCCAGCGGGTGCACGTTCGCCTGGAGCCAGGTCAATACCTCGGGTGCGACCTGCCTGGCCGCCTCACTGGCTTCGCGGTACTCCTCTACTGAGAAGGCGTCATCGGCGAGCGGCTCGTTGATCGCCTGGTCGTTCGCCTGGGAGCTGAGGATCTTCATGCCCATGGCAAAACTCTCGTACGCCGTGGGCAGCAGCACGCCGTCGACCTCTTCGAACTGGGTGTAGAAGGTGGTGGTCTCGCCAAGCTGCGCAGTTACGTAGCGGTCGGCGAGCAGCTGGCCATCGTCGTCAAGCAGGTAGCTGAACCGGTTGTCGTTACGGGACACTTCGACCGCGTGACCGGAAACGTCGCCCCACTCCTGCTCGCCCAGGTAGCTGGCGCTCTGCGCGCCTTCGGCCCCGAGACGCAGACCGTAGAAGCCGGTTTCGAAGGCCATGCGCAGCTCCGCGGTCTCCGCTTCGGAGAGGGGCAGCTCGCCCTGCGGGAACGCGTATGCGAACGAGCCCTCGGGCGTCACCTGCTGAAGGACGAGGAGCTGTCCCATGGCGAACATCTCCATGCGCATGCGCTCACCTTCGAGGTCGATCACCGTACGGGCTTCATTCTCCTGGATCGGCGTGCCGGTCGGGTCGTAGTAGGTGAGGACGCCCTCTTCCTGTACGGTGCTCAGCTCGCGGAAGGCGTCACCGCC
>CALKAI010000167.1 GCA_937983275.1 uncultured Trueperaceae bacterium | reverse complement strand
CCAAGAGTTCCAAGACCATACAAAAGGTACCGGGGTGACTTACCTACGCAGAAGATATCGAGCATCGCGGGATCGGCCTAGTAGGCGACAGCCTCTCTGTCGACGCCGCCCTGCTATAGTGTTTTACGAACGGCCATTAATGGCCCTCGTCTTGGCCAAGAAAACTACCTACAAGGGCTCGTTTTGTTAGGGTTTCGGACGGGCAAGATCTCCTGTTGTGTCCGTTCGTGGGGTTGGCTCACCTTGAGGTGAGCCAACCCCACGAACGGAGTTAAGCAAACTTTCGTACGGAGCCTGTCGATATTCAGCACCTGCGGTCCAACGCGTAAGAATAAAATCTGCTTCTCTTCTTTAATACCCATTCACCCTTGTCACCTTGCCCGACCCCACCTACTTTACGCACGTACTATAATGTCCAATGTGACTAGACATTCAGAGGGTTCGCTAAAGCGCGTCTTCGGCGAAGCACCCCCAGGCTTGTTCCTAGACTCGACATGGCTCGCAGCGCGCGGGGTGGACCGAAGACTCGCACATCACTACGCCGAGCGAGGCTGGCTAGAACGCGTTGCCTACGGCGTGTACCGCCTACCACTACCTCAGGGCGTCAACGAAGCAGCCACGGCAGACTGGGTGGTCCCGCTCCTCTCAGCACAATGGCTCGGCTACGACGTACATATTGGGGGGCCCACCGCGCTCACACTGCAGGGCTACTCCCACTACCTCACATTAGGCGATGCCGACGTCGCATACCTTTATGGTGACGAGCCCCCCACCTGGCTAAAACGCCTCGAATTGCACTCAGAACTGCGACTGCGCTCCAAGAAGCTATTCAGCCGCCCCGACCTAGGCCTTGAAAGCACCCAACCCAATGACTGGGGCGGCGGGTTAAACCTCTGGCAGCAAACGGTGACGCTCTCCACCCCCGAACGCGCCATCCTTGAGACGCTCGACGAGCTGCCCAGCAACGAGGGGTTCGGCATTGCTGACGCCGCGTTTGAGAGCCTAACCAACCTGCGACCCCGACTGTTAACATCGTTACTTGACGACTGCCGCTCCGTGAAGGCCAAGCGCCTGTTCTTCGTATTCGCCGACAAACACGCCCACGCCTGGCGCAAGCACCTGGACCCCCAGGCGTTCGACCTAGGCTCCGGCGACCGTGCGCTCAGACCAGGAGGTCGCCTCCACCCCCAATACCGCATCACCGTGCCAGAGAACCTGCTACCAACCGAAGAATCGAACCACGATGGCACGTGAACGCTACATGGCACAAGTGCGGCTGCTCACGCGCACCTTGCCCTTAATCGCCGAGGACCCGGTCTTCGCCCTCAAGGGGGGCACCGCAATCAACCTCTTCCACCGGGACATGCCGCGCCTCTCCGTCGACGCCGATCTCGTGTACCTACCCCTCCAGGACCGGCAGTCAACCCTTGCAGGGATCGACGCCGCCTTGGAGCGCCTCACAGAACGCGTGGAGCAAAGCCTCCAGGGTGCCCGCGTGCACGCCGCCGGGCGCACAGATGAAGTCCGATTGGAGGTCCGCCACGGTAATGCAGCCGTCAAGGTCGAGACCTCCCCTGTAATGCGCGGCACCGTACATCCGCCCGAGACGCGGCGCTTCACGCAACGGGTCGAGGACGCGTTCGGCTTCGCCGAGATGACCCTCGTGGCGTTCGAGGACCTCTTCGCCGGGAAGCTCGTGGCCGCCCTCGACCGCCAGCACCCCAGGGACCTCTACGACGTCAAACTGCTCTTCGAGAACGAAGGCCTGACCGACGACCTGTTCCGCACCTTCCTCGTCTACATCGCCTCCTCAAACCGACCACCACACGAGCTCATCGACCCTCGACGGGTCGACATCGAACCCGTCTTCCACGCCGAGTTCGCCGGCATGACCGTGGACCCGCTCCCGCTCACAGAACTAGAAGCGGCCCGCGAACGCCTGATCAGCGAGATCAGAGCGCGGCTCGACGGTAACACCATGAGCTTCCTGCTCTCACTCCACGACGGGGTTCCCGACTTCAACGCCATCGGACTCCCACAAGCGGCCACATTGCCGGCCGTGCGCTGGAAGCTCCTGAACCTCGAACGCCTCCGGAACGCCGACCCAATAAAGCACGCACGGCAACGCGCCGCTATCGAACAGCTCAACTGAGGGCAACCGGCCAAAAACCCTCCGGAGGAGACCGTTGCGGCGGCTATTGAAGGTAAGAACCGGATGACTGTGAGTCTGCTCGAACGAACGGATCAATACCTCTCGCGTGAACGCCCATTACTCCAAGTTGCAGGACACCAAGAGGCGCCAAAGTTGAGCCTTGGCCTGCTGCTCGCGAGCGTTGGCAGTATGGAGAGTGACGGACAAAGCGGGCGGCAAACCAACCCCTGACAACTGCATGCGGCTTGTACCGCAGTAGGAACAATTCTTATCCAACCACGTGGCAGTACATTAATCCAAATGTCATGCCCGACTGCGCAACTACCCAGCCAGTAGCTCGTCAGCTACTCGGCACGGACTCTAAGTGAGAGCCTCAGCGCTGTCGGCGCGGAGATTAGGTACGACGAGGTACGCTGGACGCGTCGAGCGTACCTCTGCAATCTGCTTACCGCCCCACGCTTAGTCCATGAAATCAACCCGTACGCCTGCCCCGTCTAGTTGTGACAATTGAGCTTTGCAATGTGCAGGCCCGCAGGATCGACACGTTATCAATCGCTATGCTAAAACCTCTCGAGAGTAGCTGCTATAAATGAGACGAGCTCAGCCGCCAATGAAAAATCTAGTACTTTCAGGCGGACCACGCAGTGGCCCAACCATGGGCCCAACTGGCGCGAACTCATGCGAGAACCCACAACCTCAGGAGAAAGAGAACCAACAACTCCCCTGTCGTAGACGAGCTAAATCGAACTCAACTGAGGTAGTTGAATGACCCTCCAGTTCCCTGGGGGTCAAGTGGTCGTCAGTTCAAATCTGGCCACCCCGACCAAAGTACTGAACGGGAAATTGGCGGGAAGCTTATTGCGGCTTCCCGCCAATTTCTGTGCCTGAATCTGTGCGAACCGATGTCGATCGGAATGCGGCTGCCTTGATGTCGGTGACCCTCAGCTTCGGCTGGGGGGGCTATGGATACAACACCCTGACCGGACTCTGGACCTACTGAAGTCCAGTCGATCGACCGGCCATCAACCGGTTGTCGGCGGCAACGCGGATGGCATCGAAAATCAGGGCTTCTCTCCCCTGCCGCAGCGCGACGTGCACTTCAGCCTGACCTTCGCCGAGCGGCAGCTCGACCCTGTTCCCGCGTACGACCGCCGGTACGTTTTCGCCATCCACAAACACTGCCACGTCACCCAGGGGACGGTCGTACGTAAGTTCGACACGGCGTTGCCCCGCCTCGTTCGTTACCTTGCCGCCCTGCAAAAGCCAGGGTTTCCAGGCGAAGACCTGAACGATGTAAACTCCGCCGTTCTCCCCTGTCGCGGCTCCAAACCCAACATGTGTGAACCTTGGCTTGAGTAGTGCTTCCCGGTGTCCGGGACTCTCCAGCCACCCTTCGACTGCGGCGGCTGCGAGTTCTGGTCTTGGGGAGAGAAACGCGAGGTTCTCTGCCACCCACAGCGCCGTCTCGCCCCCGGCGGCAAGCCGCACACCAAGCGTGCTGCGTTCAGGCGTAGGGCTCTGGTGACTGAAGAAACCGAGGTTCGCCATCTCCTCGGCATGCCCCTGTGCGACCTTCGCGAGCGTTTCGCTGACGCGCACCATCTGCGCCCCGTGCTTCTGGCGGGCAATGTTGGTTTCCAGGTGAAGCTCGTCCAGTAGTCCCGCGGGTGGTGCCGCGGAAGCGAAGGTTGCCAGCAGAAGGGTGAGTATCGCGAAAAGGTAGCGCATAAGGTGAAACCAACTCACCCATTCTACTGGACTGCTAAGCCTGTCGGCTCACTCAAAACCTGCCTCTGGTGTCTCTGCGATGAGACTCAGTTGCTCCTCTTCGTTGTCTTGAGCCAACGAGACCGATGCCAACGCAGATGCGATGACAAGCATCATTGCGACCGCGACTCTCCAACCCGGACGACCAGCCGTATGCCTTCCCATAGTCCTGCACCCCCCGTTTGAACTTACTCTGACGCCAGAACCGGCATCTTAGGAAGTACCTACCCTTTTTCATGTTCCCTTGGTCATACGGACTCGCCTGTCACAGGCGCGCCCTGAAACATCTCCCCAAGGAATTCGGCAATAGTTCTCGGCTCGAATCCGTACGCCTGACCAGCAGCGCTCCTCACGTGCGGGTCGTCCGGCTCGTCGGCCATCATGGTGAGCAGCAGGGTGATGCTGGTCACCAACGGTTCGCCGACCTATCCACCTTGCTCCCCACGGGAATGCGATCCAGCGTGAGAGGCATGCCGGCGGCTGCGGCCATGTGCCCGACAATTTCTGAAGCTCTCGCGCTGTCGGCTGCAAACTCAATCGTGCGGGGCTCCTCCTGTCGAAAGCTCCCCGTACTGCCAGCTCCGTTACCTGGCGCGCGTGGAAGTTAGACCATTCAGGCCCAGACACGAGATGAGCCACCGAAAGCTGGTGAACCTTCGGACGGCCAGGCATTTGTTGTGGCACGGAACCTCACGCATCAGAGCGGCCTTGCTGGAGCAAGTTGAGAAGTACATTCACGAATAACTCGGCTCAGAGATGCCGAAGGAACGCCTCGGGCGCAGCCAGAAACTCCCGCATGATCTGCACGTGCTCGAGCTCATCAAACTGAGCCGGCGCAAACTCCTCCCCGCGAATCTCGTACAGGCGGGCACCGGGGCAAGCCATCAGGATGGGAGCGTGTGTCGCGATGATGAACTGCGCACCGCGCTCCACCGCCTCGAGGATGAGCGACAGGAAAGCCAGCTGGCGCAGCGGTGACAGGGCCGCCTCCGGCTCGTCCAGCACGTAGAGCCCCTCCCCCGTGAGCCGGCCGCGGAAGAACGCGAGGAAGCTCTCTCCGTGACTGCGGGCATCGAGGTCGCCCCCGTAGCGCTCCTCCAGGGCAGCGACAGAACCCGTGAATGGAGCAGAAATGCGCCGCAGCTCCTCCTCCGATCGCCCGGAATCTTCCAGCCTCAATTCTTCAGCCTGTCTTCGCAAGTCGGCCTTCAGTTGATTCTGCGCCTGCACGTACCCGAAGAAGTCTTCAGCGCGAAGGAACAGGCCGCGGCGGGTGCGCCGTGACCAGGAGAGGCGCAACGCCTCTCCCAATGGCCGGACGTGCGCGAGTGTCCTGTCCGTATCCACGCTGTCGGCAGAGCCTGCCATGGGCAGTTGGCAGGCGTAGGCGAGCGCTTCGAGCAGAGTGCTCTTCCCGCTGCCGTTCTCACCCACGATCACCGTCACGGGAGCATCAAGAGTGAGACGCTGGCCGTTCCGCACCAATGGGAGCGACATGGGGAACGTGTCGCCGCCAGGGGGAAAACTGATCTCCTTGAGGAGCACGCCCCAGAGTAGCACCGGCAGTCCTGGGGACACGCGGTGACATGTAGTTCGTCCTGAAGGTCGTTCTCTGCCTCTCATACAAGCTGGCCGGTTCCAGCCGGGAGTGGTATCCCGTAAAGCCCGCCGATGGGAGTTGCGGTAAGCTGTCAAGGTTGCCTGGGGGAACACATGCCGATGACCAGAACCGACAACGCATTTGAATCCGCAGGCGACACAGCCGGCCCCGCTGATACGCAGGACAAGCAGAAACAACTGTTCAGAGCCGTTCTCATCAGCGCGGTTACCCTGCTTGCCCTGAACGTCGTGATTGCCCTTATGGTGGTTGGCCCCACCTACCTGACCCTCAGGATCCTGGGCCCCAGCCTCATCGGTGGCATTGGCGGGCTTGTGAGCCTGTTGCTGCTTAACCGCGACGTTCCCTGGGCCGGGCATGTGGCCGTCGCGGCCTTCCTCATCGCCGATTCCTTGGAGTTTGTGCGGGGAGGGCTGGTGGGCAACGAGGCGTCTCTGCTGATGTTCCTGGTGCCCGTCATCCTCGCCGGACTGCTCCTGCAGCGTGGGGTCATCTACGTGACGGTGGGGATCGTCCTGGCGGTGATCGGCACCGTGTTTTCGCTGGAGTCGCTGGAGCTGGGCACCGTCCCCGTAACGACGATAGGCCCTGTCCTCCTCATGAGCCTGAGCCTCATTCTCCTGGCGCTGTTCTTCGACAGGTTCGGCGTAACTCTGCGTGACGCCCTCGTCTCGCAGGCCCGGGTCGCGAAGGAGAACGCCCGTCTGTATGCCGAAAGCCGCCGCCTGAATGAAGAGCTGGAACAGCGGGTGGAGCAGAGGACAGCCGATCTCTCCGACGCCAACCGCAGCCTGGAGTCGTTCAGTTACTCCGTGGCACACGATCTTCGTGCGCCTCTGCGGAGCATTACCGGCTTCAGTGAGCTCCTGCAGGAAGATTACGCGCGTGAGCTGGACGAAGTCGGCGTGGATTACCTCAACCGCATCAGGCGCAGCACGGAGCGGATGGGGCAAATCATCGACGACCTGCTCTCCTTCTCCCGAGTGGCCCAGGAGACGATCAGCCACGAGGTCATAGACCTGAGCCGGATTGCGCACGAAATCGGCAGCGAGTACACCCCGTATGCACCAGAATCCCTCGAGTTCCATGTCGAGGAGGGTTTAATGGTGAAGGGCAACCCAGGCCTGGTTCGCGTCGCTGTCGCCAACCTCATCAGCAATGCCGTGAAGTTCAGCCGGAACAGCCAGCCTGCCCGGGTCGAGATCGGCTGGGATGAAGAACACGAGGCGTTCTACATACGGGACAACGGCACCGGATTCGACATGCAGTACGCCCACAACCTGTTTATCCCCTTCCAGCGCCTCCACGGTGAGGAGGAGTTCGAAGGCAGCGGCATTGGCCTCCCGACGGTTGAACGTATCATCACCAGGCACGGCGGCACCGTCTGGGCGCAGTCGGTTGAGGGTGAGGGGGCGACGTTCTTCTTTACTCTGCCCCTGTACGAACCAGAACAGGACCAGCCGGCCTGATCCTGCCCCAGCGGGCGCGCCATCAGGTCAGGCCAGGTGTCCGCCGGCATTCAAAACGAAGGTGGGTTGCACACAGCCGGTTACGGCAGTACCCGGAGTTCCCCGCAGATACTTCTTTGAATGTGAGTCTCCAGCGGCAGGCAGTGAGGTCCGGAGGCTAGAGCCGCTCCCCCGTGAGCCAGAAGATCACGTGCTCGTTCACGTTCTCGATGTGATCTCCCAGCCGCTCCAGGTAGCGGACGACCGACAGCAGCTGGATGGCCCCGTTGATCCGCTCCGGATCCTCGATCATCCGGTTCAGCAGTTCGCGCTGGACCTGCTCGTAGAGGTCGTCGATCTCGTTGTCCATCTCCCGCGCCCGGCGGGCACCGTCGCCGTCGGATTCGGCCAGTGCGGCCGTGGTCTCCACGATCATCCCATCCAGGACCTGGAGGATGCGCGCCGTGTCGGGGTGCCTCTCCACAGTGGGCTGGCGGGCGATCTCCTGGGCGGCACGCGCAACGTGGACGGCATAGTCGCCGGCGCGCTCGATGTCGGCCAGGGCCCTGTACATACCCCCCAGGAAGCGCAGGTCGCGGGCCGTCGGCTGGCGCCGGGCGATTATGGTGAGGATTCGCCGTTCCAGCTCCTCCTGATACCCGTCAACGCGTTCGTCCAGGTCGGCACACCGGGCGACGGCGCCCATGTCTCCGCCTATCAGTGCGTCGTAGGCGAGGCGGCACTGCTCCCGCACGAGGTCGAGCATGCGGACCACATCGGTGGTGACAGCCTGGAGATCGTTCGAGAGCGCAGTGGTGTGCTGTTCCATTTGTGGCGAGTCTAGCACCGGCGCACCCGGGCCCATCCGGCAGGAACCCCCGGGCGGGGATCAGGGGCTTAAACTGCGGGCATGCACCAGGCCCCGTACCCGTCCCCGTTCCCATTGGCTCCCAAGCATTGAACAGGGAGACAACAGTCCTGGTCGTCGAAGACGACGAGGCCGTGCGCGAGCTCCTTGCCGTCCACCTGAGGGGGAACGGCTTCGCGCCCCTGGAGGCACCCGACACGCAGGAGGCGTGGCGGCTCTTGCCAGAGGCCAATCTGGTCATACTCGACCGCATGCTTCCCGGCGAGAGCGGCGACTCGTTTCTGCAGAGGCTCCGCTCCAGCGACGCCTTCGGACACCTGCCGGTACTGATGCTCACCGCCCGCGCTACGGAGGCCGACAAGGTCGCCGGCCTCGAAGGTGGCGCCGACGATTACCTGACGAAGCCGTTCAGCGCGGCCGAGCTGGTCGCGCGCATCCGTTCCCTGCTGCGCCGCGCCGGACGCCAGGAGTACTACCGGGCCGGCGAGGTGGTCATAAACCTCGCAGAGGGTACAGCAACCCTGGCAGGCGAACCCGTCGAACTCACCCGCCGTGAATTCGAGCTGCTCGCCTTCCTGGCGGCACACCCCGGCCGCGTCTTTGCACGCGCCGAACTCCTCGACCGGGTCTGGGGGATCGACTTCACGGGCACGGAACGTACCGTCGATCAGCATGTGGCCCAGTTGCGGCACAGGCTGGGCAGCGAGATTGTCCGCACGGTTCACGGCCGCGGCTACAGCCTGGGCACGGGCAGCTGAGGTGGACAGAGTCTGGGACGAACTCGCCGAGGGCGTCATACTCATCGACGGGGACACCGTATCGGCGCTGAACAGCGCCGCGGCGCGGCTCCTGCGTGTCAACCGGGAGTGGGCCGCCGGCCAGCCTCTCTTCCTCGTGCTTCGCGACCATCGGCTCGAAGCCGCCTGGGAGGAGCGCCTGACCCGGGTGGTCGAGCTGGGTGAGCACTTCGTCGAGGTTCGCCCCACAGCCGTTGGCCTCCTGCTTCGGGAGGTTACCGACGCACACCGCGCCCACGATACGGCCCGCGAGCTGCTGGCAGTGATCTCGCACGAGCTCCGCACACCGGTCACCACGATCGTCTCGACGCTGGAGGCGCTGGGCTACGACTCCCTTGCCGGGGACGAGCGAAAGCGTTTCCTGTCCCGGGCTCAGGCCGAGGCAAGCAGGCTCGTCCGCCTCCTCGACGACCTGACCGTGAGCGTCGACCCGCCGCGCCAACGCACCATCTCGCTGCGCGAAACATGTGAACGGGCACAGCAGATCCTCGCACCCACACTGCAGGAGAGGGGCATCGAGCTGCACGTTGGCGTGGGCGACGCCCTCGTGTGGGCCGATCCGGACAAACTGCTCCAGATCGTCATCAACCTGGTGGAAAACGCGGCCATCCACGGCCCGGCGGGGCAACCGGTGAGCATCGATGCGGTTGCGGCCGGGCAGTGGGTGGAGCTGGCGGTGCGGGATCATGGCGCCCCGCTGGACGAGAGCCGCTTCGACTCCCTGTTCGAACCCTACTCCGGATCGAGCGCCGGGAGAGGACGTGGGCTTGGCCTCTACATCGTGCGGCGCATCGCCGAGCGCTGGGGCGGCCAGGTATGGGTAAGCCACTGGACCGACGACCGCGACAGCAGCACCGCCGGCGGGAACGCATTTCACGTGCTCGTGCCCGCCCGGCAGGGCGGCCAGGCGCGCTAGGGACAGCAGTAGATCAGCTTAAGGTCAATCTAGGCCTGGTCCCGCTCCCCCGTCCGCTCCCCGTCCCGCCGGTAGGGCATGGGCACGTACTGAACGCTGGGCTTCTTGTTGTTCGCCTGGGGGTAGAGCTCGATCAGGTCGTAAACCTCCTTCGGCATGGCGGTGTCTATCTCGAGCCCGAACCCCCTGGCCTGCTCTACATCTATCGGATAGTCGTGCGTCCAGGTGCCCGAAGTGAGAAGCGTGGCGACGTCCTCGACCCTGCTCTCGTCCCAGCCCTTGTGTTCCAGCAACATGGAGACGGTGGCCTTTACCTGCCGCTGGGCCTTGGTGGCGATGTCGGCCAGGATATAGGTCTCGTCATCGATCCGGTCGGCGCTCTTCCGTTCCAGGACGGAGAGGACTGATGCGGCGGGGTAGTTGCCGATCTGCGGATCTACGGGACCAAGCACTGCATTGGGATCCATCACTATCCTGTTGGCCGCGAGTGCTATGAGGGTGCCGCCCGACATCGCATAGTGCGGCACGTAGACGGTCACCATGGCCGGGTGCTTCAGCAGGGCCTCGGCGATCTGCTCTGCCGCAAGCACGAGGCCCCCGGGCGTATGCAGGATCAACTCAAGGGGAATATCCGGATCGGTCATGCGGATAGCCCGCAGCACCGCTTCGGAGTCGTCAACGGAGATGTAGCGGCTTACGGGGATCCCCAGCAGGCTCATCGACTCCTGCCTGTGGATGAGCGTTATCGCCCGGGAACCGTTGCGCTTTTCGAGTTTCTCCAGCCGGCGCGCGCGATTTGCGTCAAGTGCCCGCTGTTGGATGTAGGGCGTGATGGCACTGAAGATGATGAACAGCCAGAAAAGTTGGAAGAGCGAGTCCATGAACCTCCCTTAGTCAAACCACTCCTGCCAGTACGGTTGCGCCTTGTACCGGTTGCGACGGCGAAACTGCCTGGCCAGCAGGAGGCCGGCAACGAAGCCACCGATGTGTGCCCACCAGGCGGTACCCGGGACGCCCATCAGCGCGTAGACAACCTGTATCAGCGCCCAGTAGCCAAGGTAGATCGAGACGGGCACCCAGACGAACAGGGGCAACAGGAGCCACACGACGCTGAACACGAACTCCCGGTTGAAGAGGATGAAGTAACCGCCCAGGACACCTGATACCGCGCCGGAGGCGCCAACCACAGGGGTGATGCTATCGGCTGTAAGAGCCGCCTGGGCGAGTCCCGCGACGATGCCGGTCAGCAGGTAGAGGCCAAGGTAGCGGCCGCCACCCAGCCGGTTCTCAAGCGCGGGCCCAAACACCCACAGGAACCACATGTTGCCCAGCAGGTGGGCAACGCCGCCGTGCATGAACATCGAAGTGACGAGCCGGTACGACTGTGCCAGCGGGTTCTCGAACAGCAGGGCGGGAATGAGGCTGTAGCGGATCACGCCCTGCTCGAACCCGGCCGGCCCGCCGGATACCTGCGCAAGGAAAGCCAAAACGTTGATGACCACGAGCAGCTTGGTGACGAGCGCCGGACCGTGATGGGAGAGCGAGTCGCGCAGTGGCAGCATTCGCTCCTCACGTTACTCCACGACGCACGGAAATACGAAGCGGCATTCCCTGTGCGCAGGGACCAGGTAAGCAGAACCTGCCTGCTGTACTCATGTCTGTGGAGGTCCGGTGTTCGACATACTGTTCGACGTAACGGCCGTTGACTGGAACGCCATGTTCGTGCCGGCGAATCCGCTAATTGACGTGATCGTGCGCGGAACGATCATGTACTGGGCGCTATTCCTGCTCCTGCGCTTCGTCATCCGGCGCGAAGTGGGCGAGCTGGGCATCACGGATCTTCTCGTCGTCGTGCTGTTGGCCGATGCGGCCCAGAATGCACTTTCGGGGGACTACAAGAGCATCCCCGAGGGGATCGTACTGGTTGCAGTCATCGCCGGCTGGGCTTACCTGATCAATTTGTTGAGCTACAGGTCGCGCAGGTTCGAGCGGTTCGCCAGGCCGCGCAAGATACTGCTGGTGGACAGGGGCCGCATTCAGCACCGGAACCTGGCCAGGGAGCTCATAAGCCAGGAGGAGCTCTTCACCCTGTTGCGCGAGGCCGGCGTCGAGCGGCTCACGGACGTCAAGAGCATGAGGGTCGAGCCGGACGGCAAGGTCAGCGTAATAACCTACCGGCGTGACGACAGTCCGCACACTATCTCCCGCCGTTACGAGTAACGTTTCTCACTAACCTAACCGTCATCTCACCGGTTGCTGTGATACCGCCACGCCCCGGTACCGCTTCCCGTTCTACTCTGTAGGAAAGTTCACAGACAGTTAAGGCTGTAGTGGCGTCCCAAGCGACCCGCAGGCCCTGACGGGAGGCATAACATGCTTTGGCCAAATGGATCCCGTTTTGCATTCACCGTCGTCGATGACACCGAGGGGGGGACCGTTGCGAACCTCCGGCCCATTTACGATCTCCTCAGCGATCTCGGCATCAAGACCACCAAGACGGTGTGGGTCTACCCACCGCGGGACGCATTCACAGGCAGTTGCCTGCAGGATGACGAGTACCGGGCATACATCCTGGAACTCCAGGAGCGGGGCTTCGAGATCGCCCTCCACGGTGTCGGCAGCGGGGCCTTCACGCGCGAGGAGATTGTTGCGGGATTGGAGCTCTACCGCGAGCTGCTGGGCAACTACCCGAAGGTGCACATCAATCATGCCAAGAATCCGGACAACGTCTTCTGGGGTCAGCACCGCTTCTCCCCCGCCCTTTCTGCGTTGCTGAGCCGACATTACGGTGGAGGGCCAGCCTTCAGCGGACACAATCCGGACTCGCCGCACTTTTGGGGAGACATCCTCAAGGAGAGAATCACCTACGTGCGGAACCACACCTTCCGCGGCATCCTCACGAGCGCCTACGACCCGTTCGGGCCCTACCGGATCGCTAGCAAGGAGGCCTACAGCAACTACTGGTTCAGCTCTTCAGACGGTCACAACGTCACCGACTTCGGGTCGCTGACCAGGCCCGCCAACCTCGACGCGCTGGCGCAAAAGGGCGGGTACTGCATCGTCTATACGCACTTCGCGGAGGGGTTCGTGCGGGGCGGCAAGCTCGACCGCACGGTCGAGGAGAACCTGCGCTACCTGGCCTCGCTGGGCGGCTGGTACGTACCGGTGTCGCAACTGCTCGACCACGTCAGGAGCACGCGCACTGCCGACCACTACCTGACCGGAGCGCAGCAGTACGCACTGGACCTTGCCTGGCTACGGGACCGGCTGCACAAGGACGCGGTCTGGACATACAGGCGGGTCAGGCGCCGCCTTGCCCGCCGGCTGCACGCTCCGCAACTCGTGCGCGAGTAAGCCCTGGCGAGCATCGCCCCGTTTCCTACTAAAGGTTGATGTGCCTTTCATTCGCCGGGACTAGAGTACGGGCATGGACAGAGACGATTACCAGAACAGTGGCCAGCAACCCAACCAGCAGGAACCCGGGCAGCAGCAGGGCGAAGGTTTCAGCTCCTCCCAGGCTCAGTATGGTTCGGCACAGCAAACAGGAACGGGCGACACCGGCGGGACCCACACGACCGACTCCCAGGGGCGCAGGACCTTCAACGAAGAGTTCAAGGTGTCCGGCGACCGGGTGGTCGAGACAGTCAAGAACCTGATCCGCGAGGGCAACGTTCGCCGCATCACCATCAAGAACGAGGAGGGCCGCACCCTCCTGGAGATCCCACTCACGCTCGGCGTGGTCGGCACGGTACTGCTGCCGGTCTGGGCCGCGATCGGTGCGGTAGCCGCTCTTGTCGCAAACCTCACAATCAGCGTGGAGCGCGTCGCTGATGCGCCCGGGACCGGGTCCACCAGTCAGGAAGATCAGGGGACCACGCCCGGACAGGGCTTCTGAAGTTCCAGCGAATGCTGATGCGAAAGGGCCTGCAGCCGTGAGGCAGCAGGCCCTTTCGCATTCGATCAGCACGCCCGGCAACCCTGACGTAAACTGCCAGTAATGAAGCAGTTCGAGAGAAAACACGATCACGACGGAAGCCCCTACCTCCAGACGGACCTGCCCGGCCTGGTGGTGACCCGCCTTCCGCTACTCAACAAGGGAACGGCGTTCAGCGCCCAGGAGCGGGAAGAGTTCAACCTGACGGGCATCCTGCCGCCGCATGTGGCCACGCTCGATGAGCAGCTGGAGCGGACGTACGAGAACTTCCGCCGGGCGCACACCGACCTGGGCAAGCACATGTACCTGCGCTCGCTTCAGGACCGTAACGAGGTCCTCTTCTACGCCCTGCTGGAGCGGCACCTCGAAGAGATGACCCCGCTCATCTACACGCCCACGGTGGCGCAGGCAGTACAGCAGTTCAGCAGGCTTTACCGCTACCCGCGTGGCCTGGTGGTCTCCACGGAAAACATCGACCACATCGACCGGCTCCTGGAGCAACTGCCGGTTCCGGATGTGAAGCTCATCGTGGCAACCGACTCCGAGGGGATTCTCGGAATAGGCGACCAGGGCTACGGCGGCATGGCCATCTGCATCGGCAAGCTCTCCCTCTACACGGCGGGTGCGGGCATCGATCCCGCGACGACCCTGCCGGTCGAGCTCGACGTTGGCACCAACCGCCAGGACCTCCTTGATGACCCGCTCTACCTCGGTGTTCGCCACAACCGGCTCACGGGCAGCGAGTATGAGGAGTTCATCAGGAAGTTCGTGAGCGCCGTCAAGCGGCACTTCCCTGGAGTCGTGCTGCAGTGGGAGGACTTCAGCAAGCAGAAGGCTTTCGACGTCATGGAGGCCTACCGCGACGAGCTGGCCTCCTTCAACGACGATATCCAGGGTACCGGCGCGGTGGTGCTCGCCGGCCTGCTGGCAGCCGGGCGCCGCACGAAGCGTTCACTGGCAGAGCAGGTCGTAGTCGTCCACGGCGCCGGCGCCGGCGGCGTCGGGGTGGCGAAGCAGATCGCCGCCGGCATGCAGGCCCAGGGTCTGAGCAGCAAGGAGGCCTGGAAACGCATCTTCGTCATCGACTCGCGCGGTCTAATCACTGCCGACCGGGAGGGGCTCGACGCCTACAAGAAGCAGGTGGCTGCAGACC